>JBIMKC010000233.1:0-2525 GCA_043673925.1 Chromatiales bacterium | reverse complement strand
CTACGATTTATTCACAAGCTCTGAGGCCGGTGTAACATCCGTGGCGAATTCAGAAATTCCGCCAATGCCTTCGCCGTGTGCGACTGCTTGCGCAGGCGTGCCACCTCTCTAGGTGTACCCTGCGCCGTGATGCGCCCGCCGCCGGCGCCGCCCTCCGGGCCGAGATCGATCAGCCAGTCGGCCTCGGCGATGATGTCGAGATTGTGCTCGATGATGACTACCGTATTCCCCGCCGCGACGAGTCGGTGCAGCACGCGGATCAGTTTCCCCACGTCTGCCATGTGCAGACCGATGGTGGGTTCGTCGAGCACGTAGAGCGTGGAGGTTGGTTTTGCGCGTCTGGAATTGCCGTTCGCGAGCGGCAGCTCGCCGGACTCCTCGGTCTTGGCCTTCGCTAGTTCCGTCACCAACTTGATGCGCTGCGCCTCGCCGCCCGAGAGCGTGGGCGACTGCTGGCCGAGCGTGAGATAGCCGAGACCGACGTCCTGTAGGAGTTGCAGCGCTCGGTATATGCGCCTGTGGGCGCGGAAGAATTCGACCGCCTCGTCCACGTTCATCGCCAGCACCTCGGCGATGGTCTTGTCGCGGTAACGCACCGCCAAGGTCTCGACGTTGAAGCGCGCGCCGTTGCAGACCTCGCACGCCACGGTGACGTCGGGCAGAAAACTCATTTCGATGGTTTTGATCCCTCGGCCCTCGCACACCTCGCAGCGCCCGCCGGCGAGGTTGAACGAAAACCGCGGCGGGCCGTAAGCGCGTAGCCGCGCCTCTTTGGTTTCGGCGTAGAGTTTCCGAATCTGATCCCAAAAGCCGGCGTAGGTTGCGGGGCAGGAGCGCGGTGTCTTGCCGATGGGCGTCTGATCCACCTCAAGCACGTTCCGCAGCGCCTCGAAACCGCGAATCTCCTCGCAACCTACGAAACTCGCCCGGCCGCGTGTAGCAAGCGCGCGCTTCAGGTTGTCGTGCAGTACGTGACGCACGAGCGTGCTCTTGCCGCTGCCCGAGACGCCGGTGACGCACACCAGCCGCGCGAGCGGAATGGTGGCGCGCAGTTTCCTCAGATTATGCATCGAGGCAGCGACGATCTCGAATGCAGGGTCATTCCTGCGCCATGGCCGGTGCGGCAGCAGCGGATGCTTCAAGGGATGCGCCAGGCAGCGACCGGTGACGGACTCGGGGGTGCGCGTGAGCTCGGCTAGTGATCCTTCGGCGACGATACGCCCACCGAGCTTACCAGCACCCGGACCGAGGTCAATCAGGTGCTGCGCCCGCCGTATCGTGTCTTCGTCGTGCTCGACCACGACCACGGTGTTGCCCTTGTTCCGGAGCGCGGTGAGCGTGTCGAGGAGCTTTAAGTTGTCGCGGTGATGCAATCCAATCGTCGGCTCATCCAGGATGTAACAGACGCCGCGCAGGTTCGAGCCGAGTTGCGAGGCGAGCCGGATGCGCTGGGCTTCGCCGCCCGAGAGCGTGGGCGCGGAGCGATCGAGCGACAGATAACCGAGCCCGAGCTGTTTCAGGAACTGCAACCGCGAGGCGAGCTCCGGCAGAATATCGCGCGCAATGTCGGCGCCGCGGCCGCGCAGTTTGAGCTTGTCGAAAAATTTCTTCGCCGCTTCGACCGAGAGCGCGGCGATTTCCGCAATCGACCGGTTCTGGAATCGCACGGCCAACGCCGTGGGGTTGAGCCGCGTGCCTTCGCAACTCGGGCACACACGTTCCTGGCCTTCCCACCAGTCGTTCCACCAGATTTCCTCGCCGGTTTGTTTGCCATCGAAGCCGCTCATCAAGAGCCCCGTGCCGTAGCAGCGCTCGCACCAGCCGTGCTTGGAGTTATAGGAGAACAGCCGCGAGTCGAGCTCGGGGAAGCCGCGGCCGCAGCTCGGGCAGGCGCGCTTGGTGGAAAAGGTGGTGGTTTTCTTGCCGCGACCATTGCCGGCAGAGACGATCTGCAGCACACCCTTGCCGAGGTCGAGCGCGCGGTTGAGAGCCACCCGCAATTCCTTCTCACCCTTCGGCGTCACCGGGATTTCACCCACGGGCAGTTCGATGTTGTGTTCCCTGAAGCGCGCCAGCCGCGGCCAGTTATTCGTTGGCGTCATGCCGCCGTCCACGCGCAGAAACTCGAAGCCCTTGGCGAGCGCCCACTTGGCGAGATCGGTGTAATAGCCCTTGCGCGCGGTCACCAGCGGCGCCAGCACCAGAACCCTTTGGCCCCGATGCTCAGACATGATGCGCGCCAGGATCGCCTCCGCCGTTTGCGCCTCGATTGCAACCTTACACTCGGGACAGTATTGCGTGCCGAGCTTCACGAACAGCAGGCGCAGGAAGTGATAAATCTCGGTGAGGGTCGCGACCGTGCTCTTGCGTCCGCCGCGCGAGGTGCGCTGTTCGATGGCCACCGTCGGCGGCAGCCCGAAGATCGCATCCACGTCCGGCCGCGACGCCGGTTGCACCATCGAGCGCGCATAGGCGTTGAGCGATTCGAGATAGCGGCGCTGGCCTTCTTTAAAAAGAATATCGAA
>JBIMKC010000232.1:0-2543 GCA_043673925.1 Chromatiales bacterium | reverse complement strand
TTTAAGAGGCGAGGACTAATAATGGCGAGTATCGGAAAGGTTGTACAAATCATCGGCTCGGTCGTGGATGCGGAGTTCCCGAGCGGGGCCGTGCCCAAAATCTACGACGCGTTATTGGTGGAGGAGAGCGGCACCACGCTCGAGGTACAGCAGCAGCTTGGAGGCGGTGTGGTACGCACCATTGCGCTCGGATCGACCGATGGCTTGCGGCGCGGGTTGAAGGTCGCCAATACGGAGGCCCCGATCTCCGTTCCGGTCGGCCAAAAGACGCTCGGACGCATCATCAACGTGCTCGGCGAGGCCATCGACGAGAAGGGGCCGATCGGCGCCGAGGTGACCTGGCCTATCCATCGTGATGCCCCGAAATTCATCGAGCTCTCGCCGACCACGGATCTCTTGGAGACCGGGATCAAGGTGATCGATTTGATTTGCCCCTTCGCGAAGGGTGGCAAGGTCGGGCTCTTCGGCGGCGCAGGCGTGGGCAAGACGGTCAACATGCTGGAGCTCATCCGCAACATCGCCATCGAACACAGCGGCTATTCCGTCTTCGCGGGAGTCGGCGAGCGTACCCGCGAGGGCAATGACTTCTATCACGAGATGACGGAATCCAAGGTGCTCGACAAGGTGTCGCTGGTGTACGGCCAAATGAACGAGCCGCCGGGGAACCGGCTGCGGGTGGGTCTCACGGGTCTCACCTTGGCGGAATATTTCCGCGACGAGGGCCGCGATGTGTTGCTCTTTATCGACAACATCTACCGCTTCACCTTGGCGGGGGTGGAGTGCTCGGCGCTCTTGGGTCGCATGCCCTCGGCGGTAGGCTATCAACCGACCCTGGCCGAAGAGATGGGTAAGCTGCAAGAACGCATCACCTCGACCCGCACCGGATCGATTACTTCCGTTCAGGCGGTCTACGTTCCGGCGGACGATCTCACCGATCCCTCGCCCGCTACAACCTTCGCGCATTTGGACGCGACCGTGGTGTTGTCGCGCCAAATCGCGGAGCTTGGGATCTACCCAGCCGTGGACCCGCTCGATTCCACCAGCCGTCAGCTTGATCCGCTGGTGGTAGGTCAGGAGCACTACGACGCCGCGCGTGCGGTTCAGAAGACCTTGCAACGCTATAAGGAGCTTCGGGATATCATCGCCATCCTCGGCATGGACGAGCTGTCCGAGGTAGACAGGCTCACGGTGTCGCGGGCACGCAAGATCCATCGCTTTCTGTCGCAACCATTTTTCGTGGCCGAGGTCTTCACCGGGAGCTCCGGAAAGTATGTGCCGTTGAAGGATACCATCAAGGGCTTCCGGGGCATCGTCGAGGGCGAATACGACCACCTGCCGGAGCAGGCGTTTTACATGGTGGGCGGGATCGATGAGGCGGCAGAGAAAGCGAAACGTGTCTAGACGACCGCGGCTATGGCCATGACCATCCATGTCGACATTGTGAGCGCCGAGGCCGAGATTTACTCCGGGCAGGCGGAGATGGTGTTCGCGCCGGCGCTGATGGGGGAGGTGGGGATCGCGCCCGGGCATACGCCTTTGTTGACGCGGCTCAAGCCCGGCGAGGTGAGGCTCAGGCTATCCGATGGCAGTGAAGAAGCCTTTTACGTCTCGGGCGGGATCCTCGAGGTGCAGCCGCGCATGGTGACGGTGCTCTCCGATACCGCCGTGCGCGCCCACGATATCGACGAAGCAGCGGCGCTGGAAGCGAAGCAGCGCGCCGAGCAAATGCTCTCTGATCGGAGCGCCGAGATCGACTACGCCAAGGCCTTGGCCGAGTACGCCGAGGCCGCGGCGCAACTTCAGGCGATCCAACGCTTGCGGCAACGCTCCGGGCGTTCTTAGCTGTTACGGCAACAAAACCTCACGGACCCGCCGCACCATCTCACCGCGGCGGATGTCTGGCAAGCCTACAAGCGCCTGCACGCTACGTTGGTGCGCGGCGCGCCCAGCGACAAAGTGCTCACGGACATCATTTCCTCGTGCGTTTCGCGACCGGACAAGTGGATCTGTTGGAACCTTACGCCGCGCGCATAGAGCAGCGCTTCAATTTATGGATCGGCCGCCAGATCAAGGCCGGCCGTAATTTCAACGAGGAGCAAATGAACTGGCTCAAAGCCATCAGGGATTATCTCGCCGCCAATGGCGAGATCGCTCCCGCCGACTTGATGCGCGACCAGCCTTTCAGCGGCTGGGGCGGCGTGGTGGCGGCGCGCAAGCTGTTTGGCGCGGAGTTGAACGGGATGTTAGATGCGTTGAGTGAGGCGCTGGTGGCGTGACACCACGGCGGTTGATGCATATACTTACAACCATATAATATGCATCGGAGCCCACCATGAGAACCACCATCAACATCGATGACGAGCTTCTCCTCGAAGCCCAGAAAATAACGCACATCAAGGAAAAAACGGCAGTCGTGCATGCCGGCCTCAAGGCGCTCATTGATCGCGAAGCCGCCCGCCGCCTGGCCGAACGCGGCGGCAGCGATCCGACCGCCACCGCCGGCCCGCGACGCCGCAGCGCCCCGCCGCCTGAATGATCCTGGC
>JBIMKC010000231.1:0-2550 GCA_043673925.1 Chromatiales bacterium | reverse complement strand
TCGCCGCATCCCCCGGCGAGCGTTCTTCCTTCGAGGGTGGGATGGTATTTAGATAGGCGGTGTTGGCGGAATAGGGGAGATAGGCTCCGGAGCGGCGGGCTTTCTCGACCAGCTTCTCCAGAAGAAAATGAGCCCGCCCGGTGCCCTCGCGCTCGATGACGGCCTCGAGAGATTCGATCCACTCCTGGGTTTCTTGGGGGTCCGGGTCGGGGTGATTTTCCATTTATTCAAAACCTCTCGGGCTTCATGCGTGATCTTAGTTCACCGCTCGGCGGTGTTACCAGGCGCACGGGGATCCGCTTCAAGTATACTGAGGGCAATAACTATTCGAGACTATTCGAGACGACGCGTATGCCGTTCCCGCTTAAGCTCCAGCAACATAAGACACTTCCCGGTAAAACGGCCCTCGATGCGCTAGAGCACTGGATCGCGTTGCTCCCGGCCGCGGACTTCGAGCAAGCCTGCGCAAGGTTGCCTTACGGTGATTTTATCCTGCGTGTATGCCGCCGAACCGAAAAGCCGCAGCGGGCTCGCCCGCCCGTGGTCTTGAATCTGCCGAACGGCATCGCATCTCAACTATGTATCGCGGGCGTCGGGGACAAGACGGCCGCTTTCGATCTACTGACGCTCGCACGCCGATTGGTGGCGGACCCGCTACGTAGCGGGCCGTCCGAGATCGGTATCGTCATCGCGGGATTTCATGGCGCAGAGGCCACACGCATGGCCGAGGCGCTGCTGGCGGCCGTGCTTGCGGCGATCGCGGAGATGCCTCGCTACAAGCGTTCCCGCCAGGAGCGGCAAGCGCTCAAACTGGTACATTTGTACGGTATCGAAGCGAAAGATGGGTTTCAGCGGACCTTCGCGGAAGCCGAGGGTAATAATCTTGCCCGCTACCTCACCGGTCTCCCGCCTAATGCGTTGACGCCGCGCCTCTATCGCAAGCGGGTGGCGGTGATCGCCAAGGAAAACCGCTGGAGGATGGAATTCCTGGACACCCGAGCGCTCGCGCAAAAAAAAGCCGGCGCCTTCTTGGCCGTGGCCCAAGGGAGTCCCGAACCGGACGCGGGTATTATCCACCTCCAATATCACCCGGCCCGCAAGCGCGAACGGGGCGGTGTCACGCTGGTCGGGAAGGGGATCTGTTTTGACACCGGGGGCGTGAATCTCAAACCCGCGAGCTTCATGCTCGGCATGCACAAGGATATGCAAGGCAGTGCGGTGGCGCTCGGGACCTTGCTCGCCTTGACGCGCTTGCGAGTCCCTTTCCCGGTGCATTGTTGGATGGCGCTGGCGACCAACCACATCGGACCGCGCGCGTATAAACCCAATGATGTGGTGACGGCCTCGGACGGGACCACCATCGAGGTCATCAACACGGACGCCGAAGGACGCATGGTATTGGCGGATACGCTCGCGCTCGCCTCGGGCGAAAAGCCGGCCTTGATAATTGATTTTGCGACCTTGACCGGATCGTGCAAGCGCGCGCTCGGCAATGCGTACAGCGGCGTGTTTACCAATCGGCCCAAGCACCTGCCAGCCTTAATCGCGGCCGGAAGCGACAGCGGTGAGCGCGTCTGGCCGTTTCCGGCCGATGAAGACTATGATGAATTCCTCGAAAGCACCGTGGCGGACACCAAGCAATGCCATGAAGAAGGCATCGCCGATCACATCGTCGCGGCGCGCTTTCTACAGCGCTTTGTCAAGCGCGATATCCCCTGGATACACGTGGATCTCTCCAGCGGAACGCACAAGGGCGGCCTGGCGCATGTGCCGAGTGATATCACCGGCTTCGGCGTGCGGTTCGCGCTTAACCTCCTGTTGGATAAAAAGCTGATCGGCTAGCGGCACACTCATCCAAAATGGCCAGCCGCTGCACTCTTTAAAAATAAGTTACAGTAGGATCCCAGCCTTGGTTACCGATCAAACAAGGCAACGTTAAAGTCCTAAGGGGGAAACCAATGAGCATGTTGCAAGAATTTAAAGCCTTTGCGATGAGGGGCAACGTGGTGGACATGGCCGTCGGTATCATCATCGGCGCCGCCTTCGGAAAAATCGTGTCATCCTTCGTAGAGGATGTCATCATGCCTCCGATCGGTTTTCTTGTCGGGGGTGTCGACTTTGCCGATCTGGCAATCACGTTGCAGTCAGCCGCGGGGGAAGTCCCCGCAGTCATGTTGAACTATGGTAAATTTATCCAAACGGTATTCGATTTCACCATCGTCGCGTTTGCTATTTTCATTGCAATAAAAGCGATGAATGCTATGAAAAAACAAAATGAAGCGCCTGCGGAGCCGCCGCCACCGTCGAAAGAAGAGCTGCTGTTAACGGAAATTCGAGACCTGATAAAGGAGCGCAGGTAAACAGAAGATGTCATTAAAGGGTCCAGGCTCCGCTGACGGACCTTCATCCCGCCCGCGTCATCCATAGCACTACCGAAAGTGGTTTGCTAGACTCTAGGGGCATACTTCTAACCACACGGCGGGAGGGGCCTATGGCGCAACGGAGAGATTTCCTCAAAAGTCTAGGCGGAGCCACTCTTGCACTAGCGGG
>JBIMKC010000230.1:0-2598 GCA_043673925.1 Chromatiales bacterium | reverse complement strand
AAATGAGCGTTTTTGTCACCGGCGGTGCCGGGTTTATCGGCTCCAATTTTGTGCTCGACTGGCTACGTCAAAACGACGAGTCCGTTATCAATCTCGATAAGCTCACCTACGCCGGTAATCTGGCGAACCTTGCTGCACTGCAAGAAGATGCAAGACACAAGTTTGTGCGCGGAGACATCGGGGATACCGCCCTGGTCTCCGGCCTGCTCGCTGAACACAAACCCCGCGCCATCATTAATTTTGCCGCAGAGAGCCACGTAGACCGTTCAATCCAGGGACCCGGTGAATTTATCCAGACCAACGTCGTCGACACCTTCCGCTTGCTGGAATCTGTGCGAGCCTACTGGAACGGGCTGGAGGGCGAGGCCAAAGCCAACTTCCGCTTCCTGCATGTTTCCACCGACGAAGTCTACGGCTCCCTCGCCAAGGATGCCGCTGCTTTCTCGGAAACCGATCGCTACGAGCCCAATAGCCCGTACGCCGCGAGCAAGGCGGCGAGCGACCATCTGGTGCGTGCCTACCACCAAACCTACGGCCTGCCGGTGCTCACCACCAATTCCTCAAACAACTACGGGCCGTATCACTTCCCGGAAAAACTGATTCCACTCGTCATCCACAACGCGCTGGCAGGCAAGCCACTTCCGATCTACGGCGATGGCCAGCAGATCCGCGATTGGCTTTTTGTCAAAGACCATTGCAGCGCCATCCGCAGGGTGCTCGAAGCTGGCAAGCAGGGCGAAACCTACAACGTTGGCGGATGGAACGAGAAGACCAACCTGGAGGTCGTGCACACCGTTTGCGCCATTCTCGATGACTTTCAGCCCCGGGCTGATGGCCAGTCTTACAAAACCCAGATCACCTTCGTCAAGGATCGCCCCGGTCACGACCGGCGCTACGCCATCGACGCCAGCAAGATAGAGCGCGAACTCGGCTGGAAACCCACCGCGACTTTCGAGACTGGAATACGCGAGACGGTGCAGTGGTATCTGGACAACCCGCGGTGGACCGCCAATGTCACCAGCGGGGCGTATCGGCACTGGATATCCCGCCAATATGGGCAATCGTTCGCATGAAGCGCAAAGGCATCATCCTGGCCGGAGGCTCCGGCATCCGGCTCTACGCCTGCTCGCGGAAGGGAAGGCCCCATGAAGATTATCCCCACGGCCATCCCCGATCTGCTCATCCTGGAGCCCAAGGTCTTTGGCGATGCCCGGGGCTTTTTCTTTGAAAGCTTCAACGCCAGCAGCTTCCGCCAGGCGACCGGGCTTGATGCGACCTTCGTCCAGGACAACCACTCCCGCTCGCAAAAGGGTGTCCTGCGTGGCCTGCATTATCAGATCCGCCAACCCCAGGGTAAACTCGTGCGGGTGGTGCGCGGGGCTGTGTTTGACGTGGCGGTGGACATCCGCCAATCCTCGCCCGCCTTCGGCCGATGGCTGGGCATTGAACTCACCGAGGACAACCACCGCCAGGTCTGGATCCCGCCGGGCTTTGCGCATGGCTTCGTGGTGCTCACCGACAGCGCGGAGTTCCTTTACAAAACCAGCGCCTATTACGCGCCGGAATACGAGCGCTGCATCCTCTGGAACGATCCAGCCATTGGCATTCAGTGGCCGCTGGCAGGCGACCCCCTCGTTTCAGACAAAGACAAGGCGGGTTTGCCGCTGCACCAGGCCGAAGTGTTTGCATGAGGCTATTGGTCACAGGGGCGACGGGTCAGGTGGGCTGGGAACTTTCCCGAAACCTCATGCCACTGGGCGAAGTTGTTGCGGTTGGTCGCACCCGGTGCGACTTCTCGCGGCCGGAAACCCTGCCTGCGCTCATCAGCGAAACCCGCCCGGATGTGATCGTCAATGCTGCCGCTTACACAGCAGTGGATAAAGCCGAACAGGAAGAAGCGCTGGCGATGACCGTCAACGCGACGGCTGTCGGCGTTCTGGCCGAAGAAGCCCGCAGGGTAAACGCGCTCCTGATTCACTACTCCACCGATTTTGTGTTCGATGGCGCCAAGTCCGGTTCCTACACCGAAAACGACACCCCCAACCCCATCAACGCCTATGGCCGCAGCAAGCTGGCCGGGGAATTGGCTATCGGGCAAGCGGGGTGTGACCACCTGATCCTGCGCACGAGCTGGGTCTATGCCGCTCGCGGCCACAACTTCGTCAAGACCATCCTGCGTCTGGCGGCGGAGCGGGAGGAACTCAAAATCGTCGCCGACCAGTTCGGCGCGCCGACTTCCGCCCGCCTGATTGCCGACGCCACGGCGGCAATCCTGGCGCGGCTTTCCGGCAGGCAATCCTGGCGCGTCATGGGCGGCACTTACCATCTGAGCGCAGGTGGCGAAACCTCCTGGCACGGCTTTGCGACCGCCATCGTCGCAGCGGCACGCGCGGCGCAGCCCGCTACCGCCTTGAAAGTTCAGCGCGTGCTGCCGATTACCACCGCCGATTATCCGCTACCGGCCCGGCGCCCGCGCAACTCCCGGCTTGATTGCACGCGACTGTCCACTACCTTCGGCCTGCATCTGCCCGACTGGCGCGCGGCATTGACCCTGACGCTTGCGGAACTCCTTGAACACCAGGGCAGATCATGAACTCT
>JBIMKC010000229.1:0-2607 GCA_043673925.1 Chromatiales bacterium | reverse complement strand
AGGGAGGGATTCGAACCCTCGTGGGGCGGCAAAGCCCCCAACCGATTTCGAGTCGGTGCCGTTGTGACCGCTTCGGTACCTCTCCGGAAAGATAACACCAACGAATACGCCGGACCCAGCCATCGGGCCATGGACCCGGTTCGACTATCGTTACGTTGGTAATATAGATTACGCTGTGAACACTCGGCTCACAACATTTGGGGCGTGAATTCCGAAGCCGACACGGCGCCGGTCGCGGCAGCGCATGCTTCGGTCCCGGCCATACTGCCGGAGGCGAGTTTATTGAGGCGCGAAGCCGCCCACGGTCCGCGCAGCGGACGTTTACAGGATCTTAGGTTTACCGCACTCCGTCAGGCACGCTGGCCGACGAGGTGTTGCTTTAGCTGGCGCCGCTTCAACTTTAAGTTGGATTGCAATAAGTGCAATGACCACAGCGCTTGTGTATCCTCGGGTTTACGGGCATCGGCAATCAGCTCTTCAATGTCAGCGATCTCTTGCACGAGTTGTTGCCAGAGGTTTCGGTATTCGACTGGTTTCGCTTGCATGTTAGTGCTCTCGCAATATCCCATTACGGATTTGTACCGAGCATTATGTATACCAAACATTGCGAGCACGCTGCATCGATGTGACGATTGTGTTACGGGGAACGGCGCCGCGCCGGCAGAGTCGGCGTAAACACCTGGGTCTCCACGGCACGTAGCAGTCCCGCGTCGCCTATGAGCTACGCTGCTCAGGCCAACCTTGAATGTGCGTTTGCACCAATCTAGTGAGCATCGTAATGTGCCCGGCTCCATCGTTTAGCGCCCGGATGTAATGAAGCTGGCGCCCGCCTGCGTCCAGGTACGCCTTGCGGTAACGCAGGTCGATCTCTTCCAGGGTTTCCAGACACTCGGCGGCGAACCCCGGACAGACCACATCCACGTTATCGATTCCCTGCCTGGCCCACTCCAGCAAGGTGTGATCGGTATATGGACGGAGCCATTCACGCGGGCCGAAACGCGACTGAAACGCGACCAGCCAACGGTCGCAAGCCAGATCTAATCGGGCCGCGACGAGACGCGCGGTCTCTAGACATTGGGAATAATACGGATCCCCGTTGCGATGGTAGTCTTGCGGCAGGCCATGAAAGGAAAACAGTAATTTGCGCCCCGGATCGCGGCGCCTCCATGCCAGGGCGATGCTATCGGCGAGCGCTGCGATATAGTGCTGATGGCCGTGATAACCGGTAATGACGCGCAGCTCGGGCAGTGAACGCCAGGTCTTTAGCACCGCCGCCACGGCATCGAAGGCCGATCCGGTCGTGACCGAGGAATATTGCGGATAGAGCGGTAAGACGAGAAGGCGCCTGATGCCGCGGGCGCGAAGTCGATCGAGCGCTGCCTTGATGGACGGATCCCCGTAACGCATCCCGGCGCTGACCATGACTCCGGTGCCGAGTGCGCTACACAACGATGCCCCGAGCGCGATCGCCTGGCGCTTTGTGACCACGAGCAGCGGCGATCCCTCATCGGTCCATATGCTGCGATAGGCCGGCGCGACGCGCCGCGGCCGCAGGCGTAGGATAAAGCCGTGGAGGATCGGCCACCAGAGCAGGCGCGGGAGCTCGACCACCCGTGGATCGGAGAGCATCTCGCCCAGGTAGCGCCGCACGGCCCGCGGCGTCGGCGCCTCCGGTGTGCCCAGATTAACCAGCAGCACGCCCAGGGTGATGTCCTCCTCCGCCATAGAGATTACGTTGCTGTGCAATTACGACCCAAGAGACATACGAGACCGGAAGCGCCCCTCGTGGGGAGCTTGTGACGCACTCCTATCGTATTCGAGCCGAGCGGCGTTTTGCTATAGTCTAAGGGCAACGAAACAAGTTCGTGTGTTTCGCCTTAGGGACTCAATTATTCCTGGGGAGGTGATCGAGAAAATCAAGACCGCCTGGGGAGCATAGGGACCGGTGGCTCGCGGATCTTGTTAGGGGAACTTTGAAAGGGGCGCGGAGGAACGACTGCAAGCCGTAGCACGGCCCTCCCCGCCCGGGGGCGGGCCGTGGTTTCGTTGCTGTTACGGTTGGCCGGGATCGTCGGGGTAGTAGTCGGACTTAAGAACCTTCAGGGCTGCTTCCGCATGGGTCGTGGCGACATCGGCATGCCCCTGCTTGCCGTGAGTGATGGCTTCAGCCAAGTGCCCGCTGGCTTCTTGCATTTTAAAACTGGTGAACTCCTTTTGGGCCATGATGGCATACTTCTGCGCCTCCTCCGCATGCTCGACGAGCACATCCGCGTGACCTTGTTTACCGGCCGCTACCGCCTCCTCGGCATGCTTGAGCGCCTCATGCTGATGCTTAGACTCCGGAGCCACCGGTTTTTGTGCATAAGCACCGACTCCAAATACGGTTAACGTTCCTGCGACCAGTGCGGCGAGTGTCTTTTTATAGGTCATGTTGGTTACCCAGTTTCGATTGAATGAGTTTGCAGTATATCCGAAAGCCGGGTCCAGGAACACGACCGCCAAGTGCCGGCCCGCCGGGCGCTTGCCCGATCGCAAGCACTCGAATCGTCGGACGCCGTTCGTTCCGGGTCTTGCGCGACCCAGACCGGCGATCCGGGCGGCTCTAGC
>JBIMKC010000228.1:0-2609 GCA_043673925.1 Chromatiales bacterium | reverse complement strand
TGCGCGCGCGATTCTCGCCATTCAACCGCACCCGGTCCTGAATCACTTCGAGTTGCGCGCCCTCGCGTATCCGCGTGTAACCCTGCTGCGCGAGAAAGCCTTTGATCTCGTCTCTAGTGAAGTTTTTCGGCACCGTGACGGAAAAGCTAATGAGGGCGTTAGCCCCGCTCACGCCGCGCCTAAGCAATTCGTTAACGATGCTGTCCGGGGTGTCGCGCCGCACCCCGTTGCCGCAACCGCGACAGTAGAGCTTGGCTGCACGCGCGAACAGTAGCTTCAAGTGATCGTTTAGCTCCGTCATCGTGCCCACGGTCGAGCGTGAGGTGCGCACGGGATTGGTCTGGTCAATCGCAATCGCCGGCGGGATGCCCTCGATACGCTCGGCCGCGGGCTTGTCCATGCGCTCGAGGAACTGGCGCGCGTACGGCGAAAACGTCTCGACGTAACGCCGTTGCCCCTCGGCGTAGAGGGTGTCGAACGCCAGCGAGGATTTCCCCGATCCCGACACACCGGTGACCACGATCAGCTCGTTCAGCGGCAGCTTGAGGTCAAAACCCTTCAGATTGTTCTGCCGGGCGCCTTTAATAAGGATATGGTTGTGCAACATCAGAAGCGCCGGAAAGCTAAGGAGGTTGGGAGTATAACGGGCCACGCAGAGCGGAACACCGGTGGGAGTACCCGCGATCGTGCGACTGATGTTTCCGGTCCTATGCTCCGCGATCGGCGCGCGAAGCTCCCGCGGGCGGCGTCGCCCTCCCGGACCACCCAACCACCGGCCGGCCCGTCCGACTGCAACAGTACCTGTTGCAAAGACCCATTGAATTTCCTAATGTTACCAGTACCTGTTGCAAAGACCCATTGAATTTCCTATCGTTACTGAACCAACAGCGCCCCGTCTTGCGCAAGAAACCGCCACACACGGTCTAATCGAAAATCAGCACGCGTGAAGCAGCAATCTCTTATTTTGCCGCTCTTCGCCCGGGCCAGCACCGAGGCCGCTCTGCCAGACAAGTTTGAGGCCAAGGAGCGGGCCTGGGCGCGGCGACCCGATCTGATCAAGAACCATCACCGGATCTTTCTGGGCGACGCACGGGAGCTTGGAGATTTTTCGCGGGACGCCCCTATCCATCTCGTCGTCACCTCACCGCCTTATTGGGATCTCAAACAGTATCACCACGACCGAGGTGGCGCACAGCTTGGGCACATCGCGGACCGCCAGGTATTCCTGGCCGATCTCGCCAAGGTTTGGAAACAGTGCTTCGACCGACTCGTACCAGGGGGAAGAATGTGCGTTGTGGTTGGTGACGTATGCCGCTCTCGAAAGGTCCACGGAAGGCACGTAGTCGAGCCACTGCATGCGTATATTCAGGTGCAGTGCCAAGAGATTGGGTTCGACCCCGTCGCACCGATCATCTGGAACAAGATCGCCAACGTAGTTACGGAGGTTGCCGGCAACGGTTCCACCTTCCTCGGGAAGCCGTATGAACCGAACGCAATCATAAAGAACGACATCGAGTTCATTCTCATGTTCAGGAAGCCAGGGGGGTATCGCCACCCGACCCAGGAGCAGCGCGATCTGTCGCTTATCAGTAAGGAAGACCATCGTCGCTGGTTCCAGCAAGTCTGGACAGACCTCCCGGGCGAGATTCAGCGCAGCCATCCCGCCCCATTCCCAGCCGAGCTCGCTCGTCGCCTGATCGGCATGTTCTCGTTCGTGGGCGACACGGTACTCGATCCTTTCTGGGGAACCGGAAACACCACTCTGGGTGCGATCCAGATGTATCGTTCCTCCATCGGCATCGAGATCGAACCCGAGTACATAAACACCGCGCGGAAGCGCCTCTCGACTGTGCCGGATGAATCGAGCATCGAGTTCGTCGAGCGTTAGGCGCGCTAAGCCGGATGCCAAGCCCGAGCACCTTCCTGGCGCACCTGCGTGAGCACGGATACAACTCACGCTCCGACAAGCACTCGAACGCCTTGGCCCAGGCGATTCTCGATGACCTGATCACTCACTGTCCCAAGGTCCGCGCGAAGGCAGCGGCGGGGGCACTGGTCTACGACCTGAACTTCACGCTAATCGCGGCGCATTCCGAGTGGAATGTGGACTTGGTGCTCGGGGCTCCGCCGCTCGGCAACGCACCTCCAGAGCCGGGAACCGCGATCACTCGGATGCGGCCATCAAGCGTCGAAGTGGCAGTCGAACTCAAGGCCGTCATGACCGAACACCGAAAGGCGGTGAAGAATCGAAAGCGCGATCTGGAAGCGCATCACGAGCATGTCCACAACTACAACAACCAAACTGTAGCTGGAGGCGTCTTGATCATAAACGCGGCGCCCACGTTCAAGTCGATCCTGCGGCTGGGGCCGACGACCCATCGAAATCCGTCGAAGCTCGTCGAGCACTGTATCAGCGAGCTTAGATCCGTGGCGACCCGAGGGGGACCGACCGGCTACGGCCTTGAGGCTCGCTGTGCCGTCGTCGTGGACATGGATAACATCAATCTCGCGACGACGTGCTACCTGGACAGGCCGCCGGCCCCGCAGGTAGGCCACCCTCTCCATTACGACGCCTTCGTGCAGGCGCTCTGCGCGCACTACTCATCCAG
>JBIMKC010000227.1:0-2625 GCA_043673925.1 Chromatiales bacterium | reverse complement strand
GGGACGCGAGATACTGAAACGGTCGCCCATGCTTTTGAGCCATAGCAACCGCATAGTCTTTCACGCGTTCGGAGATCTCTAACAAGAACGGCTTGAGGCGGCTGCCGTTCAGATCGAGAGCGTTGAGAAATTGTGCCATCGCCCAACCGGACATGATGGGAAGGTAGCCTGGAGACAGCATCCGGTCGAAGCGAGAGAGCACACCGTGAATGCGATCGTCATGCTTGCGGATGAACTCTTTTACGACTCCCACTGTCCCGATGGTCAACCTACATCGATTCCTATACCAGTCCAGGATTGTGAGGGAAAGCATTTGGTTGCGGCCAGAGGCCGCGCTAGGAAATTCAAAGCCGTTTTTCTTCGATGTTCTCGGTTTTCTGGGCACTTTCGTAAAATTCCTGGGTAACCATGGACTCCGGTGTATACACTCCCGGCGAGAGGGAAGTATACGCGGACACATGTAAATGGTTCGAGACCGGCGTGCAGGTCAAACCTCGGTGGGTCCCCCCGGCCAAGCCGGGGGCTTACCGCAGTTGAGATACTAATTGACGTCCTCTAATTCGATTTTAAGGATTCGATCGCGGTATCCGCGGTGGGTAGCGCGATGAGATCGCCGGGAAAATCGCAGCGAAACGTACTGCCTTTCCCGACGGTGCTGTCGATGTGCAAGCGCGCCTGGTGCCGCTTTAGCACGTGATTCACGATGGCCAGGCCGAGGCCGGTGCCGCCGCTCTCGCGCGAGCGGCCCTGATCGACACGGTAAAACCGCTCCGTCAACCGCGGCAGGTGTTGGGCCGGGATCCCGATCCCGGTATCGCTCACCTCGAAATGCGCCCCCGAGGCGTCTTCATACCAGCGGATGCGGATCACCCCGCCTTCAGGCGTATAACGGATCGCATTCACGACCAGGTTCGAAAAGGCGCTGTGCAATTCGTTCTTTGCCCCGAGGATGCTTAGCAGCGGGTCGATCTCGAGCGAGAACATGTGGCGCGGCTTTCCGGCGAGCGCCTGGGCCTCTTGGTAAATAGCGCCGATGAGCTCGGGTACCTGCACCGGGCGGGGATCCGTGATCTTATCGGATTGTCCCAGCCGCGAGAGTAACAGCAGATCCTCGATGATGCTTTGCATTCTTAGGGTTTGCGTCTCAAGCTGCGCCAAGATCGGACGCCAGGCCTCGGGGCAGCGATCCGGATCACCGACTAGGATTTCGAGGTAGCCTCGAATAACCGTCACCGGCGTGCGCAGCTCGTGGGACACGTTGGCTACGAAATCCCGGCGCACTTGATCCAAGCGGTGCAGGCGCGTGTTGTCGCGCGCGGTCATGAGATGCTGGTCCGCGCCGAAGGGTACGACGCTGATACTGAGTATACGCTCAGCATCAAGCGGCGAAGGGAGTTCGGCGGTTCGCGTTAAACTGGCATCGTGGTTGAACAGCGCGGTGAACTTCGGATCCCGCACCAGATTAGTGATCCGTTGCCGCCAGTCTTGCGGCCACTCGATCCCGAGCAGGTCCGCGGCCGCGGGGTTGGCCCATTCGATCTGGTCGTTCGTTCCCAGCACGACAGCGGCATCCGGCAGGGCGGTGGTGGCGTGCCGAAATTGCTTAAGGTAACCGGAAAGCTTCTTTTTGCGCTTCTTTTCGCGATCGCCCAGAACGTCCACGGCGCGGCAGATATCCTCGAGGAGCCCCGGAGAATCGGGCGCGGGATGACGTTTGCGATGCGGGATCCAAAACCGGAGCTGCACGAGCCGGCGGTAGTGCCACACGAAGTGTCCCAGCGTCCCGATCCAGAGGGCGAGGAAAAATTGATCGATGAGGGCGCCGATGATCCCGGAGACTACCGAGACCCCCAAGAATCGCCACAAGTCCGGACGCATCACGGGCGGCGGGGCGGTATGAATCCCCTTATTGGGCGGAGAACCGGTAGCCGACGCTGCGTACGGTTTGGATCAAGCGATCGTATCCGTGCGGCTCCATGATTTTTCGCAACCGCCGGATATGCACATCCACGGTGCGTTCCTCGATGTAGATGTTGCTTCCCCACACCTGATCGAGCAACTGGCCGCGGGTGTAAACCCGTTCGGGATGCGCAATAAAAAAGTGCAACAGCCGAAATTCGGTCGGGCTGAGCTGCAAAGAGGCTTCTCGCGCCGTAACCCGATGCGTTCTAACGTCGAGCCGCAGACCCTCGACCTCGATCGCATCCCGTGTTTCTTCCTGGGCCGTGCGCCTGAGCACGGCCTTGATGCGGGCGACCAGCTCGCGGGTGGAAAAGGGCTTGGTGACATAGTCGTCGGCGCCGACGTCGAGGGCGCGCACCTTATCCGTCTCCTCTGCGCGCGCCGTGAGCATGATGATGGGGATGGCGCGGGTGCGTGCATTGCGCTTGAGGCGCCGCGCGAGGTCGACGCCGCTCACCCCCGGGAGCATCCAGTCCAATAACACGAGGCCGGGTACGCCGGCGGCGATCGCGGTTTCGGCCTTTTCAGCATCCGCGGCTTCGGTACACTCGAAGCCAGCTCCCGACAGCGCCAACCCGAGCATCTGCCGGAGCGCCGGCTCATCATCGACGATCAGGATCTTTTCCGTCATAGGCATTGCCGTCTAAAGATTCCCGCGTAAAT
>JBIMKC010000226.1:0-2635 GCA_043673925.1 Chromatiales bacterium | reverse complement strand
CGGCACCGGCCTCGATCGATGCCGCGGCCTATGCGACCCTCGCCAATATCATCGCTCCGCCGATCGCATCGCCTCTCAAAGACTATGCCTTATCTCAGGAGAATGTCATCGCCTATTGCGAACGGATGCGTGAACTTTACTACGACACGGCTTAAGCCTTTACGGGACTCGGTTTCTCAGGGTCAACGCCGTATTTCCGCAGGGCCTCAATGACGACGCTAAGCGGCACGCCGCCTTCGTCGGCCAGTGTTTTGAGCGCCGCGAGGGCGATGTAGTAACGGCTGATCTCGAAAAACTCCCGGAGCTCGGCGCGTGTATCGCTGCGGCCGTAACCGTCGGTGCCGAGCACGGCGTAACGCCTTGGCACGAAGCAGCGGATCTGGTCGGCGTAGGCTTTCATGTAGTCGCTCGCGGCGATCACCGGACCGGATCGTTCATTCAGGCAGGCGCTGACATAGCTCACCTTGGGCGTGGCCTGCGGATGGTGTCGATTCCAGCGCTCGCACTCGAGGCCCTCGCGCCGCAACTCGGTAAAGCTGGTCACACTCCACACATCGGCAGCGATGTTGAAGTCCTGTTCTAGCAGCCGGGCGGCGGCGAGGACTTCATGGAGGATGGCGCCCGAGCCCAGGAGTTGGACCTTGCCGCCGGCCCCGCCATCCTTAAACCGGTACATGCCGCGCAGCACGCCTTCCTCGCTGCCCTCGGGTTTCGCGGGATGAGCGTAGTTCTCGTTGGTCACGGTGAGGTAGTAGAAGATGTCCTCCTGCAACTCAACCATGCGCCGCAACCCTGCTTGCACGATGAGCGCGATCTCGAACGCGAAGGCCGGATCGTAGCCGATGCAGCTTGGGAGACTGGCCGCGAGCAGGTGGCTATGTCCATCCTGGTGCTGAAGGCCTTCCCCGGCCAGCGTGGTGCGCCCTGAAGTCCCGCCGATGAGAAAACCACGCGCGCGGCTATCGCCCGCGGCCCACAATAAATCACCGATGCGTTGAAATCCGAACATGGAGTAAAAGATATAGAAGGGCACCATCTGCACGCCGTGGTTGCTGTATGAGGTCCCCGCGGCGATCCAAGACGAGATCGATCCCGCCTCGGTGATACCTTCTTCGAGGATTTGCCCGCCGCGGTCTTCACGGTAATAGAGCAATTGACCGTGGTCCACGGGTTCGTAGAGCTGGCCCACGGAGGAGTAAATACCGAACTGCCGGAACATGCCTTCCATGCCGAAGGTGCGCGCTTCATCGGCCACGATGGGAACGACGTGCCGGCCAATGGCTGGATCTTTGATCAAAGCATTCAACAGGCGCACGAAGGCCATGGTCGTGGAGATCTCTCGCCCCTCGGTCCCCTTGAGCAGGGGCTCGAAAGCGTGCGGCTCAGGAACCTGAAGCTGCGGGGCCGTGCGCCGGCGCTGGGGCAGATCCCCACCGAGGGCCTGGCGGCGCTCCGCGAGATAGCGCCGCTCGGGGCTGTCTTCGGGCGGACGGTAGAAGGGGGCCGCGGCGATGGCTTCATCCGAAATTGGGATATTGAAGCGGTCGCGGAAGCCTTTGAGCGCCTCCTCGCCCATCTTCTTCTGCTGGTGGGTGAAATTCTGCCCCTCGCCGGACTCGCCCATGCCGTAGCCCTTGATGGTCTTGGCCAGGATCACGGTCGGTTGGCCGCCGTGCTTGACCGCCTGCGCGTAGGCGGCGTAGACCTTGTGGGGGTCGTGACCGCCGCGGTTGAGGCGCCACAGATCCGCATCGCTCATATTCGCGACCAGGGCCTTGAGCTCCGGATACTTGCCGAAGAAATGCGCGCGTACATAATCGCCGCCCTTGGCGGCGTATGCCTGGTACTCGCCATCCACGCACTCCTCCATCCGCTTGAGCAAAAGACCGCCGGTGTCGCGCGCGATGAGCGGATCCCAGTAAGAGCCCCAGATCACCTTGATGACGTTCCAACCGGCGCCGCGAAAAACCGCTTCGAGCTCTTGAATGATCTTGCCGTTTCCGCGCACCGGACCGTCGAGCCGCTGTAAATTGCAGTTGATGACGAAGATGAGATTGTCGAGCCGCTCGCGCGCGCCGAGGCTGATCGCGCCCAAGGATTCCGGCTCATCCATCTCGCCGTCGCCGATGAAAGCCCAGACTTTACGATCGCTTCCGTCAACCAGCCCGCGATCGTGAAGATAGCGCATGAAGCGGGCTTGATAGATGGCCGTGATGGGCGTGAGCCCCATCGACACGGTCGGGAATTGCCAGAAGTCCGGCATCAGCCGCGGGTGAGGATAGGATGAGAGGCCCTTCCCAGCGATCTCGCGGCGGAAGTAGCGCAATTGCTCCTCACTGAGCCTTCCTTCGACGAAGGCGCGCGCATAGAGGCCGGGCGCCGAATGACCCTGAAAATAAACCAGATCCCCGCCGTGGTGCGCGCTCGGCGCGCGAAAGAAATGGTTAAACCCCACATCATACAGCGTGGCGCAGGAGGCAAAGCTTGCGATGTGGCCGCCGATCCCGGGGTTGTCCCGGTTCGCTTGTACCACCATCGCCATCGCGTTCCAGCGGATGATGGATCGGATCCGCCATTCGATCGCCGCATCCCCCGGCGAGCGTTCTTCCTTCGAGGGTGGGATGGTATTTAGATA
>JBIMKC010000225.1:0-2649 GCA_043673925.1 Chromatiales bacterium | reverse complement strand
TTCATGCCGCCGCGGCCGATGAAGCGCTTGAGGCCCGCACCGATGCCCGCCACTTGGTCCGTAAACATACGCTGCCCGTAGAACACGGCGGTCTTATCACCATATGGCAACATCCCCACGACGAGCTGGCTCGAGTTGTACGAATGTCCCGCGTAGTATTCGCGTGAAGCGAAGACCGCACCCCGATCGAGGGTCTGCCACAGACGGTGCACCAAGGTGGCGGTGGGGCGGTCGTCGAGCCGGCGGTTGAGCCAGCGGAACTTCTCCTCGGTCCCTTGAGGTAAAGCGGCCGGATAATTCAGCCAGGCCTTGTGGAATTTCGGAAAGTACCTCGCGAGCACTTGGTTCGAGGTCGTGGCGAGGCGAAGCTCGGCCGAGGGATCCGCGGTTCCGCCATCGCGGGCATAGGGGCCGATCTTGGCCAGTCCGGATCCGCGGTACGCTTTGTAACGCTGTAAGAGGAACTCCCGGTATTGCCGCGATGCCTGATCGATCGAGCTTTGCTTTCCCGGCCCGCCTGGTTTTTCCCGCGCCGCCTTGAGCTGACCGATCTCCACCACGGATAGGTTGAACCGGTCCCCAGGCCCGGCCTTCAGAAAATCCTCGGCTTCGTCCGAGTCCTTGAACGCGAAACCCTGGAATGCCTCGATCCCTGCCGTCGCCGGGATATCGCCCTTGGCGAGGATGTAGGTGTCGACCTCCGCCAGATCGAACTTCTTGATGCGCCCGAGGACCGTCCCCACCGGTGCCGAGAGGGTGGTCGCGACGCCCATGGCAAGCTCCTTGTCCGATTTCTCCGCGATCTCATAAGAAATGATCTCGCCATTCTCCAACCTGGCGAACTGATCCTGCGGCACCTGGAGCGCTTGCGCCAGTTCCGCGAAGGTTACGGTTTGGGCGTCGCAGACACCTGAAATTGCAGCGCTCGCGAGCGCGAAGAGGCCGACTGCTAGGACACGTTGCATGGGTTTCTCCTGCGGTTTGTTGATGGGCTCGAACGCCTCGAGGCAGGCGGGTTGGATGGTATTCGCGCGAACGCAAGAATCGAAATAGCCCGCATTATTTCTCGAAAGGATACACCTTTTTCCAGTCTGCCTTCATGTCCACGACCGTCCAGCCCTTGGCGATGGCCTCATCCCACGCCTTGTTCAGCGTGCCGATATGGGACTGACGGTCGTAGGTCCATTCGCGCTCGGCGTCGGTATGATGGACGATCAACGCGAACCGCTTACCGCTCCCACCCGTCGTCCACTGGAGCATCTGCAGGTCGCCATCGGAGTTGCCGAAGGCGACGATGGGGCGTCGCCCGATATGGCTCTGGATGCCGACAGGTTTGCCTTCGTGGTCGTCAATCAGGTCAACCGCCGGCAGCTTCATCAGCACCGGCTTGCCGTCGCGCATTTCGAACTTCAGCTTGCCGCTGCTGCCCACGACCTGCTCGGGTGGAATGCCGTAAACCTTCTCCGTCCACGGGCGCATGAATTCGATGCCCCCGCCCGAGACGATGAAGGTCTTGAAGCCATTCGCGCGCAAGTAGGCGAGCAGTTCGAGCATTGGTTGATAAACCATCGCGGTAAAGGCGCCCGGTCTTCGGATGCTTCGCGGTGGCGATCCAATCGGAGACGGTCTTGCTGAACTCCTCGGTGGTTATGCCGGTGTGCGTGGCGGCCATCATCGCCATCGCGCCCTTTTCGCCGGCTGCTGCCACGGCTTTCATTTCTCCCTTGAGCAGCGAGGCAAACGGTTCCTTCGTCTTCCACTCGGGATGTTGCGGCGCGAGCGCCTTGACCCGGTCAAAGAGGAACAGCCCCTGGAAATACATCGGCTGCTCGGCCCAGAGCGTGCCGTCGTTATCGAAGGTGGCGATGCGCTCGACGGTTGGAACGAAGTCGGGCGAGCCTTTCTTCGTGACCCGCTCCACAAAGGCCACGATGGCCTTCTTGGGCCCGGTATCGTTCCATGACGGCAAGGGGTCGGCCGAGGTCACCTTGCCCTGGGCTTGAATTTCGAGCGCCGCCAAAGAGAGCAGGGCGGCGAAAATGGCTGCGATGGTTCGCTGAGGAATACGTATTATGGGGTTGCTCCTTTAATACCGTTTTAAGATTGCTGGGGATGCCGTATACCTTCTCGGTCCACGGTCGCATGAAGTCGACCCTGCCGCCGGACACGATGTAGGTCTTGAAGCCGTTCTCGATCATACCTATCGCCTCCTCATTCGACGCCCCTCGTCACGGCAGTCGCAACCAACTCGCCGCGGGCGATTGGGGCGCAGTGCCTTTGACCATGATTTCTGACCATGTTAGCGTGCTCTCCATGGAAAGCATCCCGGTGTCGAAGTTCAAGGCGACCTGCCTTGCGATCCTCCAGCGTGTGAAACGTACCGGCCGGCCCGTCTTGATCACACGCTTCGGCCAGCCGGTCGCCGAGGTGATTCCGCCTCAACGTCGGGCCTCCAGCTCGGATTGGCTCGGCGCCATGGAGGGACGCGTCAAGATCTCCGGCGATGTCGTCGGGCCAGCCGTCGACGCGAGGGACTGGGCGGCGATGAGCCGTTGCAGTTAATACAAGACACACAAAAAAGAAACGGCATGAAAACGCGCGTTATTTAACTTCAGTGGCTCCATATACATTTGTAATCAAATACTCTGT
>JBIMKC010000224.1:0-2765 GCA_043673925.1 Chromatiales bacterium | reverse complement strand
CATCCACGTCCCCCTGTACCGAGATCACGCTGGCCGCGGCGGGCTCGCAGGATTGCGCACGCGCTCCCGAGGAGCAAGCCAATACGATCCCCGGTATCGCCAAGAGCACTTTCCAACGTCCCCGCATCGTCGTGATCCGAAGCCCCCCTCGACCGTAGGATGGGTTAGCGAAACCCACCATGTTGTCGGCACGGATGCCGACTCGAATGTGAGCATAGTACACATCCCTTGAGTACGCCAGCATCCTAAAGCCGCACACATCCGGTCCACGGTGGCTGCGGAGGAACCATCTCGAATTGCCGGCAAAGATCGAGATAAAACCGCGCCGGCCCATCGTCTCCGAATTCCTTCAGCAAGGTCTCGAAGATCTGCCGTGCCTGGTCGAAATCCTGAAGCTTGAACGCCGTCAGCGCCGTGTTGAAGTAATGATGCTTCTGCTCGGTCGATCCCAGGGTTGAAATCTCGGGATCGACAATCTCACACAGGACCACCGCGCGGCTCGTTCCGGGAAGATAGAAGGAACCGACCTCGCGGGTGAGGAGACCTTCGATCCCCGAGGTCACATCGTAAGAGGCAAGAATGCGGGTGCCCAAGCGCTTGTTCGCCCGCTCGATGCGTTCGGTCTTGTTCACGACTTCCCCGACGGCGCGGTACTCGAATCTCCCGCGTGCGCCGACATTGCCGAGAACGAGCTCGCCGCAATGGATGCCGACCCGCGTCGGCAGGCAGTGCGGATTGGCCGCGCCGACGGCACGGATGATTTCCAGGGCGGCATCGCACGCGCCGCGCTTGGCTTTGGGTTCGGGCGCCGCGGTCGGCCACACCGCCAGCATGGCATCGCCGATCACATCGGATACCCAGCCCTCATGCTTTTTAACCGCGTCGAAAAGCGGTTCGTAATAGCCGTTCAGCAGGGTGCGCAACGGCACCGCCTTCATGGTCTCCGACAAGAGAGTGAACTGGCCGGCGTCCGAATGGATGCAGACGCCATACATGATCTGGCCGCTTGAGAGGATTTCGGGAGTATTCCGCGCGATGCTGTCCACGACCTGACGCGGGAGGTGTATGCGTAACCCGTCTTCGAGCCGGGCCAGCTCGTGCTCGTTGCGCGCGCGTTCGCGCCGCTCTTCGAGATACCCGCGCAGGAGTGCGACGGCCGCGGCCAGCGGTGTTTGAATGGCGATCGGAACCGCGAGCGGCAGCCACAGGCCATAGTGGGCAAAGGCGAGGTAAGCCGCGCTGCTGTATGCGGTGCTCAACGCGAGGATCCCGCACATGGCGAATCCGGTCGAGGCTGTCGTGGCCAAGCGGCCTAGGAGTGCCGCCCACAGAGCCACGATGCACAGATGCCACAGCACCGGCAAGGGGCGGAGGCTACGCCGCTCCAATAGGTTGGCGAAGGCGGTGGCGCCGATCTCGACGCCGCTGAAATTTCCGTAGACGGTGGGAAACCGATCCATCACGCTGCCGTGCCGCCGGTCGGAAAAACCGACGAAGAGAGCCTTCTGGCGCAGGCTCGAGAAGCGTCCCGCGGGGAACGCGTCGCAACCCCCCTGTATGATGCATTGATAGGGGACGGTGGTCACGGTGCTCGGCGGACCGTAATAGTCGATGTGGCGCGCCTCGAGCGTGCGCACGGCGCCGATAAGCGCCATGAGCACGGCGCGGGTTTGTGGTTCGAGGTTCGCCCGGTGCGTCAATTCGGCATTGAGGTGATCCGCAAGCTCGGGATAGCGCGCAAACAGTGTATGCAACTGGTGAGGGAGGGTCGTGAGGCGCTGGGTGTTGATTTGCGCGAGCTGACCAGCGATCTCGGGCAGGGCAGGTGCCGTGGCGCGTAGCAAGGCCGCGAGCGTTTCCAGGTGTGGTTTGGAATACACGAGCAAGGCAGCCAAGGGAAGGGTCGGCAAGTTCTCGCTCGCCGGATCGCGCAGCACCAATTGTTCGAGATCGCGTCCGTCGGGTAGCAGGAACGGTACGACCATCGCCGCGGCGTCCGCGAGGGGCGGGATGGGAAGCCGCGATCGGCGTTCGGTGATCTCGATGGAGCCCGGCAAAAGCGCGCGCGACCGCGCCGGGATGAGGTATTCGATCAGGACTACATTCCTGGCGTCCTTAATCGCCTGCGCAAACTCGCGGTCCCCGCGCACATCGCGCGCCTTATTGAAATGAAAATCAAAGCCAACAACTCCCGGCCGGGCCGCTTCCAGCCGCCGCAGGAGTTGCGCGTGTAATGCCCGCGACCATTCACCGAGAACGTCGGGAAAGTCGGGTTCGTCGAGGGTCGTCTGATCGATCAACACGATGACGACCTCCCGAGGGGGTTCGCGAACCCCGCGCAGGCCGTAAAGGATCCTTAAACCCGCCGCGCTTTCAAGATCGGTCTGCGTGCCGGCAATCCAGGGTGCGACGGTCGCCAGGATGCCCAGGAGCGCGGTAACGATCCCGACGATGAGGGGTTTATTGAGTCCGAACGACAGCGGTTGCCGTCCGGTCTGTAATGGCCGTGCTGGGGCCGGCGGACGGACGGCTGGGTGTGTTTCGGTCAGCGGCATACGCCACGGGTTCCTAGAGCGCCACTCATTATAGTATAGTAGTTCTGTATTAATACCTTGAAACCCACTAGGTTAGGGCAATAATATCAACAAAAAAGCTAGCCTCGATTCGCCGCGGGGGACTTTAAAGTTATGGCAAGTGATTTCACCTGGTTTCCTAAGCTGGTCCAAGCCGACTTGGAGCTCCTCGCGAAGTGCGGCATCACTAAG
>JBIMKC010000223.1:0-2768 GCA_043673925.1 Chromatiales bacterium | reverse complement strand
GGATCCGGATCTCCGATCGCATCGGCAAACACCGCGCCTTGTGCCTGGCGGCGCTTTGGGCTGGAATATGGAGCCTGCTCCTGCCCTTCCACGGGCAGGGCGAAGGCTGGCCGCTCATCGGCGTGCTCGCGATCCGCGGCAGCAGCTTCGCGTCCATCCTGTTCCTGGCGAACTCCATCGTCGCCGATGTCGTCGATCACGACACCGTGACCTCGGGCCGGCAGCGCACCGGCCTCTATTTCGCCATCTGGGCGATGACCTACAAATTCGCCATCGCCCTCGGGGTTTTATTCGCGACCGTGCTCCCGGCGTACTTCGGATTCGAACCCGCCGCCGCTAGCACGCACACCTCCAGTTCCGAATTCGCGCTCATGGCGGTTTACGGCTGGTTGCCGGGCGTACTGATGGCGCTCGGGGCGCTATTTCTTTGGAATTTTCCGATCGATCAAACGCGGCAACGCGCACTACGCGCGCTCATCACGCAACGCGCGCTCGGCTAAGATCCTTGCAGTCAATTCTAATCGAGGTTTGAGTCTGAACGAAGTGCTAGAGTGAGTCGCGTTTCGTTCATGTCGATCACCCTGGCTGCCATGATCGACCCAAACACTACCTTTCAGACTCATACCTCGTTGGAAACACATACCCACGTTCAGACTCATACAAAATTGGAAAAGACTCTTGCTTGACCGGTGCAGCACCCGTCAGTAGCATAACCCGATTCCCCGGTAGCTCAGTTGGTAGAGCAGGTGACTGTTAATCACTAGGTCGGCGGTTCGAGTCCGTCCCGGGGAGCCAGGAAAATCAAGCAGTTGTCGCCCTCCTCCCGCTAAGCCGTTTCATAGATGGGACACTGGCGGGACACTCACCCGAAACAACTAAGTCTGTCTTCGGCCGGCAACAACCACGTGCGCTGGGACCAAGTTGATATCGCGCGGCGGGCGATCACGCTGCTCGAAACGAAGAACAACGAGATCCGCGTGCTGCCGCTGGTGGGGCATGCCTTCGAGCTGATGGAGGCCCGCGCGAAGGCGCGGCGCATCGACACCGGCTTGGTATTCCCCGGCCGCAAGCGCAACTCTCCCATAGACCTGCGTACACCCTTCGAGACCGCGTTGAAGCGCGCGGGGATCGCTGATTTCCGCTGGCATGACCTCAGGCACTCGGCCGCCTCTTATCTCACGATGAACGGCGCCACGCTCGCCGAGATCGCCGAGGTGCTGGGGCATAAGACGCTGGCGATGGTGAAGCGCTATGCACACCTGAGCCAAGCGCACACCACCCGCGTGGTCGAGTCGATGAACGCGAAGATATTCAGCACCCGGACAGGCAGCGCTGATAGACTGGACGGTGCGGGCTAGGGTCGACCACGAAATGCCTCTTTGAGATGGGGCTAAACCATATCTCATGATCGCCGCGTCCATCCCGAGCCTTGTAGCATCCGGTTTCTTTGAGCGCTTGCTTGACCCTGGGGTAAAGCTTTTCATCCAGCGGTGCGCCGGGGGGCGACCGCGGTAAGCTCGCTCAACAAGTGAAATGGAATATCGTCACCGTCGCCAAGGCCATTGGCATCGAGCAATTCGGGGATCATAACCTTGAGCTTTTCCGACAACGCTTCGATGGTGTGGGCTTCGGTGACGAGGCCGGGCACATCGTCGCTGCTCGCGACCCAGACGCGGGCATCATGATCGAAGAAGGCGTTGACGGTGACGGTCTTACTCATGCGTGCATTCACGGCTCTCTATTGCCGTCTACTGTAGTGTATGGATGTTACTTGCTCAAGCTACAACATCAGACTACTACAAATCAGTTGCGATCCCGCCTTATTCAAAGGGTTGCAGCACAACAACGGACCGCATCAATCTTATGCTGTACTGCCACTTTGAGAAGAAAGGCCACGATACCCAGCGCGAGCAGAACGGCGATCAAACGATAGGCCGCGCTGAGACGCAGGGACAAGCCGCGCGCTAGGATCACGAGCCCGATCCCGGCCGGCGCCCGCGAGCGCGTGGAAAACCTCCACCAGCGCTAGCGGAGCCGCCTCTCTTAGCAAGCCAAGGCGTCCCGCCGGCGCCGGAACGGCGCTCGAGAAAAGCAGCATCATCCCGGCGAAGATGATGACTACGGCCAGGCCCAGCATCACCGCGCCTAGGGTACGCTTCACTCCGAGAGGCGGGGAAAATGCCGTGGCTTCGGCGCTCCCGAACAGCAGTGAGAGGGTGAGGATAAAACCGATCCCCAAGGTCACGGTCAGCGCGCGCATGGTCTTGATCCCGGCGATCTCGACCGCGGATAAACCGCCTTGAGAATAGAGGCGGTAGCGGATGGCGCCGCCGGTGACCATCGCGAAGCCGAGATTGCTGCCGAAAGTGGAGGCGAGGAAACCCGCAAGCGCGGCGCGCGGATAGGACAAGGGACGGTTGATGTGGTTTAGGGCAACTACATCATAGCCCGTCACCACCACGTAACTGGCGGCTGTAATCCCGAGCGCCAGTAAACCGATGTCCAGGGTAGCACTTGAAAGTTTTCCAGGACCTCGGCCAGCTCGATTTTTTTTTACGTGCGGTATACGACCCAGAGCGCGAAACACACGATCGCGAGACTGATAAAAGTACCGGCTTGCACCAACAGTTTTTTGGCGAACTGTCTGACTCGGCCGGGGCTTTTACGCTCTGCTGCGTTGCTCGCAATCGCCATCGCCGTATGCTAGATCGAGTGGTGGTATGGTTCGGATCAAGGTGAAGCACCGAATCTAGTGTACTGCTAGTTAG
>JBIMKC010000222.1:0-2775 GCA_043673925.1 Chromatiales bacterium | reverse complement strand
AAGTGGCGGGCATCGGTGCGGGCCTCAAGCGCTTCATCGGCCGCGGCGGCATGAAAGACGAGATGGTGGCACGGCTGAAGCGCCTGAAAGCCCTGATCGGACCGTAGGCCACCAAGGCTGGCGCACGACAACAAAGATGCCCACCGCAAGCGACGGAGGACGAGTGAATGATCTATGGAATTCTCGATTCATGCCCGGCGGCGGGCTGTTCGCAGCCACTTCGACTGCGCTTCACAACCCCAGGTGCTCGTGCCCGTGTTGCGAGTCATCCACTGCGTCATTACACTCAAACGCAACGCCACCTTCGACAACGACGGGACGCTCTGGAGCGAGCAGCCGCCATCGCCACCCTTTGCGCCCTCGCTGCCCTCGCGGCCGGGTGCGCGTCCCCGCCGTCGCGCTTCTACACCTTGAGCGGCACCGCGACGCCCGCCGCGACGTCATCCAACCTCTCCGTGGCCGTCGGACCGGTGTCGATACCCGCCGAGGTCGACCGCCCCGAGATCGTGGTGAGCACGGGCCCGAACCAGGTGCAGTTGGACGAGTTCAATCGCTGGGCGTCACCGCTGCAGAACAACATTGCCCGCGTGATCTCGGAGAACCTCGTCGCGATGCTCGGCACGCCGCGCGTGACCTTGTTTCCGCAGGCGTTGAGCGCGGACGCCGATTATCGCGTCGCGATCGAGGTGCAAAGCTTCCGATCGGCGCCGGGCGAGGCGACCGTGCTGGACGCGGTCTGGACCGTGCGCCGGGCGCAGGACGGCAGAACGGAGACGCGGCGCACCAGCGTGCGCGAGGCCGTCCAGGAGGGGGCGGCTACGATGCGCTCGCCGCCGCTCACAGCCGCGCGCTCGCACGCCTCTGCCGGGACATCGCCGACGCCGTGCGTGCGCTCGATCGTTCCGGGCAGTAGGCGCTCGAGGTGCGATTTGCGGTCGTCTCGATCGGCGCCTCGACTCCTCAGCGAATGAGGGGCGTGCGGCGTCGGGCACGCGGGTGAGCAGCGACGCACACCGGCGTCGAGGCGGACGGCTCGCCCTCGCGCTGGGGCTCATAGCGCTCGCTGCCGCCATCTGGGTCGCCGTCACGAGCACCCGTCCGCCTGCCAGGCGCGTCACCCTCACTTCCGGAGTCGAGGGCACCAGTCGCGCCGTGGTCGCGCGCGCCCTCGGGCGCGAGGTCTCGGCGCTCGGCACCGAGGTGGAGGTCGTCGAGCAGGCGGGCACGCAGGCCGAGCTCTCGGGCGTCGATTCGGGGAGCATCGACTTCGCGCTCGTGTCCGGCGCGTACCGGATCGAGCGCTACCCGCACGTCCGGCAGGTCGCGCCGCTCTACGTCGAAGCCCTGCATCTGCTGGTGAAGGAGGAGCACGCCGGATCGGTCGGCGCGAGCCTCGCCGGCCTGCGCGGACGCGTGGTCGACATCGGTCCGCACGACGCGGCAACCGAGGGCCTGGCCGTCGCCGTCCTTGCCTTCTCGGGGGTGCCCCTCGCAAACGGGGCGGCGACCGGAGGCGTCGCTGTCCGCTCGCTCGAGCTCGCTGATCTCGAGGCGCTCGTCGAGCGCGGCGATCGCAAGGCGCTGCCGGACGCCGTCTTCGACCTCGCCACCGTGCCGTCGAAGGTCGCCCAGAAGCTGGTGCGCTCGGGGAAATATCGGCTCGAGCCGCTCCCCTTCGCCGATGCCTTCCGCTTGTCGGCGCTGGTCAGCGCGGATCCGAAGAAGGGCCTGGCTAGGGAGATCGAGCGCCCCTTCGTGGTGGACACCGTGATTCCCGGGTTCGCGTACGGGACCGATCCAGCCTCGCCGCCGGCGCCCCTGCACACGTTGGGGACACGGCTGCTCCTGGTCTGCCACGAGCGCGTATCCCCCGAGACCGTCGCGCGCTTCCTCGACGCTGCCTTCACCTCCCGCTTCGCGCACGTGGTCGAGCCTCCCCTGAACCGCTCCTTGCTCGCGCTGCCGCAGCGGCTCGAGCTGCATCCCGGAACGATCGCCTTCGTCAACCGAGACAAATCCATCATCACGGAGAACAGCGTCAACGACCTCGCCAACACGCTGAGCGTTCTCGGGGCGCTCGTCGGCGGCTCGATCTTCCTCGGGAGAGCGTGGCGGCAACGCAGGCAAGCCCGGACGGACGATCTGTTCGGGGCGTACATGCTGCGCGTGGCCGAGGTCGAGCGGAAGGCCGTAGAGCTCGAGCTCTCCGCGAGCATGGCGCTCGCGCCGGTGATCTCGCTACAGCGCGATCTGCTCCAGCTCCAGAGCGAAGCCCTCGAGCGCTTCGCGGCCGACGAGCTGGGCAACCAGGCAACCCTCTCGGACCTCCTGGCGCCGGTGAACGCGGCGCGCAACCACGTCGGAGATCTCCTGCTGCACCTCCGAGAGGACATCGAGGAGATGGCGCAGGCGGAGGGCCGGGCCGCCGGAGCGGTCTGGGCCGAAGCCGTCGCGAAGGCCCGGAAGGCTGAGCCGAGCTCGTGAACCCATCGAGCGCCCAACGCGACGTTACGGCCTAGTTTATGGGGCATCTCTCGGGGTGCGCGTTGGTAAAGGGAGGCGGGTGTTTGCATGTCCAGGGGCCCTTCCCCTTGAGATCGGCCACAGTCCCCGGCCGCCAATTCGCGCGCTCAACAAGGGGACGAGGTCAAAGGGGACGCACACCTTTTCCGAATTATCTGTGCGTCCCTGTTTTCCCCGTTTTCCTTCCCGTTTTCCCTTCCATAATCAACCGCAAGCCCATCCGTCAACAGATTTCCTAGGTTGCCTTCCCTC
>JBIMKC010000221.1:0-2780 GCA_043673925.1 Chromatiales bacterium | reverse complement strand
CAATGACCCAGGCCCGCGCCCGCAAAGCCCGCAGGAGCGGCTTAGGATCGCGAGCCATAATCGCGCAGCAGGGAACGGCCATGCCACCGACGCATGGCGATCACGTCGAAAGGATGAGAATTCCAGCGATGGCGAGAGCCGTTCCCAATAGCGCCCGCAACGACATCGGCTCCCCCAGTAGGAACGCGGCGATCAACACGGTGACGATGGGATAGGTTGCGGTGATGACCACCACTCGCCCGACTTGCCCCGTACTCAAGGCCAGGTAGAAGAACAGGAACCCCAGGCCCGCGAAAACGCCGCTCGCGATCGCGTAGACGCAATCGATGGAATCAAAACGCGGCGTGAAAGAACGCATAAACAGCATCAGCATCAGCGGGAACACCGCGACGATCCCGGCGTAGGTCAGTAGCATCAAGCTCGAGGGCGCGAGAGTCCTCGCGGCGAGCTTCCCGAGCACTCCCCACACGCCCCAGAACCCCAAGGCGGCGGCGCTGTAATAAAGCCACGGTTTCATCAATTTAGTTTACCCGGCGGACTCAGTAAATCTCAACTTGAATTGACCTCGTCGCTTCGCGAGCGCTCAAGGTGCTGGTCCATGGGTATGATAGTCTCCACGGTGGTTGGCCATTATTAGTCGTACCGCCAGGAAGTATTATTTCAAAGTGACCTCGTTCGATTAAACGGGATATGCAAACGCGTACGATCTGGTCTGGCCGGCCATACCCATTAGGCGCCACCTGGGATGGGCGAGGAGTCAATTTCGCGCTCTTCTCCGAGCATGCCGAGAAAGTCGAGCTTTGTCTCTTCGATCCGAAAGGTACGCACGAGGTGGCACGGCTCGACGTTCGAGAACAGACCGATCAGGTCTGGCATGCCTATCTGCCGGAAGCGCGCCCGGGGCTCCTCTACGGTTACCGTGTCCACGGTCCCTATGATCCGAACCGCGGGCGCCGCTTCAACCCCCACAAGCTGCTGCTCGACCCCTACGCCAAGGCCATCGTGGGTCAGTGGCGATGGACGGACGCGCATTTCGGCTTCAACGCCGCTAGTCCGGACGCGGACCTTTCGCTGGATAGCCGCGATAACGCCGACGCGATGCCCAGGTGCGCGGTCATCGATCCGGCCTTCACCTGGGGCAGCGATAGGCCCCCACGAGTCCCCTGGCACGAAACCATCCTCTACGAGCTGCACGTCAAGGGGTTTACCGTTCAGCATCCCGAAGTCCCGCCCGCGCTACGAGGCACCTATGCCGGCCTCGCGTCGGCGCCGGTCATCGAGTATTTAACGCGGCTCGGCGTTACCGCGGTGGAACTCTTGCCCGTGCACAGCTACGTCGATGATCGCCGTCTCATGGAACACGGTTTATGTAACTACTGGGGATATAACTCCATCGGCTTCTTCGCCCCCGAGTCACGCTATCTGGCCACCGGACAGGTGAACGAATTCAAAACCCTCGTCAAAACCCTGCATGCGGCCGGCATCGAGGTCATCTTGGATGTCGTCTATAACCATACCGGCGAAGGCGACCACCTGGGACCCAGCTTTAGTTTCCGGGGAATCGACAACTCCGCTTATTACCGTTTAAAGCAGGATAATCCGCGCTATTACGTCGACTATACGGGTTGCGGAAACACGCTCGACACGAGGCACCCCAGGGTGCTTCAACTCATCATGGACAGCCTGCGCTACTGGGTGCTGGACATGCATGTCGATGGTTTCCGCTTCGATCTCGCCGCGGCGCTCGCCCGGGGATCAGACGCGGTAAACCCGCGTGCGGGCTTTTTCGACCTCATCTCGCAGGACCCCGTACTGTCCCAGGTCAAGCTCATCGCAGAGCCCTGGGATCTCGGCGCCGGCGGCCACCAAACCGGCAATTTTCCGGCCGGTTGGAGCGAATGGAACGGTCGTTACCGCGATGCGGTACGCGAGTATTGGAAAGGAAGCGCGGGGGTGATTGGTGAAGTGGCCTCCCGGCTCACGGGCTCGAGCGATCTCTACCGGCGCCGGGGCCCTTCCGCCAGCATCAACTTCATCACGGCCCATGACGGATTCACCTTGCAGGATCTGGTGAGCCATGACGGCAAGCACAATGAAGCCAATCGCGAGGATAATCGCGATGGCGAGACCCATAACCGTAGCTGGAACTGCGGCGCCGAGGGATCCACCGAGGATCCCGCGATCCTGAGCCTGCGCGCCCGGCAAAAACGGAATTTCCTGGCCACCCTGCTGCTCTCGCAAGGGGTGCCGATGTTGCTCGCGGGCGATGAGATGGGCCGCAGCCAAGGCGGCAACAACAACGCCTATTGCCAGGACAATGCCACAAGCTGGATGAATTGGAACCTCACGGCGACCGACTTGGAGCTGCGCGCCTGGGTCGAGCGTCTGATCCGCTTGCGCCGCGAGCATCCTCTATTCCGGAAACGCAACTTTTTCCAGGGACGCCAGCTCGGTGACAACGGGGTCAAGGATCTCCTCTGGTTGCATCCAAGGGGCGGCGAGATCAGCGACGAGGAGTGGAGCCAACCGTTCGCACGCTGCATAGGTATGTACCTCGCCGGACACGGGCTTACCGAGATCGACGAACGCGGTCAACCACTTGCCGATGATGATTTCCTGGTGTTGTTGAACGCGCATCACGAGACCATCACGTTCGTGCTGCCTTCGTTTCAAGACGGCGTTTGGGAGCTCGCGCTGGACACCGCTTTTGAAGCAGAGACGGCGGTCGAGGGACGATACGCTTCCGGGATGAGCTATCCGCTCCAAGGCCGTTCGCTTGC
>JBIMKC010000220.1:0-2795 GCA_043673925.1 Chromatiales bacterium | reverse complement strand
CAACTCTCCCCTTTGGTCAAGGGCGGGGTTCATACCCCGCCCGCGAAGTAAAATTAATTCACTACTACCCCGCCGCTTGCGGCGGGCACGTAAGCCTTGGGGTTTCCAAAGGGGAGTAGTGCAACTCTTCCCTTTGCTAGCCCGCGGGCGATAGTTGATCTATCTTGACTAACTATAGACCATCACCGGCGCTTTGATCGGGGGGAGATCCCCAAACCCTGTCTACTAGGGGGATCGCGTTGCCGAAATGCCCGCGGCGCAACGCCCCGCCGACTCCGGTTGTGACAGGTGAGCCCGCTGCGGTATGCTCTAATAAACGACAGGCAGTGACGATGGAGGAGCAATACCACCCGGCCAGCATCGAGCCCGCGATGCAACAACGATGGGACGAGCAGCGGGTCTTTGCGGCCAGCGAAGAGCCGGGGCGGGAGAAATTCTACTGCCTTTCGATGTTCCCCTACCCGAGCGGGCGCCTGCATATGGGCCACGTCCGCAATTACACGATCGGCGATGTGATCGCCCGCTATCAGCGCCTGCGGGGGAAGAACGTCCTGCAGCCGATGGGTTGGGACGCCTTCGGGCTGCCGGCGGAGAACGCCGCCATCGATAACCGCGTCCCCCCGGCGCGCTGGACCTATGAAAACATAGCCTATATGCGCGGCCAGCTCAAGCGTTTGGGGTTTGGCTACGACTGGGCGCGCGAGCTGACCACATGCCGGCCCGAGTATTACCGCTGGGAACAATGGTTCTTTATACAGTTATATAAGAAAGGTCTGGTCTATAAGAAGACCTCCGTCGTCAATTGGGATCCGGTCGATCAGACAGTGCTCGCCAATGAGCAGGTCATCGATGGCAAGGGCTGGCGATCCGGGGCTCCCGTCGAGCGGCGTATGATCCCCCAGTGGTTCTTGAAGATCACCGATTACGCCGAGGAATTGCTCACCGGTTTGGAGGGGCTCGATGGTTGGCCGGACGCCGTGCGCACGATGCAGCGCAATTGGATCGGACGCTCCGAAGGCGTCGAGGCCGAGTTTTCGATCCCCGCACTTGGGGAGAGCTTGACGGTGTTCACCACGCGCCCGGACACGCTCATGGGCGCGACCTACCTCGCGGTCGCCGCCGAGCACCCCTTGGCGGCGCGCTTCGCGCAACGTGATCCCGCGTTGGCCGGGTTCGTCAACGAGTGCCGCCGCATGGGTACGAGCGAGGCGGAGCTCGAGACCATGGAGAAAAAAGGCATGCCGCTCGGAGTCGAAGCCCTGCACCCAATCACCGGCGAGGCCTTGCCGGTGTGGGTCGCCAACTTCGTGTTGATGGGCTACGGCACCGGCGCGGTGATGGCGGTGCCCGCCCATGATAGCCGCGACTATGAGTTCGCGCGCCGCTTCGGCCTGCCGATTAAGCAGGTGGTGTTCCCCGGGGATGCTCTCAGCGAGGACGTATCGGAGGCCGCGTTCATCGAACCGGGGGTGCTGAGAAATTCAGGCGCGTTCGATGGTTTAAGCTCGGCCGCCGCCTTCGCGGCCATCGCCGAGCGTTTGCGTGAGAACGGCAAAGGGCGCCGCAAAGTGAATTACCGCTTGCGTGACTGGGGCGTGTCCCGCCAGCGTTACTGGGGCTGCCCGATTCCGATGCTCAATTGCCCGCGGTGCGGCCCCGTGCCGGTCCCCGAGGAGCAGTTGCCGGTGGTACTTCCCGAAGAGGTGGAGTTTCAGGGCGTGGTTTCTCCCATCAAACGCATGCCGGAGTTTTACCAGGCGCGCTGTCCGGCCTGCGGCGTAACCGCCGAACGCGAGACCGACACCTTCGATACCTTTTTCGAATCCTCGTGGTATTACGCGCGTTACTGTTGCGCGGACAGCACCGAGTGCATGCTCGATGATCGGGTCCGCTACTGGCTGCCCGTGGATCAATACATCGGCGGCGTGGAGCATGCCGTGCTGCATTTGCTTTACGCCCGGTTTTTCCACAAGCTGATGCGCGACGCGGGGATGGCGCCGCATGCGGAGCCTTTCACGCGCCTGCTCACCCAAGGAATGGTGCTGAAGGACGGCGCCAAGATGTCGAAATCGAAGGGTAATACCGTCGATCCGCAAGCGCTCATCGATAAGTACGGGGCCGATACGGTGCGATTATTCACCATGTTCGCGGCGCCGCCGGAGCAATCCCTCGAGTGGTCGGACACCGCCGTCGAAGGGGCGTTTCGCTTCCTCAAGCGTCTCTGGCGCTTCGCGGCGGAGCAACTCGCACGCGGGGCCGTGGCTGCGGTCGATAAGAACCGGCTGACGCCGGCGCAAGCAGAATTACGCCGCCAGATCCATCAGACCATCGCCAAGGTCAATGACGATATCGGGCGCCGCTATACGTTCAATACTGCGATCGCGGCGGTCATGGAGCTTACGAATGCCTTGACGGGTTTCAAGGATAATTCCGAGCAGGGGCGCGCGCTGCTGCGCGAAGGTCTCGAGACCATCGCGATAGTGCTGTCGCCGATCGTGCCCCACATCACCGAGGCGCTCTGGGCCGCCTTCGGCCATGCGGATCTGGTGGCCAACGCACGCTGGCCCAAGGTCGATGAGGCCGCCCTGGTGCGCTCCGAGATCCGGCTAGTCGTGCAGATCGACGGTAAGAAGCGGGCCGATCTCACGCTCGCCTCGGGGACACCGGAGGCGCTAGTCAAGGAGATCGTGCTCGCCGATCCCAAGGTCCGGCGCTATCTCGACGGTAAAGAAATCAAGAAGCTCGTGGTGGTGCCCGGGCGCCTCGTGAACATCGTGACCGTATGATGAAGTCAG
>JBIMKC010000219.1:0-2803 GCA_043673925.1 Chromatiales bacterium | reverse complement strand
TGGTGCGCGCCGGCAAAGTCCGTTATATCGGCGCCTCCAACTTCTCTGGCTGGCAGCTGATGAAGTCGCTGGCGGTGTCGGATCGTTACGGTTATGCGCGCTATGTCGCGAATCAGGCCTACTACTCGCTGATCGGCCGAGACTACGAGTGGGAACTGATGCCGCTCGGTCTCGATCAAGGTGTCGGGGCGGTGGTCTGGAGTCCGCTCGGCTGGGGCCGCCTGACCGGCAAAATACGTCGCGGACAGCCTCTGCCAAAATCGAGTCGCTTGCACGAGACGGCGAACTTCGCGCCGCCGGTGGATGAGCAGCGTCTGTATCGCGTCATCGACGCGCTCGACGAGATCGCTGCGGAAACCGGCAAGACCATCCCGCAGATCGCGCTGAACTGGCTGTTGCAACGGCCGACGGTGTCGAGTGTGCTGATCGGCGCACGCAACCAGGAACAGTTGAGGCAGAACCTGGGGGCGGTCGGCTGGAGCTTGTCCGCGGAGCAGGTGGCCAAGCTCGACGCGGCCAGCGCGGTGACGCCACCTTATCCGTACTACCCCTACTGGAACGGGCAATTCTCCGAGCGCAATCCCGCACCTGTTCCCGCACAACCCGGCACGCGGGAACACGGCTGAAATCAGTCGCAGGCGTGCTGCCGGCTCGGCTGTGCGCAAGAGGATTCGAGACGAACGCGATAGACCTTCGCGACGACGGCGCATGCTGGGCCCATGCTCGCCTCGGAGCCCGGGGCCTGCCCCCTGAATTCACCCACTGGACGCGCAGCGCGCCTTAACCGGATGGTCAACACTGGCTCGGCATGCTATCGCCCCACGGTCGGAGAGCCCCTTCGCTTTCTCGGTCGCCGCCGCCCGAGCAGCCTCCAGCGCCAACCCACCGCCTGGAAACTCGCGCCAATGCTGGATGGGCCTCTTGACACCGCAAAGAACAGAGAGAAAACCGCCCACGATTTGCCGTGCGGCGGCTGGGCGAGCTGCTGGACTGAAACGCCAGGCGCTGCCTGACAACGGTCGGTCCTGCAAGCCTGTCGCGTCGGGTAGGCCCGTTGTCGATCTGGGGCTCTACCAAACGACTATAGGGTGACCACAGCCGTTCCACCACTATTTGGAGTGAGCTATGAAGTACTTTGTCTTCAGTGAGGAGAAGAAGCTGGACGCCATTCAAGAGCGAGTCGGACGCGCACCGGCGCGAGGGTTACCGGATCGCAACAAAGATACTCGGGCAGGGAGCCGCGCAACGCACCTGAACGATCGTTTGGTGGTGACGAGCATTCGCCTCGTGGCGAAATAGCGCCGCCACGGGCTTCGATTCGTCCCTAATTAGATCCCCTTCACCGTCGGCATGGTCAGGCTAACTGCTTGATCGAAGGGGGCTTTAATCTATCGCTCCGAGCTGGTACAGAAGTTGACCAGGTATAGAGCGAACGAGATTAGAGAAATCTAATGAACCACGCGGAGGCCACGATGCAAAGACGATTGGCATACGACAAGGCAGCACCGGGCGCAACGCGAGCCATGGTTTCGCTCCAAAAGTACGTAGAGGAGTCGGGTCTCGAGCGCTCCCTGCTGGAGCTCGTCAAGACACGGGCCTCCCAGATCAACGGCTGCGCCTACTGTATCGATATGCACACCAAGGATGCGCGAGCACTCGGCGAGAGTGAGCAGCGGCTCTACGCGCTTCCTGCCTGGCGCGAGACGCCGTTCTACACGGAGCGGGAGCGAGCCGCGCTGGCCTGGACGGAGGCGATCACGCTCATCAGCCAGGGGCACGCGCCGGATGAGGTGTTCGAGGAGGCGCGCGCCCAATTCACGGAAGCAGAGCTGGTTAACTTGACGCTGGCGATCATCGCTATCAACGGTTGGAACCGTCTGGTGATCGGCTTCCGGGAAGTGCCGGGCACGTACCAGTCAAAGGCCGGCAGCAAGACTTAGGTTTTCCATCTTAACTATCAAATTGGAGGTCCAGTATGACTAAAGAACAGATCTCAGGGTATACCTACGGCACGGCGGAAGTCGCCAAGTCGCCGCTCAGTGAGCAGGAATTTGACCTGCTCAAGCAATCCGTCCTCTTCACCGATGAGGACCTCAGGTATCTTCGGATGGCCGGTGAGGTGCTCGAGGATCAGGTCGAGAAGGTACTGGATGTCTGGTACGGCTTCGTCGGCTCACACCCACATCTCGTCTACTATTTCAGCGGTGCAGACGGGACCCCCAATCCTGAGTATCTGACCGCCGTGCGAAAACGGTTCGGCCAGTGGGTCCGCGATACCTGCGCCGCGAAATATGATCGCGCGTGGCTTGACTACCAGCAGGAGATCGGTCTACGCCACACACGCGCGAAGAAGAATCAGACGGACAACGTGCGCTCGGCCGCAGAGCACATTCATCTCCGCTACTTGATCGCTTTCATCTATCCAATCAGTGTGACGATTCAACCCTTCCTCGCCAACAAGGGTCACAAAGACGACGACGTGGAGAAGATGCATCAGGCGTGGTTCAAATCGGTCGTGTTGCAAGTCGCTCTGTGGAGCGTGCCATATACCAAACCGGGCGACTTTTGATCCTCAGCTTTGCCGGGAGCGGGAGACTCAAGCCACATAGTTGGGCGGGTCAGACCCTCTACTGCGACGGCGGCCCGTTCGACCACTATAGGCGCTATCGGCTGGGCACCGCCGGTTGTCGGTCCTGCAAGCCCGTCGCGCCGGCATTGACGGGTAGGGGAGCCCAATTCTAGTCACTCTAACAGAGGCGATCGAGCAACGCCTTACGGGAAAATGAATATGAGTAATAGCACG
>JBIMKC010000218.1:0-2822 GCA_043673925.1 Chromatiales bacterium | reverse complement strand
GGAAAACGGTGGGGAATCAAATGCGGCTGGATGACGTGCGCCCTATTTTGCGGAATGGAAGGAGGGTTGCTGGATCGAAAGCGGCGTGTATTTAATCGCCCCAATGCCCTCCGCCGTCTTGCGCCACTCGGGCCTGTGCATCCGAATTCGCCATGGTCGGGGAGGATATCCGAGGCGTACGGATTCGCTAGGCGGGCGGGTTGGCGGAATACGGTGATTTGGCGCCACGCTGATTTGGCGCAATACGCTCACGCTATTGCGCCCTACGAAATGGTGCACGAGATGCTGGGCTAACCGCGACCTTTCATGGTGGGCGGTCAAGCTGCCCGGTGATCGACTGTCCGATAGGGTTGGATAAGAGCGTCGGTAGGGATCTCCAGTCCCACGGTGAGGCGGCGGATCATCCGCAAGGTCAGCGGGCGGCGCCTTGCCATCACCTCGGAGACCCGCGCCCGGCTGCCGATGAACGGCTCTAGATCTTTCCGGATGAGCCCGCGGCTTTCCATGCAGTGCTCGATCGCCGCGATCGGATCGGGCGGCGGGATAGGATAGTGCTCCCGCTCGAACGCTTCGACGAGGATGCAAAGGAGCTCCAAGCGGTCGCTCTCGGGCGTATCGGGCTTGGCCTCCCACAACTGCTCGATCGCGCGCAGCGCCCTCTTGTAGTCGCCTTCGGACTTGATCGGTTTGATGTCCATGGTACCGGGGCCTAGATGATCTTTGCGTCGATGCGGTCGTAAGCGGCGTGCGTGTCGATAAAGCGCACAAACCCGACGCCTTTGTCGTAGCGCATGGCCACTAGCAAGCGGTAAGCGTTTCCCTTGATGTTGAACACCACGCGGTTGTTGGCGATGAAGCTCGCGTTCCGATAGTCGTCTTTGACGTCGGACGGCCGCTTCCACCTCGCACGCGAGGCAGTCGCATACCAGGCTCGCAGTGGCTGTTCCGCATCGGGATGGCTTTCCCAGAACTCTCGCAGCGTCTTGACTGCGATGATCCTCACGCAGACATTCTACATCGCTCCCGTACTGGGAGCAAAGCACGGGGGACCCCTCCCCCACGCATGGGGACCGTACCTCCGTCGCCAGAACAGCCGCAGTATGAATAAATCCGTCACCTTTAGGCTCCAGCCGTTGTGCGAGATATTCGAACGGCAGCTCAAGGCGCTCTTGGCCGAAACGCTGGAAGAGCGCCGCCAGCGTCTGCAATCCATCGCCGGTGTCGGCCCCCTCATTAGCATCGCGCTCGCCCAGCGGTCGCCTCCATGCCGATCATGCTGGTAGGGTTTTCAGCCAGCGGTCGATGGCCTTCTTCTCGTTGCCGATCGTCGTCACCGGAGGTGAAGCATCGGCACGGGCCAGCACGATCTCAACCGAGCCAATGTCGGCGCCGATGATGAGAGACGTGGTATGGGTTTGCGACATGAGGGTCCTCTCTTGGCACGGCGCACGCCTGGGAGGGCTCCCAACGCCTTGCGCGCCGTGGCCGAACGACAGGGCGTGGAGCTACAATGCAATGGCCGGGGTGGACCTGTCCTCTGGCGTGAGCTTGTATCTATCGGCGGTCGAACTCGAGAGAGTCCGCGCGCTGCATTCCTAATCGACGCTTGAAGAGGACAGGGTGGGGACATTTCTACGCGAGTCTGTCCGCTTGCACGGCAGAAAGCCCGGATCGTCCCTCCACCCTGGCACCCCTTACTTAACCTCAAAAAGGATGCAGGAGACAACATACAAGCCTGGATAAACATGTGGCCTCGCCCCACCGGGCTTGGCGGCGCTGGTGGCCAATACCACCGCTTAGTACATCGTAATTACCGCTACAGCCGATACTTCACAACCGCTCGACTATCTCGTCTTGTCTCCCCCCACAGGGCAGCCGGGTCTTTATTTTCGACCACGAAAGTACGAGAATCGGAGCTTCTTGCGCGTGGGCTCAGAAGGTCTAAACTGTTTCCGGGTTTAGCCTATGAGAGATCTACTCTTGATGTTTCTCGGAGGGACCCAGCTCATGTGCCTTTCGTGCGCGTTGACGCAAACGGCCGATAAGGACCTGACCGTCCTAATGTCGGGTAGTTGTTCGGAGGTGAGCATGTCTAAGATAGACCATGCATTGCTGAAACAGCTTGAAGAAGCCGAGAAAGCGGGGCGGACAATGGACATCCCCGTCATCGTGACCCTGATCCCGGGCGTCGAGGCCCCCTTGATCGAACAGAGTGGTTTAAAGCGGATCTCCCGGCACGTTCCCCTTTACGCTGGTCGTCTTCCCGCGGCAGGAATATGCGAGATGGCTCGGCGGGACGACGTGGAGCGCATAGAATACGATGACAAAGCCTGGGCGCTATGATGATCTATCCACATTGAGGACAGGCTGTTCTAGGGCTCGCGGTCTCCCGTTTCACTCGAGATGCGGCCATGATGGCTGCGAGCAAGTGTCTTATATGCGGCGTGATTGTCCGCCCGTTGCCGGTACCACTCGGCTAATGCCCGGCGGAAGCCGCGGGCGGCGCGTGCATGAGAGGCGATCACTTTCAAGCCTGAACGGCGCTGGGCTCGCATCAGCAATATCGCCTGGGCGATGGGATCCCCCGCGGACACGTGCAGGGAGTATTCGCCCGGTAGCTTGCGAACGACAAGATTGACGTGGTTTGCATACCAATCCGTTTCCACCAAGCCACACAGAACGGTAAACCCCGGCAGTGGGCGGTTAACTGCCGGTAGAAACAGCGTGTCCACCTCCAATGGCGTCCTCCAAACATACGGCAAGTGGAGCTTGAAGAGGTCGTTTTGGTCCTCACGGTCAAAAAAACTGATACCCGGCTCTAG
>JBIMKC010000217.1:0-2861 GCA_043673925.1 Chromatiales bacterium | reverse complement strand
GACCACTTCGGCCGTATTTTCTACCACCAGGCCCGGCTCTCGGCCCGCGGCATTCCGCAGATCGCCGTGGTGATGGGCACCTGTGTCGCGGGCGGAGCCTATGTTCCGGCGATGTCGGACGAGACCATCATCGTGAAGAACCAGGGCACGATCTTCCTGGGCGGGCCGCCGTTGGTCAAAGCGGCGACCGCGGAGACCGTCGATGCGGAGACGCTCGGCGGAGGCGAGGTGCATTGCCGGATATCCGGCGTAGCCGATCACCTGGCCGATAGCGACCCGCACGCGCTCCTCATCGCGCGCGATGTCCTCGCGTATTCGAAGCCGCCTGCATCCGCTTTGACGCCAGACCCGGTGCCCGCGCCCGGCTATGCAGCCGAATCGATCTACGGCGTGATCCCGCGCGATCCGCGCTATACGTATGACGTGCGCGAAGTCATCGCGCGCCTCGTTGACGGCTCGGAGTTTCACGAATTCAAAGCTCTCTATGGCAAAACCTTGGTCTGCGGCTTTGCGCATATCGAGGGTTATCGCGTCGGCATCCTGGCCAACAACGGCATCTTGTTTTCGGAATCGGCGCTCAAGGGAACGCACTTCATCGAGCTTTGTTGTCAGCGGCGGATCCCGCTGGTGTTCTTGCAAAACATCACCGGCTTCATGGTCGGCAAGAAGTACGAGCACGAAGGGATCGCCAAGGACGGCGCCAAGATGGTCGCGGCGGTCGCATGCGCGGCGGTGCCGAAACTGACGGTGATCATCGGCGGCTCGTTCGGGGCGGGTAACTACGCCATGTGCGGCCGCGCTTACGGGCCGCGGTTTCTCTGGATGTGGCCGAACGCGCGCATCTCGGTGATGGGCGGTGAAATCGCCAGCTCGGTCCTGGCGTCGGTCAAGCGTGAGAGCACGGAAGCGCGCGGGGAACGCTGGAGCGCGGACGAGGAACAAGCCTACAAGGAGCAGATCCGCCGCCAATACGAGACGCAAGGTCATCCCTACTACGCCACGGCGCGGCTCTGGGACGACGGCATCATCGACCCGGCGAAGACGCGCGAGGTCTTGGGATTGGGCCTGGCCGCGGTGAGGAATGCGCCGATACACGCCACGCGCTTTGGTATTTTTCGGATGTGAGCCGATGCCCGCAACCGAAGCGCTATCTGTCACCATCGACCGGCGCGGGGCGTGTACCTTAATGCTGCAGCGCCCGGAGCGGCACAACGCCCTCGATGCCGCTCTCATCAGTGCCCTGCTGTCCCAATTGCAAGCGCTGGAACGCGATCCCACGGTCCGCGTCGTGATCCTGACCGGGAGCGGTGAGGCGTTTTGCAGCGGCGGCGATCTGGATTGGTTTACAGCCCTCGCCAGCGCGGAACCGGGATCGCATGATGATGAGATCAAGACTATCGCCCCGCTGTTACAGACCCTCCATGGATTGAGCAAACCGAGCATCGCGCGCATTCAAGGCCCGGCCTACGGCGGCGGTGTGGGTCTCATCGCTTGCTGTGATCTCGCCATCGCCAGCGACAGCGCCCGCTTTGCTCTTCCCGAGCTCAGGCTGGGTCTGCTGCCGACCATGATCGCGCCCTATATCCTTCAGGCCATCGGCGCGCGCGAGACCCGCCGCTTGGCGATCAGCGCCGAAGCCTTCGACGCCGGGGAAGCCCTGCGGATCGGCTTGCTGCACCAGGTCGTCAAGCCTAGCGAATTGGATCGCGCACTGGATATCCAAATCGAGCGCGTGCTCAAGTCAGCGCCGACGGCGATCGCCGAGCTCAAGCGCTTGACGGCGAACTATTCGCCGCTACCGCACGGAGATTTCGACACGGTTGAGGCCTTCCTTGCGCGGCTACGCGGCTCGCCGGAGGCGCGCGAAGGGATCGCGGCTTTTGTGGAGAAGCGCAAGCCGTCCTGGCAAGACATCCCATGACCCCCCGCTATCCAAAACGGGTCAAGCTGGTGGAAGTCGGCCCCCGCGACGGCTTGCAGAATGAGGCCACAATGCTCGCCACCGGCACCAAGGTCGAGTTCATCGATCGGCTGTCGGCGACCGGGCTCCCGGTCATCGAGGCGGCGAGCTTCGTCAATCCCAAGGCGGTGCCGCAACTCGCCGACGCCGAGGAGGTGTTTTCCCGCATCGAACGCAAGCATTGCGTACAGTACCCTGTGCTCTTGGCCAACCACAAAGGACTGGAACGGGCGCTCTGCGTGGATGCGCGGGCGATTGCCGTGTTCACCGCCGCCACGGAGACCTTTAGCCAAAAGAACAGCCGCTGTAGCATCGCGGGATCCATGGAACGCCTGGCCCCGGTCATCGTCGAGGCTCGCCAGCGGGGACTCGCGGTTCGTGCTTATGTCTCCTGCGCGTTCGGCTGTCCCTACGAGGGTGCGGTCGCCACGGAGACCGTGGCCAAGCTCGCCGGTGATTTTTATCGGCTCGGCTGTGCGGAAATCGCCCTCGGTGACACCGTTGGCCTGGCGACGCCCTTGCAAGCGCGGGACGTGTTCATCACCTGCGCCGGGCAAGTTCCTGCCGCGCGGCTGGCGCTACATTTCCACGACACCCGTGGCCAAGCACTCGCCAACATCCTGGCTTGTCTCGGGCTCGGCGCCGAAGTGGTCGATGCCTCGGTGGCCGGGCTCGGCGGCTGTCCCTATGCCCCGGGTGCGAGCGGCAATGTCGCTACCGAAGATGTGGTCTACATGCTCCACGGCATGGGGATCGAGACCGGCGTTGATCTCAATAAATTAATCGACGTAGGCCGTTATATTTGCGCGCGGCTTGGGCGCAACAACCAAAGCCGCGTCAGCCGGGCAACCGAGTAGCGAGGACCACCGGCATGAGACTCGGTGACGCGAAAGCGATCGTC
>JBIMKC010000216.1:0-2884 GCA_043673925.1 Chromatiales bacterium | reverse complement strand
AATCCATCCATCGTCTCGTCCAGCGGAAGGACGCGGTGGTAAGCGAGTAGGTAGCGATCGCAGCGGGCGCGGATCCGGTCGTTCAGGTCGACGAATCGGCCCGCGAATCCGGCGAAACGCCGTTTTAGAGTGAAGATGAACACGTGACCTCGGTGGCGCGCGCGGTCTGCATCGGCTTGACGGCGTGGCCTCATGTGCCCCCGCCCGGGCACCATTGGCCGAGCCACGCCTGCAGCATGAGGATCGGCCACAATTGCCCGTGGAGGTTGCGCGCGCCGGACTGATGCTCCTTCCAGGCGCGGCGAACGAGCGTGACATCGAGCAGCCCCTGGCGCCGGAGCGTCGCCTCGTCTAGGAGCGATTCGGACCAATCTCTCAGTTGCCCGCGCAGCCAGTCCGCCAGTGGTACGGAGAAGCCCATCTTGGGACGCTCCATCATCGTCGTCGGGACGTACCTGTAGAGCACCTGTCGCAGCAGCCACTTGCCAACCGACTCCCGGTATTTCATGTACACCGGCACACGCCAGGAGAACTCGACCAAGCGATGGTCGAGCAGCGGAATGCGGGTTTCGAGGCTGACCGACATGCTGGCGCGGTCAACTTTGACCAGATTGTCATCCGGCAGGTAGAAACATTGATCCCAGCAGAACATCTGCTGAGCGAGATCCGGGCTGGGCGTTTCGAAGCGGCGGAAGCCGGCGTCTGGCTCTGCTGCCCCGAGGACGAGCGCGGCGGGTTCCTTCCAATAGGACACCAGGGACCGGTACAGATCGGGGAATCCCGGGCTGCCAAAGACATCGGCGATCTTGCGAAGCTTGTCCGCGGCGGTGCTCTGCGGCCCGCGTGCCGCCGCTGGCAGGAGGTGCCCGCCAGCCCGAAAGAGGGCGTTCCACCAGGCAGCCGGCACGGTCTCGATGCCGCTGCCAAGAAGCCCGCGCGCCGGTGCCGGGACGCGTCGGAACACCGACCAGAGGCGCTGGGACCACCAGTAACGGTTGTAACCGCCGAACAGCTCGTCGCCGGCGTCGCCGGTCAGGCACACCGTGACGTGCCGCCTGACGAGCGCGCTCAGCAGCAGCGTGGGCAGCTGCGAGGGGTCGGCGAACGGCTCGTCGTAAACCGTGGCTAGAGCTGGAATGTGCTGTAAGGTGTCCTCCGGAGTGACGTAGATTTCTGTATGCTCGGTGCCGATGTGCTGCGCGATGGACTTCGCGTACGCGGCTTCGTTGTAGGCCGCTTCGCGGAATCCGATCGTGAAGGTCCTAACCGGCCGGGGGCTGTATCGCTGCATCAGGGCGACGACGGTCGACGAGTCGATGCCGGCGGATAGAAATGCCCCGACAGGGACGTCTGCGACCATCTGCAGGCTCACGGCCTCACCGAGCAGTCGATCGAGCTCCTCGACAGCGGATGCGACGTCGGTCACGGGCCTGTCGATGCCTGCGCGTGCGGCGTCCTGAACGGACCAGTATCGGGTCGGTGCACGTAGGCCGTCCCTGGAATATGCGGCTTCGCCCACCGTCAGAAACGTGCCGGGGGGCAGTTTATGCGCATGCCGGTAGATGCTATGGGGCGCGGGAATGTAGCCCAGGCGCATAAGAAGACAGACAGCGCCCCGGTCTATATCGGTCTGCCATCCGGGTAACTCTCGGAACGCCTTCAATTCCGAGGCGAATACGAAGCGGTCCTTCACCCAGCCGTAATAGAGCGGCTTCTCGCCGAGCCGGTCGCGCGCGAGATGGAGCTGTCGCTCTTTGCCGTCCCAGATGGCGAAGGCGAACATGCCCACGCAACGCTTGAGCGTTGAGGGGATGCCCCACTGCATCACTGCGTTAACCAGGACCTCGGTGTCCGAGTGCCCGCGGAACTTGCATCCATGTGCCGTTAGCTCGGCTCGCAAGGTCGCGAAGTTGTAAATCTCTCCATTGAAGCTGATCTGATACCGCCCGCAGGCGGACGCCATAGGCTGGTGACCGGCGGGTGAGAGGTCCAGGATCGACAGCCGGCGATGGCCGAGAGCTATGCCAGCGGCCACATCCACCCAGTAGCCCGCATCGTCTGGTCCCCGATGCGTGAGCGCATCCGTCATGCGCTGCACGTCCGCGAACAAAGCCTCGCGGGTTGCGCTCCCGGAAAGATCGACGAAGCCAGCAATGCCGCACATACGCTAGCCCCCGGAGGGAAACGGACTCATGGGTTGGGGATGCCGTGAGGCCGGTGGCCCGAGGCCTGTACGCACTCTTCCATGGCACGTGCAAGCTTTCGACCGATGCCGGCGTATGAATAGCTGGTCTCGACCAGGCTGCGGGCACGCGCTCCCATCCGCATGCGCTCCGAGGGATTCCGTAACAGCGTGGCGATATGCCCGACGTAGTCGGCGGGGCGCTCGGCAAACAATACAGTTTCGCCGTCGACGACTTCGATGCCCTCGCACGCTACCGGGTTGGCCACCAGCGGCTTCCCCATGGCCAGCGCATCGAGGACCTTAAGCTTCGTCCCGCCGCCATCCATGATGGGGCAGACATAGACTGCAGCGCTATTAATATGGGGTCGCACGTCTGGCACGAAGCCATGGACCCGGAAGTTTGGGTCGGATGCCGCGAGGGCCTTGAGGCGCTCCGGCGGGTGCGCGCCGATCAGATTCATGACAATGCCCGGCACGGCATTGCGCAGCAATGGCCACACATGGTCCGCGAAGTAGAGCATGGCGGCGGAGTTCGGATACCAGGACAGATTTCCGGCAAATACGAGGCTATTGAGTTCCTGGGCCGCGACCGTCGGATGGAAGTAGTCGATATCAACGCCGTTCGGGGTTTCGGTTACATTCAGCTCGGGCATCGTCTCTCTGAGCCGCGTGGAGTCGAGCCGAGAGCAGGTGATGTGG
>JBIMKC010000215.1:0-2900 GCA_043673925.1 Chromatiales bacterium | reverse complement strand
GCTTAGGCGAGGCCGCCAAGAAGCATGAGTGCGACATTCACGCCTATGTCTTGATGACCAACCATGTGCATCTCTTGGTCACGCCCCACACGGAAAGGGGGATCGGGAAGATGATGCAAACGGTGGGGAGACGCTACGTCCAGTATTTCAACTATACCTATCAGCGTACCGGTACGCTATGGGAAGGGTGCTACCGCGCGACCTTGGTCGATGCCGAGCGGTATTTACTGAGTTGCTATCGTTACATCGAGCTCAATCCGGTACGGGCACAAATGGTAAGGCATCCGCGCGACTATGCGTGGTCTGGTTACCGCTGTCACGCCGAGGGGCGCGAGGACCCGTTGATCGTCGATCACAAGGTGTTTCTGCATCGGAATGCCGAGCAACGGCGCATGGCGTACCGCGCCTTGTTCAGATCGCGGCTCGATGAGCAATTTACGCTCCGCCAGGGACGCAAGGTGGCGACAGTAGTAGCGCAGTAACCTATGGGTCTGGTAGCACGACGGGCTCGACCGTCTCAGCAAGCAAGCCGTTCAAACAGAGCTACAAAGGCTCGGTCTCATCCAAGGTCGGCGCTCTGGGTACTGAAGGATCGGTCGGAGCAAGTTTTGGTTACGGTCGAAACTCGAAAACGAGGAGTCTCTTGACATTAAGAAGGCTACCTCAACGGCGTGGCGTCTTCTACGTTAGTCGTGTGATCAAAGGGATGGAGTGAAAGATGGGAGACTTGACCCCTTTTTTCATAAAAGCGATCTGGCACGACAAAGTTACTGTGGAAAGCGACGAGACGATAGTTATTGAAGGCAACCATTATTTTCCTCCCGGCTCCATCAACCGGGAGTACCTGCGCGACAGCAGCACCCACACCACTTGTCCCTGGAAAGGCGAAGCGAGCTACTACGACATCGTAATCGAGGGAGTCACGAACAAAGACGCCGCTTGGTACTACCCTGAACCCAAGGAGGCGGCAAAACAAATCAAGGGTTATACGGCTTTTTGGCGCGGCGTGACGATCGGGCAGTAAACGCCCGATACGTATTTCCAGCAAGGATCTCGTCGCCCTGGCGTGTATCTCCGCGCTGTTGTAACCAGGTGCGTGCAGGTTGGAGCGGGTGATGGGAATCGAACCCACGCCACCAGGTTGGGAACCTAGAGTTCTACCATTGAACTACACCCGCGGTGCTTACGATTCTAGCGCGTTGTACCGGTGGCTCACAACTTTATTTACCAATACGTTTGCGGCGGGCACTCTAGCCTTGGGATTTCCAAAGGGGAGTAGTGCAACTCTCCGCTTTGGCCGCCTGCGGGGTAGATACCCCGCGGGCGAAATATTCTTTCACTTACCGTTCTTGTAACCACCGACCACGGCATCCTCCGACCAAGGTAGATGGCGGTAACGGCTGGTGTCGTTCTCGCCGAGAAACGGGTGTTTGATGATATCGAAATACGGTGAGTCATCGAATTCCTTGGGCGTATACAAGCGGGGATTGCGGGCGTAGACACGCAATTTTCCTCCACCCCCTCGATGCATTACCGGCCTTATCGGATAGGCGACACTCTGGAACGCCTCGACCAGCATCGTCGCACAGGTACAGCGCGTGTTCACGCCGGCGTGGTGCTCGAACAAGGTCGAACGCCAGCGCCTGGGGAGAAGGCCGTAGGGGAACATAAAACGCGCCAGATCCAATAACTGGCGGACGTCATAATCGTGACCCAGCCGTTTGATAGCGCTCGCCACCACGTGCTGCGCGTCCTGCCTGGAGATATTGGCGGGCCGGCAGATCCGCAGGTGATGATCTTTATAATGGCTGAGCGGCGTGACCACCGTGCCTCGACCCATGAGCGCCTCGACGAGCAGTTGGGCGCTGGGATCGCCTTGATAAAATTTCGACAAACGCTCGCGCAACGCCGGGCTGTCGATATCATGAATGCGCCCGATGTAGAGTGCCGCATGGGTCCAGACGCTCTGGGTAATGGTCTTGATGACCTCGCTCAAGCGCGTCCTGCCCTCCACTAAGATCACATCGCACGGCCGCAGCTCATAGCTCAAGCGCTCGAAATCAACGAGCGGAACATCGCCACCCGGTCGCTCAGCCGTCAGCCAAGCCGTCGCCTGCGCCCAAAGCCAGGTTTGTAGTGTCCGAAACATTATTGGAACCTGTCGCTAGATACGGGCCCTCTGTGCCGAACTGCTTCATCACCGGTGATGCAGGATGTGAAATAATAGCAAATCTAGAATCGCGCTCGATCGGGCCGGTTCTATAACATCCACGGTAGCGAGCCTAAGAGATCAGTGCAACACAGGGCGCCGTAAGTATTCGGGATCGCCTCTGTAAGAACCGAGATGGATCTCACGGATAGCGAACGCGATTAACCCAGGGCAAGATGCGATCCCTTATAATATGGTATGTTATCCGCCCTAATAAAATTTATTCCCCGCGGTCTTGCCGCGGGATCCTTAGCCATGGGGTTCGACACCGAGGTCAGGGCGCTGTACCTTTACCATCATGATCCCGCGACCACCGACGCCGACATGGATAAAATCCACGCGCAATCGCTTAAGATCATCGCGGCGAGCGGCTCGGCGCTGAAGTGCTACGTCGCGCAAGAGGGCATGACCTTAAACCTCTCGGAAATTTAACGGTTCGGGATTGCCTTCGTCAATGAAGATCCGCGCGAATGGCGCCGAGATGGCGATCCCAGAGGCGGCCACGATCGACCATCTGCTCGATCTCCTCGAGTTCAAAGGCCGCTTTGCCGTCGAGGTCAATGGCGAAATCATACCGCGCAGTCAGTACGCGCACCATCGCCTGGCCGCCGATGACCGCGTCGAGGTCGTACGGGCCATCGGCGGGGGCTAAGCCCGGCTTGCACGTTTCACCTTCCCGCCTGTGATCTAA
>JBIMKC010000214.1:0-2910 GCA_043673925.1 Chromatiales bacterium | reverse complement strand
GTTGCCCCCGAGGGATTTTAAGTCCCTTGCGTCTACCTGTTCCGCCACCCGGGCATTATGACTTTAGGTGCTTGCGATTTGGTGGAGGCTGGGGTCGGAATCGAACCGGCGTACACGGCTTTGCAGGCCGCTGCATAACCACTCTGCCACCCAGCCGAAAACCATGTGGTCGTTATTCGTAAGGTAGGGGAAAATAACAAAACCCCGAACCGGTCGGGGTTTTGTCGGAAGTCGTTGGAGCGGGAAACGAGACTCGAACTCGCGACCCCAACCTTGGCAAGGTTGTGCTCTACCAACTGAGCTATTCCCGCGTTCGGAGTCATTCTAATCCGGCAACATCGTGTGTCAAGGAGCGGGGGCGTTGTTTAATCGGCACGGAATTGGCGTTTCTTGAGCTCCGGCCATGCTAACCAAAGATAAACACACATCGACCACAGGGTTAATACCGCGGCAACGTAAAGCAGAGCGAATCCGACGGCATAGGTAGGCACGGGGCCAATCGGTTCTCGATAAAGGAGCATGATGAGCGCGATCATTTGCGCCGTCGTTTTAAACTTGCCGAGCGAGGAGACGGCAACTTTGGCGCGCGCTCCGAGCTCGGCCATCCACTCGCGCAGTGCGGAGACGGTGATTTCGCGTCCGATGATGACCGCGGCCGGTAGGGCCAGCCATACCGAGGGGTCTTGTTGCAGCAGGAGCACCAATACGATGGCCACCATCAGCTTGTCGGCCACAGGATCTAAAAACTCCCCTAACACGGAGGTCTGTTGCAAACGGCGGGCAAGATAACCATCGAGCCAGTCGGTCAGGGCGCCTAATGTAAAGATCACCGTCGTAGCAATATTCGCGGATTTCACCGGCAAGTAAAAGACGATCACAAAAACCGGAATCAGGCCGATCCGAATGACGGTAAGGGTATTCGGTATATTCATGCGGTTTCGTGGAGATGACGGTAGATCTTGGCGGCGAGCTGTTTGCTGATTCCTTTAACCGTACTGAGGTCGTCTATTCCCGCTCGTTCGACCCCTTGGAAACCTCCAAAGTGTTGCATCAAGTCACGGCGGCGTTTTGGGCCGATGCCTTCAACTACTTCAAGCGGCGACACGTTTCGAACCTTGGCGCGCTGCAAACGATGTCCGGCGATCGCGAAACGGTGCGCCTCGTCCCGGATCTGTTGTATGAGGTGCAGCGCCAATGAGTCCTTCGGAAGGCTTAAGACCTTCCGCTCGGCGCCGACGATCAACGTTTCGAGCCCCGGCCGGCGCGAAGGTCCCTTGGCCACCGCGATAATCAGGGGCCCTTTGATGCCTAGGGATTCGAGCACTTCCCGCGTCCGCGACAGTTGCCCTTCACCGCCATCAATCAAAAGCACATCGGGAAGCGGGCGGGCCTCGCGCAGTCCTCGAAGGTAATGGCGCTGCAACGCTTGTGCGAGTGCGGCATAGTCATCCCCCGGCGTTACGCCCAAGATACTGAAACGGCGGTAACCGGTTTTCACGGGTCCTTCCGCACCGAAAACTACACAAGAAGCGAGCGGCGCTTCTCCGCGCGTATGACTGACATCGAAGCACTCCACACGCTCGATCGGTGCCTCGATCGCTAAAGCTTGCTGAACGGCCGCGAGGCGTTCGAGCCAGCGGGCTTGGTTGGCGATGCGCTGTACGAGTGCAAGTTCCGCATTTTGTACCGTCATGGTGAGACAGCGTGCGCGCTCACTACGGACGCTGTGGCGTATCGCCACCTTTTTCCCCGCAAGTTGCGACAATGCACGCGTCATCAATGCGATCTCCGGGAGATTTCCGTTGACCACGATCTCCGGTGGAATCATCCGGTCTGCTCGGCCACTAAGATAATACTGTGGTAGAAAAGCGGCGAGTATATCAACGGTCCCGGCGTCGCCTCTATACGTGAGGTGATAGGCCTTATGACCCAAGATATGTCCTGAGCGTACAAAGAGAACCTGCACGCATGCGTTCCCGTCCCGAGTCGCGCCGGCCACGAAGTCGACGTCATCACTGCCGCTCGTGATGCACTGGCGTTGTTGCACCTGTTTTAGTTGATTGATTTGATCACGGATGCGCGCGGCTTGCTCGAAAGCCAAGGCCGCCGAAACGGCCTCCATACGCTCGATTAGAATATCAATCACGTGCTCGCTTTTCCCTTGTAAGAACAGGACGGCATGATCGACGTCCTCGCGATATGCCGCGGTTGGTATAAAGCCGACGCAAGGCGCACTGCAACGCTTGATTTGGTATTGAAGACAGGGCCGGGTTCGATTCCGGAAAAAGCTATCCTCGCATGGCCGGATCAAAAATAACTTCTGCAGGAGATTGATGCTAGCGCGCACTGAGCTGGCGCTCGGGAACGGTCCAAAGTATTGACCCGCGCCGGCGCGGGCGCCTCGATGAAACGCTAATCGGGGATATTCTTGGTCGCTCGACAGGTAAATATACGGGTAACTCTTATCATCGCGTAACACGATGTTATAGCGTGGATTAAGTTCTTTGATGAGATTGCTCTCGAGGATAAGCGCCTCGTTCTCCGTGTGGGTGACGGTGACCTCAATGGCGCGTACTTGGCCGAGCATCGCACGCGCCTTGGGACCCATGCGGCTTTGTGAAGTGAAGTGATTGCTGACGCGTTTTCTGAGATTCCTCGCCTTCCCAACGTAAATCACCTTGCCCGCATGGTCGAGCATCCGGTAAACGCCGCAGCGTGTCGTTAACGTCTCGGTATACGCTTTTGCATCGAAATGACCTGATATATACTCCATAATAAAATGATTATTTGTGATATTATATAATGCTACAGGCCCAGGAGTCGCAGTCCTCAGCCACACCCAAAGCTAGCAGATGCTAGTTGTCGCCATGTATAAAGTAATACATTAATAATATGTTTTAGTTCATTTAT
>JBIMKC010000213.1:0-2915 GCA_043673925.1 Chromatiales bacterium | reverse complement strand
ACCAGCACCTCAAGCAAAAAGCGCGAGTCCCGGTAAAGCATTGGATTGAGCTTTTTGATCCCGGTGCGGCCCCGACGGTTTAGCCACATGGCGCGGCCCACCCAGCAACTCCCGCGGCAACTATTTGATCAGCAGAACGCCTTCTTCGGTGCCGTCGCCCTCGATAAACTCGTCTAGGTTTTCGACCGGAGGGTCCCCATCATAGATAGCATTGATACGCCTTTGGCGGTAGGCCTCGCGCGTGAAGGTATAGGCATCAAGCGCGGCCTCGTCTCGAACGCGCGTCGCTTCGAGAAGATTCGCACGCGTGTTGATGATCCCCAGTGCGCCGATCGGTCCAATCACGATGCTCGATACATAGAAGAGCGGGTTGAGCAGCGTGCTGGTCGCTAGGCCCGGTGTGTCACGTACCGAATTCGGACCCAGCAGCGGCAGGACAATATAAGCCACTTCATCCATCCCCCACACCCCCAGGGTTTGGCCGAAGTCTTCGTCGTGCTTCGGGACGCCCCAGGCGGTGGCAGGATCGAAAAAACCCCCGAACCCGATGGTGCTGTTCAAAACGAAACGCCCGAAATCGGAGGCACCTTGATTGACCTTTCCTTGTAAGAACGAATTAAATACGACGTTCAGGTACGTCAAATTATCAAAGAAGTTGGTGATCCCTTCACGGACGGGCCCGGGGGTGTAATCGGCGTATTTTTCGGCGACCGGCTTGATTAAATACCGATCTATGCCATCGTTGATGTCGTACACGACACGATTCGCACCTTCCCCGGGATCATTGTTTCCGTTATCAACTGTCGGCGTGCTTGCGCAACCCGCTGTGAACAAACCCAGCGCCAACACCAGCAGCTTGCATTTCTTGTTATTCATACTCACCTCGACCGCTTCGCCTAATGGTTATGAGCCTGAGAGCTTGTGAATAAATCTACTGCGCTCGGCATCTCGCGTTCCGGCGGTGCTCGGAATCCTCATGTATTTCAGTATACACTCCGGTTGCTCGTCCCATCCTTGGGACTCGCCCCTTCGGGGCTTGCGCGCCGTTTCGCTCCCGGCGAAACGCTCCTGCGCTCCGGCGGAAAGCCAGGGCCAGGGATTGGCCCTGTTTGGCGCGCCGAGGATGCAACGCGACTTGCCTTCGCTCGCTGACGATTTTTTCACAAGCTCTGAACGCAGGAGGTATTACTCCCCAGCCTCATACTTAGCGACTTTATCGTTCAAAACTGTAATCAGATCGTCAAACCCCTTGCTTTTCAGTACCGACGTATAATCCGCTCGCTTTAGCGATAGGTCGCTGACGCCATCGGCGATGACATTTACGATCAACCACTCATCACTCTTGGTTTGTAATACGTAGTCCAGACGAACCGCCTTCCCGTCCGACTTGACGATTTCGGTCTTGACCAGGATCCGGTCTTTCTTGAGCTCCTCGCCCGCGACATGCCGAAACTGCTCGTTATCGAAGCCATCGAAGCGGGCCGCATAAGTCGCCGTGCTCAACTTCGTAAAGGTATCGATAAACGACTGCCGTTGCGCGTCGCTTAGTTCCTTCCAAAACCGTCCAACGACGATCTGTGCGATGGTCGCGAAGTCGAAGCTCTTGCGGATTAAGGGATCTAATTTCTGGTAACGCCCTGGATAGCCAAGCGTTCCGGCCTTCTGCATTACTTCCAGTAACGCCGCGTGCAGTCTGTCGACGACGGCGACAGCCTCGCTGGGAACCGGTGCGGCCGCAACGCTAAGCGTCAATCCGAGACCTAGGGCGAAGACGCGTACGACGTTTTGAACTATGGTAGTGAAATTCCCCTTCATGTCATCGAAACCTTAGGATCCGCGGACTAGGCTTTGTAGTAGCGCCCCTTCCATTGGGACCGTTCTCCCGACCAATAGCGAATCGCCGAGGACCATGTCATCGCGACATATAATAGCCCAATGATCGGTAAAGTCAGCGCCCAGGCCCTCGATTGCCGGTAATATTTTAACGTGGGCTGGTAACTCGCCATGGCTAGAAAGACGAGAACGAGAGAAAAAACCCTATCCCATCCGCTGGCGGCCAGAAGACCCGCCACGGGCACGCAGAACGCTAACAGCATCATCCCAGTGCATAGCACTAATAGAATGAGTGAATAGCGCAGTTGGGTATAGGCCGTTCTGGCAACCATCTTCCAAATGCTCGCTAAGCTCGTATACGCCCGCAGGCTCGACGCAGAGCGCGTTAAGCCGAGCCAGGTTTTAAAACCTTTGGCCTTGACCGCCTTCGCGAGGGCACAATCGTCGATAAGCTCCGCTTTAATCGCAGCAAACCCTCCGATGGCCTCGAGCACGCGCGTTTCCACCAAAATACATCCGCCCGCGGCGGCGGCCACGTAGCGGCTGGAAGGCAGGTTAGAAAGCTGAAACGGGTACAGCAGCTTGAAGAAAAACACGAACGCGGGCATCAGCAGCTTCTCCCACCACCCATCCATCCGCAGCTCCACCATCAAGGACACGAGATGATTCCCTTCGTTTTTCATTTTGGCGCGCAACACTGCCAGGACCCCTGTTCGCAGAGCGACATCGGCGTCCAAAAGTAAGGTCAATGCCGAACGCACGCTAGCCCGTGCTTGCTCAAGCGCCCATAGCTTTCCCGACCATCCGGGGGGAAGCGGCTCTCCGCGCAGGATTTCAAGGCCATCGATGTCGGCCGCTAGCGCCTTGGCAACCGTGTCGTCAGCGGATTGATCGTCGATCAGAACAACGCGAAAACCCCGGCCCTGCCGCGCCAACGCGCTTAGCGTTGGTCGAATCACCGCGGCCTCATTGCGGGCCGGAATAAGAACGGTTACATCGCTGAGGTCGACGTCAGCGCAAGCGGCGCCATCCAGCGATTCATCCGTGCGCCAGGGGCGCCACGGCGCCAACAGGATCCCGAT
>JBIMKC010000212.1:0-2930 GCA_043673925.1 Chromatiales bacterium | reverse complement strand
ATGGGGAAAGTAATCGCGATCACCAACCAGAAGGGAGGCGTGGGTAAGACCACGACCAGCGTCAATCTCGCCGCCTCGCTGGCCGCGACCAAGCGGCGCGTCCTGCTCGTGGACCTGGACCCGCAAGGCAACGCCACCATGGGAAGCGGGGTCGATAAGCGCTCGCTGTCAACTTCCGCCTACGATGTCCTCACGGGTGAGGTTTCGATCGCGGACTCCGCCATCCCGGCGGCCGCGGGCGGCTACGATCTGGTGCCGGCCAACAGCGACCTCACCGGGGCCGAGGTGCAATTACTCTCGTTTGATAGCCGCGAGTCCTGCCTGCGCGCGGCGCTTGCGCCGGTGGCGGAGAACTATGACTATGTTTTTATCGACTGTCCGCCGGCGCTCAACATGCTCACCGTGAACGCATTGGTGGCGGCGGACTCAGTCATCATTCCCATGCAATGCGAGTACTACGCGCTGGAAGGCTTGACCGCGCTTCTCGCCACCATTGCTACGATCAAGAACCGTTTGAATCCCGTGCTCGGCGTCGAAGGGCTGCTGCGCACTATGTTCGATCCCAGGAATACCCTGGCGAACGATGTCTCCGCGCAGTTGCTAAACCATTTCGGCGCCCAGGTCTATCGCACGACCATCCCGCGCAACGTGCGCCTAGCCGAAGCCCCGAGCTACGGGCTGCCGGCCCTGCAGTACGACAAGACCTCGAGCGGGGCGATCGCCTATCTCGCCTTGGCGGGGGAGATCCTGCGCCGGCATGCGCTCCCCGCGGGCACAGGGGTATCGGGGCAAGCTCCGCGGGACGGAGGCGCGCACAATGAGCATTAAGAAACGGGGACTGGGGAGAGGTCTAGAGGCCTTGCTGGGGGTGGACCTGGCGCCCGGCCTTGCACCCGCTGGAGAAGTCCGCGCCCTCCCGATTGAAATGATCCAAAAGGGCCGCTATCAACCCCGGCTCGACCTCCGTCCGGAAGCGCTCGAAGACCTGGCCCATTCGATCCGCGCCCAGGGGGTAGTACAGCCCATCGTCGTCCGTCCGCTCGGCGGCGGTCAGCGTTACGAGCTCATCGCCGGGGAACGCCGCTGGCGCGCATCCCAGCTCGCGGGTCTGCACGAGATCCCGGCGATCGTGCGCGATGTCACCGACGGGGTCGCGCTCAGCATCGCGCTCATCGAAAATATACAGCGCGAGGATCTCAATCCCTTGGAAGAAGCGACGGCGTTTTCGCGCCTGGTGAACGAATTCAGCATGACCCACCAAGAGGTAGCGGATGCCGTCGGGCGATCGCGCGCTGCCGTGAGCAACCTGTTGCGGCTTTTGGAGCTGCAGGAGGAGGTCAAGCGCAAGCTCGAGGCGGGGGATCTGGAGATGGGCCATGCCCGCGCCCTGTTAGCCCTGGAGGGGCGGTCGCAGATCGAAGCGGCGCAACGCGTCGTTGCCCAGGGCCTGTCCGTGCGCGAATCGGAGCGCTTGGTGCGCCGGCTCCTGGAGGCTAAACCAGTGGACGAGCGGCCGCCGAAGGACCCCAACATCGCGGCCTTGGAGCAACAGATCTCGGAACGCTTGGGCGCCAAGACCAGCGTACGCCATGATGGGCACGGCCGCGGCAGCGTGGTGATCTATTACACCTCGCTCGATGAGCTTGACGGGATCCTGAACCATATCAAATAGGGTCAGCGCGCGGAAAAGGTTCAAACCCGGCGCGAGCCGCGGATCGGTACCGGAGCCGAAGCGCAGGGCCCCGTTGACGCTGTCCTTGTTTTTGCATTAGCATGCCGCGTTTGTCCTGATTGGGGGCCGCATGGACCGGGGGTTGCGAAAACTCATCGCCCTTCAGCTTGGACTGACGTTGCTCGCGGCAGGTTTATGTGCGATCCGGGAGATAGACTGGGCCGTCTCCGCATTGGCCGGGGGCGGTATCGGGACGGCGGCGACCAGCGCGGCGGCGGTGTGTATCACCCGAATCAAGCGGGGCTCGCCGGGGACGCTCCTAGGGGCACAGATCCTCGCCGAGGTGGTTAAAATTGGGATCACGATGGGTCTTTTCGTCGCGGCGTTCCTTTTTTATAAGGAGGTCGCCATAGGGCCGCTTTTTGTCGCGTACGCGGCGACGCTCATCGCGTACGGGTTGGCCATGGCAATGACTTAAAACGAGAATTAATGGCAGCGCAAGCACCGCAGTCAACGTCTGAATACATCCTGCACCATCTCACCAATAACGCGCAGGGATCGGGGTTTTGGACCATTCACGTAGACACGCTCGCGGTCTCGGCGATCATCGGATTCGTCGTTTTTGGCTTGCTGTACCTGGTGGGCCGCAAGGCGAGCCCGGGCGTGCCCGGCCGCTTGCAGAATTTCGTCGAGATGGTCGTGGAGCTCGTGGACGGCTCGGTCAAGGGGATCTTTCACGGCAAGAACGAGCTGGTGGCGCCCTTGGCGCTCACGATCTTCGTCTGGGTGTTCATGATGAACGCCATGGATCTCTTACCCATCGATCTCCTGCCGAAAATCATGGGTTATGCCGGCGTTCACGAATTCAAGTCGGTTCCGACGACCGATCCCAATCTTACCTTCGCCATGTCCTTGTCGGTCTTCGGTCTCATGATCTATTACAACTACAAGATCAAAGGGGCCGACGGATTCGCGCACGAAGCCATGTCCTCGCCTTTCGGACCGAAGCTGGCGCCGGTCAATGTGCTGTTTAGAATCATCGAGGACATCGCAAAACCGCTGTCGCTGGCGTTGCGGCTCTTCGGGAACATGTACGCCGGTGAGATGGTGTTTATCCTGATCGCGCTCTTGCCGTACTGGGTACAATGGCTCCTCGGTGCGCCGTGGGCGATATTTCACATCCTGATCATCACACTGCAAGCGTATATTTTCATGATGCTGACGATCGTGTACCTCAGCATGGCGCATGAAAGTCACT
>JBIMKC010000211.1:0-3038 GCA_043673925.1 Chromatiales bacterium | reverse complement strand
GAGTTGCTTGAGAGTCCGCAGGTGTCCCGGCTCCATCAAGACCACGAGATCCGTATCGCGCAGGTCGGCCGGCTGCAGAGGTCTAGACTGGTGTCGGCTGAGATCGACCGCGCGCTGCCTAGCAACGACTTGCGCGATTGTGTCGGCTGGCGCCGATATGCGCACGTCGAGCCCAAAGGACAGGGATTCCACTCCTTGTTGTCGGGCGCGGCCGGCCGCGTATGGGCTCCGGCAAACGTTACCCATGCACAAAAACACAAGCCGGCGCACACGGGCCCAGTCGATGGCACGATACTGGCGCCAGGCGCCGAGGTAGTACCGCACGAGAGCACTGAAATGCAGCACGCAGCCCCGTGGGCCACCGTAGCGATTATCGAGGACCGTGCGCACCCGGTTCAGCATGGCAGGCCTGTGTCGATGCGTCATCATCCGACGGGGCACGGGCCGAACCGTGCCGGCAGGAGGCGGATGAGGCCTAGATAGGCAGCCAGCTCATAGAGGAACGGCATCGGATCGTCCCAGCGGTTGACTTCGAACTGCGTGTCGCGCGACCAGAAGTTCAGAAAACCCAGCACGGCGCGCCAGATGGGACCCTGGGGACCAGCTTGATTGCGGCTATGCTTGATGCGCAGATAAAGATGGTCCAGATCACCCAGCAGCCAACGGCTACGGATGCCGGTACGATACGAGCCGCTGTGCAATGGCGTCGCGCCGGTCGCTGCTAGGTAGGCCAAGAACGGGAAGTCGACGCCCGCGTCGATCGACAACTGCAACGACCCCCAGAATCGAGCATTGACCTCCATCAGAAAGGGTTTCCCGTCGCGATCGACCTTGTACTCGACCATGGCCACACCGTCCCAGGCCACGTGATTGAGGAGGCATTTGCTGTACTCGACCAACATGGGCTCGGGGCTACAACTCTCCGAGAGCACGCTCACCCCTCCGGATGGCGGTTTTTCGCGAATTCGCCGATGCGCGAAGAAGACGACGGGTTGCCCTGCGTGGTAGAGGGTGAACACCCCCTGGCCGATGCCGCTAATGAACTCCTGCAAGAGGAACGGGTGCCGCCGTAGGACCGGATCGGCGGCCACGATGCTTTCCAAGTCCTCTCGACTGCATGCGTAGCGCACGGACGTAGCGAGCCAGTGCTGTCCGGCGAGGATGCGCGAACGGCCAGGCTTAATCACCACGGGATAGCCCAGCTCTGCAGCCAGAGCTAATGCCTCGGCAGGGTCATGGACAACGCGGCTCCGCGGTGCCGGAATGCCCAGTTGCGCCGCAATGTCCAGCAGCTTGATCTTGTCACTGAGAAGGTTGAAGGCTGCCCCGTTCGCATATGGAATGCGGACTTCCCCTAGGCACGACCTCGACGCGAGCACGATGCTGGTGGTCACCTCCGACATCGGCAGCAAGACCTCCACATGGCGCCTGCGAACTTCCGCGGCCAGCACCTCTGCGAAACGCTGCGGCGTGGCGTAGGGGGACGGGTAGACGAGGCGTTCGGCGCAATAGCGGGACGCGCCCGCAAGTGTGTATCGCGTCTCGTCCCCGGCGATGACATGGATGCCCCTTCTCCCGAGCGAGCGTGTCGTCGCGAGAGCACTACGTTGATTGGCGTCCAGCACTAGCGTCTTGTACATGGGTGCCTCAGCACGCGCCACTCGCGTTGCTTGGCCGCTGACCCACCCCGCGCACGCGCGTCGGGCGGTGGTGGCGGAGGCGCCCGCTGCACGGACACGAACGGGCAAGGAACCGAAACGCCTGTTACGTACCTTGATCGGCATGCTCCACGCCCACACGGACGCCCTAGGCACATGCACCCGCGACCTGGCGATACAGATCCACATAGGCAGTCGCCATGCTGCAGGCCGAATAGACGGGGAGCCTTTCTCGATACGCCAGGTCAGCCTTGCGCGTGAATACGCTCGGCGATGCAAGACGCAGCTGGATAAGCTTCGCATAATCCTGCGGTTTTTGCGTTCGCACCAGGAAGCCGAACTCGCCATCGCCCAGGACCGTGGGTATCGCGCCGACGGCGTGACTTACCACCGGTAGCCGGACGCACATCGCCTCCAATAGGGACATCGGCAGGCCCTCGTAGTCCGACGTGATGAGCAGCAGGTCCATGCGCGCGAGGTATGGAGCCACTTCGGGCAGAAACCCGAGCAGGTGCACGGAGCCGGCCAGACGGTTCGTTCGTATGAATTCACAGATAGGCTCGTGCAGAGGTCCGTCGCCGATGATATAGAAGCTCACACGACCCGGGCACACCTTCCGGGTTTCCTTTGTAATCTCTAGGAACAGGTCGGGGCGCTTGACCGGTGCCAGTCTTCCAACAAAGGCGACGCGTAGCGAGTCGCGGGCCCCGGGAAGCACAATGTCCTTCCCGGCGGCGCGCTCGACAAGCTCGATGCCGATGCCGTTGTTGACGACCGCGAGCTTCTGGTCAGGGATGCTGGGGTCGAAAATGGCTCGCAGGTGGTCGGAGACACAGACGATCTTTTGCTGCAGATACCGCGCGCACAACCAGTCCAAAAGCACTGGGATGCTCTTGCGGAGCTGTAACGCGCTGGTGCCATGCTCCGGGGCACCGTGAATCGTGCGAATCGACCTCGTGCCTGGACACACCAAGCTCGCCAGCGTTCCGAGGACGTTTTCCTTAATGCGGTGCGTGTGGAGCACGTCTGGACGGTGCCGTCTCATAAACTTGGCTAGCAGCCACAACAGATGCGGACTGCCGAGGGTCGTCTCGTCAAACACGGTCGTCGGCACTCCCGCCTCGCGCAACCGCTCCTCGAGAACCCCGTGGTTAAAGAGCACCACCTTGAGGTCGATATCGCTACGCACATGAAGCTCGCGCACGAGGTTATAAAGCTGGACCTCTGCACCGGCCCACAGGTCACCCGAGGCCAGGTGCATGACGCTCAGACTCTCGAGCGCCGGCCCGCTCCGCTCAGCGCGTCTCCGAAGTACGGCACGCATACGGCTCTCGTCCGGGCCACTGAGCTCGTCCCGCCCGAGCGCGCGGCTTGCGGCAG
>JBIMKC010000210.1:0-3040 GCA_043673925.1 Chromatiales bacterium | reverse complement strand
GTCTAATAGTAAAGCCTCACGAGACCGTATCGGCGTTCATCGCTCACCGCCTTTTCTGGCTTGCGCAATCGAAGGACGCGTGGACTACAGCCAACATCCGTGATGTCACGGGTCAGTCGGGAGATTTCATCGGTCATCAAATCGAAGCGAGTGTCAACTGGCAGGTGATCCCGAAGAACATCACGCTAGAAGCAGGCTGGGCGCATCTTGTTAAAGGTGAATTCGCGGAGGACGCCCCGAACGCCCCGGTCGATACGGATGACTCGAACTACTTCTATGCGCAAACAGTGCTGCAGTTCTAAGGCGATGTACTACCCAACCTGCCGGTTTGGCCGCCGGAAGGAATGATCCTTCCGGCGGCCCCACGGTCGACCGGTGGACTAAAATACCCAGATAATGACTCGAATGATCACCAGTATCGCGAGCAGTACCACGAGCGTGCGAAATACCAGGGCCTGTGCCGCCGTGATGCTCTCAGCCTCATCACCCGAAATCGCCCCCTCCAATGCGCCGCTGCCGCTTTGTTTGAGCACGGTATCGGTGTGCTGTAAACCGAGAGTTTCAGTCACTCGCCAGTGATTGAATACGCCGGTGAAATTACCGGCAACGGCATATCCGAGAGCCGCGATTCTCGCCGGGATCCAAGACAGCGCATTGCGTACCCGGCCGGCCCATTCGCTCAGGCCCGAGGAGGCCTGGGTGGAGTAATGACTCAACTCGTTGGAAAACCGGAACAGCACCGCGCCGAACCAGCCCAATAACGCAAACCAAAACAAAACGCCGAACACGCGCCCATTCGCTTCGGTAAATACCGATTCCACCACCGTCCGGCCACGCGATTGCGTATCCACCGGGCTTGCGGAATGGGAAAACGCCTGCGCTAAGCGATTCGCCTCGTCATTGTTGCCGCCTCGTATCGCATTAACGATAGCCTTGATGTCCGCATCAAGGTCCTGTAGGCCGAGGCAGTACAACAAGATCACAATCGACAGCAACAATCCTAGTAGCGCGTGGATGCCATTGATAAAAGAGAACACGAAATAAAATACTAAAACCGGTAAGGCAATCAAAATAGCAACGCCCACCGGACCTTTGAAGACTTCGATACCCCCGAGCTTCTGCTCGGCCATGCCCGCTAAAGCGCGGTACCAGCCCAGCCTTCGCAGCTCCCTGAATTTTCCTAACGGTTCCGCTAGAAATTTCTCCACCGCCGTGGCAATCAGGATGATAAGTAGGTTCATTGTTATTCCTCCATCACTGTTTAGCCCATCACCTAACTATTAGTTTTTTTAATCTACCCCAGTCGAACGCCGGCCCCGGATCGGTCTTGTGGCCCGGCGCTATATCGCAATGCCCGACGATTCGGTCAAGCACGATCCCCGGCCACACCCGCATGATCAGCTTGGAAAGTTCCGCCAGTACACCGTATTGCATCTCTTCATAGGGATCGTCGTCCCCGCCTTCCAATTCAATACCAATGGAAAAGTCATTGCAAGAACGCCGGCCCTGAAACTCGGACACACCTGCATGCCACGCCCGCCGGTGAAAGGGCACGTATTGGATTATTTCACCTTCACGTTTAATCACCACGTGCGCCGATACCCGCAGAGTTTCAATGGTTCGAAAGTAAGGATGCGCATCGACATGCAATCGATTGGTGAAAAATTCATCGATATAATTACCACCATAAATTCCGGGAGGCAGACTAACCGCGTGTACCACCAGAAGATCGATGGGCGTATCGGGTGGCCGATCGTCACAGTTGGGGGACGGGACCCGCCGAACCCCGGTCAACCACCCCTCTTCGTCCACGCGCAACCCGCCGGCCGGCCGCGGCGCTTCATCCACGAGGTTTCTTCGAACAGGCCGTGTCAGTACACGCATCGTTGCTAGGGGACTTTTTTTAGCCGTTCTGGATGCACTGTGCAGCCGTCTATGTCAGACTCGTGTTCGGACAGATGGATGCCTCCTGTGTCGCCCACGCCATGCCGGCGTGCATGTGGGGCAATCCTGCCGTTTGCCGCCTCCTGGTGGAAGAGAACCCCCGCGCCAGTGTGCATTCTAGCATGGGATTAATGGCTATGTCTCTTATACCTATGGAACTTTTTTGAAGATATTCAAGCTGTTGTTGAGATCAGTTGCATAGCTGCCTCACGCACCGAGTTCAAGTTTATATAATTACATATGAGACAATGTGTTAGATGATTCTTTAAAAAATATTGACGTGGCTCAGGCTCTCCAAGAAGATGTAGGAGAAGGTGATCTCACCGCCGTTTTGATCCCGCCGGACCACCATTCGAGGGCGAATGTGCTTACACGTGAGGATGCGGTTCTGTGCGGAACACACTGGTTTAGCGCCGTCTTTCATCGGCTCGACACGCGGGTCGAGATTCAATGGCAAGCACAAGACGGCGACGAGATCCTGGCTAAGCAAGAGATCTGCGTGCTCGCCGGCCCCACCCGCGCGTTATTGACCGGGGAGCGCACGGCCCTGAATTTCTTGCAGATGTTGTCCGGGACCGCCACCGTGACGCGCGCCTATGCCCGTACGTTGCAAGGCACCCATACCAAACTACTCGATACCAGAAAGACCATCCCGGGATTACGCGAGGCGCAGAAATACGCCGTTCGCTGCGGCGGAGGTTACAACCACCGCCTCGGCTTGTTCGATGGGGTTCTGATTAAGGAAAACCACATCGCCGCCGTTGGCTCGATCGCCGGAGCCGTCGTTAGCGCCAAGGCGCGCTATCCGAAGATACAGGTCGAGGTGGAGGTCGAAAATCTGGCGCAGATTGACGAGGCGATTGCCGCCGGCGCCGACATCGTATTACTCGATAACTTCACCGTGGATCAACTACTCGCGGCTGTCGCCCGTAATCGCGGGCGGGTCCGGCTAGAGGCCTCGGGCGGATTCGATCTCGACACGCTGAGAGCGGCGGCCGGCACGGGCATCGATTTCATTTCCGTCGGCGCTCTAACCAAGCATGTCCGGGCGATCGATCTCTCGATGCGTTTTCTCTATGACCACTAAGGAAGCTCC
>JBIMKC010000209.1:0-3071 GCA_043673925.1 Chromatiales bacterium | reverse complement strand
TGGGACACCCATTCGTAACCCCCCAGTGCGTTGTGGCTTTTTCGTTGAATGATCATTGAATTGAATTGCGCTTTTGTTGCATATATGCCATAAGATACTGTAACGGGCGCGCAATGTACAGCAAAATTACAACGAATTCTTGCCAGCGCGGATAGCTGTATCCCATAATGTAACATTTCCTAGATCGAGGCTTGACGATGGTTACTCGCTACTCGCTGTTGCGCACAATCGATACGCCCATGGACCTGCGCCGGCTACCAGAATCCGAGCTCGCGCCGCTGGCCGCCGAGTTGCGTGCGTTTGTTCTTGACTCCGTGAGCAAGAGCGGCGGGCATTTCGCGGCGGGTCTCGGTACCGTTGAGCTCACGATCGCGCTGCACTACGTATTCAACACCCCGGAAGACCGCATCGTGTGGGATGTCGGCCACCAAGCTTATCCGCATAAGATCCTCACCGGCCGGCGCGAGCGCATGGACACGATCCGGCACCGGGGCGGCCTGGCGCCGTTTCCCAAGCGCGACGAAAGTCTCTACGACACCTTCGGCGTCGGACATTCCAGCACCTCCATCAGTGCGGCGCTCGGAATGGCGATCGCCGCGAAACGCCAGGGTTCTAGCCGCAAGGCTGTCGCCGTAATCGGGGACGGCGGTATGACCGGCGGGCTCGCGTTCGAGGCTATGAACCATGCGGGGGATCTCGGTATCGATCTGCTGGTGGTGCTGAATGACAATGACATGTCTATCTCTCCGAATGTCGGGGCGTTGTCGAACCGCATCGCTCAAGTCTTGTCGGGACGTCTCTATGCCACCGTTAAGGAAGGGAGCAAGAAGGTGCTGTCGAGCATGCCGCCGGTGTGGGAACTCGCGCGCCGCGCCGAGGAACACGTCAAGGGGTTGATTATACCGGGCACCCTGTTCGAGGAGCTGGGGTTTAATTACATCGGTCCGGTCGATGGACATGATCTCTCGGCCTTGCTGACGACGATTCGCAACCTGCGTCAATTGCACGGCCCCCAGCTCTTGCATGTCATAACGAAGAAAGGCAAGGGCTATGCGCCGGCCGAGGCGGATCCCGTCAAATACCACGGCGTCACGCCCTTCGATCCGGCGCAGGGTATTGTCTCCTCGAAGGCCCCGAGTAAACCTACCTATACCAAGATCTTCGGCGATTGGATCTGCGACATGGCGGCATGCGACCCACGGCTGGTCGCCATCACGCCGGCGATGCGCGAGGGCTCGGGCCTGGTGCGATTCCAAAAGCAATACCCGGACCAGTATTGTGACGTCGGGATCGCCGAGCAACACAGTGTCACCGTGGCGGCCGGGATGGCCTGCGAGGGTCTGAAACCGGTCGTTGCGATCTATTCGACTTTTCTGCAGCGCGGCTATGACCAAGTCATTCATGATGTCGTCAATCAAAAGCTGCCGGTGCTTTTTGCCATCGACCGCGCGGGGCTCGTGGGCGCGGACGGCCCCACCCATAACGGCAGCTATGATCTGACCTTCCTCCGCTGCTTGCCCGAGATGGTGGTCATGGCGCCTTGCGATGAGAATGAATGCCGGCAGATGCTCTATACCGGATTCCTGCTCGATGGGCCGGCGGCTGTCCGCTATCCGCGCGGGGAGGGCCCGGGGATGCGCGTCGAAGAGGCCATGACGGCCTTACCCGTCGGTAAGGCCGAGATCAAGCGTTCGGGAAAGCGCATAGCGCTGTTAGCGTTCGGAACGATGGTCGCACCGGCGCTCGAGGCGGGCGAAGATCTCAAGGCCACGGTCGTCAATATGCGTTTTGTGAAACCCCTCGACGGGGAGTTGCTGTCGCAACTGGCCGAAACCCACGAGTTGCTGGTGACGGTCGAAGAAAACGTGGTCGCCGGGGGCGCCGGCGCCGGGGTGGCCGAGATGCTCGCAAACCAAGGCCGGCATACGCCCATCGTGCACTACGGCTTGCCCGACCGGCTGATCCAGCACGGTACGAGAGAGGAGATGTTGGCGGACGCGAGACTGACAAAGGAAGGTCTCCTGGAGTTTATACGCCGGCACGCCAGCGGGCTGGTGAAGGTCAGCGCCCCAAAGGCGGTGAGCGCCTAATAGCCCTGTAAGCGCTTAGGCGCTGGGCGCTCAGAGCTTGTGAAGAAATCGTAGGCGTTCCGCCGCATGCGTTCTCCTCTGCTCCCAGCCGTGCCATGGATAACGCCGTCTCCATCCCGATCGGAAGGGTGGCATCGGTAGGGCCGATGCCCGCAGGGCGATCCGCCGCACGGGCCGCTTCGGCCGGCAGCCGTACGGCGGAACGCCAAAAAGCGGCTTCCGCCCTACCTGTCCGCCTTACGCGCGTTGAGGATTCTCGCCTCTTTTGTTAAAGCTGACTACAGAACTCACGGTTTACCCCACCACGACTTCAACACGTTTGCCTAGCGCATGCAGCGCCCGCTCAAGCGCCGCTACCTTGGTCGCGTACCTGGGGTTCAGCATGCGCCGCGCTTCCTTTTCATCCAGGCCCAAGCGCAGCGCCAGCTCGCTCTTGCTCACCCCCTGTTCACGCATGGCGATGTAGAGGGCGGCCTTCATAGCGGTCGAGACTGGCACATGGACCGAATGCTCGCCCTTGCGTGGACGCGAGGGTATGGGCAGCTCCATACCGTCTTCGATGCGCGATTCGATGGCCGCCTGCAGCGCGCCTTCTGCCTGCTCGATGGCCTCCGCGATGGAATTCCCCTGGGTGATCGCTTCGGGCAAATCGCGGCAAGTGACGACGAACCCCCCGTCGCTTTCGTCCGGGGTCAGGACCACGGGATACGTAAAATGCTGCATGTCCACCTCCTAAAACAAATCTCTGTCTGACAGGCCAAGCTGCTTGAGCATACTTTGGTACGTGCCGGTCTTGAGCTCATCTTTCGGATTACGAACGATGGTGCGCCTGTCGCCCAGCGTCAGGGTCCCGTGGGAACCCTTGCCCATATCCGGGCGCCACGAACAAGGGATCCCCTTGGACTTGGCGTAGCGCTGAACACGCTTGACGAACGCGCCGCCTTTCATATCCTAGTATCGGGCATTTATGCCCGGGCATCG
>JBIMKC010000208.1:0-3173 GCA_043673925.1 Chromatiales bacterium | reverse complement strand
CTGGGCGAAAAGTCCTGAACCAATGAAATCAGGCCCGATTGGTGATCCACAAGGAGGACGACAGCATCATCTTTGGAAAGCCGTTTGTACTTGTGCGCGGTATTCATAGTTGACTCCTCTTATGGTTTTAGCACTCTTTGAGTTGAGATGAGTGGGTCTCTCCGTCGTGCCAAGGCCTCCGCGTGCGTGAGCCGCCTCCGCGCCTTTTGGTGCCACTGATCCGGGGCGGATGGCAGCTCATGTCACGCTCTCGAACAGGCTCGGCGTCAAGGAAAAGTGGCGCCGCCGTTAGGAGAGATTCTACTCTCAGGCGTCGCGGTCGAAAACGGCGTCTCACCGAAATAGGTGTTTTATTTTTTTCGAACACCTATCCCTATTCGAGTCCAGGTACTTGGAAGGGTCGCTATGCGATGGGCCGGAACGCGCTCCGTCCGCCCATGGACTCGCCCGATCGCGGTGAGGCGCGTCTAGTTTAACTCGCGTTCCCAGGGCGGCTCGCCCCCAAGCGCATCGACCAGGTGATCGATGACGGCGCGGACCTTCCGCGAAAGATGGCGCGTCTGAGGATAGAGGGCATAGATCGTGTCCGCGACCGGTCTCACGCCCGGCAGGGCATTGACGAGCTCGCCGCGCTTGAGTGCCTGGGCGACGACCCCTAAACGCCCCGACAGTTAGCGCCTCGGGCCAATGACCGGCCCGAAAATTCCCCGATCCTGGACCCAGGACCCGCGTGTTTGACAGCTAACAGGTCCAGTCGTATCTTCCCTTTTGAAGAAAAAGGCCTTTTAAAATCCCTATTCACCGTCGGATTTAGCCGATTCGCATTTTTGATTTGAACGAGGAAACAACATGGACCTTTATCCCCCACTCAGCAAAGAACTCGCACGCAAACGGGCCCAGCTCGCACCGGAAATCTCCGCCGCGTTCAAGGCGTTCAGCGCGCGCGTGTTCGCCGAGGGTGCGCTGCCCGTCAAGACCAAGCAGTTGATCGCGGTCGCGGTGGCCCACGTCACCCAATGTCCGTACTGCATTCGCGGCCACACCGAGCTTGCGATGAACCACGGTGCGACCGAGCAGGAGGTGATGGAAGCGATTTGGGTCGCCGCGGAAATGCGCGCAGGCGGCGCTTACGCGCATGCGAACCTTGCGCTTGAGACCATGAGTCAATGGGAAGCGGGCAGGTCCGGCGGCGGAACATCGTGAACACCCCGGCCGTTTTCCCCTCGAAAAGAATAGAGGTTGAAGCATGGGCAAAAACGTCAGCCAAAAGTTGATCGGCGGCCATCTGGTCGAGGGCCGCATGGAAGCCGGACAAGAGATCGGCCTTAAAATTGACCAGACCCTTACCCAGGATGCCACCGGAACCATGGTAATGCTCGAGCTCGAAGCGATGAACCTTTCCCGAGTCAAGACCGAGCTCTCCGCGCAATACGTCGATCACAACCTGCTCCAAACCGATTTCAAAAATCCGGACGATCATCTGTTTCTGCGCAGCGCCTGCAAAAAGTTTGGGATCTGGTATAGCCGTCCCGGAAACGGCGTGAGCCACCCGGTGCACATGGAGCGCTTCGGCGTACCCGGCAAAACGTTGCTGGGCTCGGATAGCCACACCTGCGCCGCCGGCTCCCTCGGAATGTTGGCGATCGGCGCCGGCGGCCTGGAGGTCGCGCTGGCGATGGCAGGCGAGCCGTTCTATCTCACGATGCCGAAAATTTGGGGTGTCAAGGTGATCGGAGATCTTCCCGAGTGGGTGAGCGCCAAAGACGTCATTTTGGAGATGTTGCGCCGTCATGGCGTCGCTGGCGGCATCGGCAGAATCATCGAATATTACGGTACGGGGCTGGATGGACTGACGGCCATGGATCGCCACGTGATTGCCAACATGGGGGCCGAGCTCGGCGCTACCACGACGGTGTTCTCCTCGGATGCGGCGGTTAGGCGTTTCCTCGAATCCCAGGGTCGTGGTGGAGATTGGGTAGAAATCGTTGCCGACGAGAATGCCGAATACGATGAAAACGAAGAGATCAACCTGTCCGAGCTCGAGCCGCTCATCGCCTATCCGAGCAGCCCGGGCAACGTCGTGCCTGTAGCTGACATGGCAGGCCGGGAAATCTATCAAGCCATGATTGGCTCATCGGCCAATCCGGGACTGCGGGATTTCGCTGTCGCCGCGTTGATCGTGGACGGCAAGCAAGTGCACGACCGGGTTTCTTTCGACATCAATCCCACTTCCCGCCAGATCCTGGAAAACCTGACGCAGACGGGACTTCTGGGAAAACTGATTAAGGCCGGTGGCCGCATCCATCAGGCCGGCTGCAACGGCTGCATCGGCATGGGGCAGGCGCCGGCCAGTGGGCGGATCAGCCTGCGTACCGTGCCGCGTAATTTCCCGGGCCGTTCCGGCACCAAAGACGATCAGGTCTATTTGTGCAGCCCTGAAACGGCGGCGGCTTCGGCGCTCGCCGGGGTGATTACCGATCCGAGGACATCGCACATCGAATATCCAAAAATTAAAGAGCCCGACCGACCCATTATCAACGCGGCTATGGTTGCACCGCCTACTGAGGAAAGCGCGCATGTTGAGCTTGAGAAGGGACCGAATATTCAGCCGCTTCCGCCGTTTCATCCCTTCCCCGATACGCTGGAAGGACCGGTCCTCCTGAAGTTGGGAGATGATATTTCCACCGATGAGATCATGCCGGCCGGAGAGCAAGTGCTGCCATATCGGAGCAACATTCCTGAAATCAGCAAGTTCGTTTTCGCCCGCATGGATGAGACCTTTTACCACCGGGCGATGCAGCTGTCGGCATGCCTAATAGTCGCCGGCAGAAATTACGGCCAGGGCTCAAGCCGCGAGCATGCCGCCATTGCGCCGCGGTACCTGGGACTCAAGGCTGTCATCGCGAAAGGCTTTGCCCGCATTCACCGGCAAAACTTGATCAATTTTGGGATCCTGCCGTTGACATTCGCGGATCCGAATGACTGGGAAAAAATCGATCAGGACGACGTCCTACGTTTTCCGGATATCCGCGCCGCCATCCAACAAGGAATCCCGGTAAAGATCATCAACAAAACGAAAGGAGAAACGTACCTCGCGGAACATGCATTAACGGGACGACAAGTCGAGATGATTTTGTCCGGAAGCCTACTCAACCTGATGCGCAAGCGTCCGG
>JBIMKC010000207.1:0-3221 GCA_043673925.1 Chromatiales bacterium | reverse complement strand
GCCGGCGCGCGATCCGCGCGCCTCCTGGTGAACCAAGGACGGGGGAGCTATGGCCTTAGCAGACCGAGGTGAGCGTGATGCAAGCCGCCTCTCGATCTCGCGCTTGCCCGTGACGTCGGTCACCTTACTTCTATCAATGGCCACTCAACGTCGTCGCCCGGGACAAACGGACCACCGTTGACGCGACGGGTCGTCGACCGTCACGGATTAAAATAGAATACCGCAGCCGGCTTGTTTGTCACAACCTTGTCACACACAGAATGACGAAATATGATTAATCATCGTTACGCTATTTTTCGAGGTATCAAAGGATTAGGCGTGTAAGTGCTTGACATAAAAAAACAAATAATTTTGCAGCTGCGCACTTGAAAACCGTTGTGGGGCAACCCACCGGGGGTTCGAATCCCTCCCTCTCCGCCATGTAAAACAAGCAGCTACGCGTTTAGCCCCGTCCAACCGTGGCAGTGGTTTCGCGCGAGGCCGGTTCCAGCAGGCCTGTGACGGCCCGCGCCGTGGTCCGTAGCATCGACCGCTATGTGGAGGCTGGTACAATGAGTGAGAACGTAACCCCGAAGAAAACCGTTCCCAAGAAAGGCGGGAAAGCGTCCAGCTTGTTGACCGACCACGACATCTACCTCTTGCGCGAGGGAACGCACGGGCGGCTCTATGAGAAGCTCGGTGCCCATTCGATCGAAGCGGCGAGCGGAGGGGGCGTGCGCTTCGCGGTCTGGGCGCCTAACGCCGAGGAGGTCTCGGCGGTAGGCGAGTTCAACGACTGGCGCCCGGGCATAAACCCGCTTGCGCCGCGCGAGGATGAATCCGGGATCTGGGAAGGGGTCGTGCCCATGGCCGCGCCGGGTCAACGCTACAAGTACCATGTCCGCTCGCGCTTCAAAAACTACCGTGTCAGCAAAGCCGACCCGTTTGCCTTTTGCTGCGAGACGCCGCCCGGCACGGCCTCCATCATAGGGGATCTCGCCTACCCGTGGGGGGACAAGGAATGGATGCACGCACGGGCGGCGAAAAACGCGCTCGATGCGCCCGTCTCGATCTATGAGGTACATCTCGGCTCCTGGCGGCGCGTACCGGAGGAGGAGAACCGCTCCCTCAGTTATCGCGAGATGGCGCGGCGGCTCGCCGATTACGTGCAGGAGACCGGCTTTACCCACGTTGAGTTCTTGCCGCCCATGGAGCACCCCTTTTACGGATCCTGGGGCTACCAGACGACCGGTTACTTCGCGCCGACGGCGCGCTACGGGTCACCACAGGATTTCATGTATCTCATCGATTACCTCCATCAGCGCGGCATCGGCGTCATTCTCGACTGGGTGCCTTCCCACTTCCCGGGCGACGAGCATGGGCTCTGCTATTTCGACGGCACCTATCTCTACGAGCACGCGGATCCCAAGCGCGGCTATCATCCCGAGTGGCACAGCTACATCTTCAACTATGGCCGGCACGAGGTACGGGCGTTTTTGCTCTCAAGCGCCCTCTTCTGGCTGGATAAATACCACGTGGATGGGCTGCGCGTGGACGCCGTTGCCTCCATGCTCTATCTCGATTACGGGCGGTGCGACGGCGAATGGGTTCCGAACCAGTACGGCGGTAACGAGGACTTGGACGCGATCCAATTCCTGCGCACGCTGAACGACAGCGCCTATCGCGACCACCCCGATACGCAAACCACGGCCGAGGAATCCACCGCCTGGCCGATGGTCTCCCGACCAGTCCACGTCGGGGGGCTTGGTTTCGGTATGAAGTGGAACATGGGCTGGATGCACGACACCCTCGGCTATTTCGCCCGCGAGGCCATCCATCGCAGGTACCACCATCACCAGTTGACCTTCAGCATCTGGTACGCCTTTCACGAGAATTTCGTCCTGCCGCTCTCGCACGACGAGGTCGTCTACGGCAAGGGCGCGCTCATCGGCAAGATGCCGGGCGACGAATGGCAGCAGTTCGCGAACCTGCGCCTGCTCTATGGTTATATGTGGGCGCACCCCGGCAAGAAGCTGCTCTTCATGGGGGGCGAGTTCGGACAGAAGTGGGAGTGGAATCACGATGCAAGCCTCGAATGGCATGTGCTCGAGTATCCGCTGCACGCGGGGATCAAGCAGTGGGTGGGGGATCTGAACCGCTGCTATCGCTCCCACCCGGCGCTCTTCGAGCGCGACTTCAGCCAGGATGGGTTCCAGTGGGTGGACTGCAACGATGCGGAAGAGAGCGTCATCAGTTTCCTGCGCAAGAGCGCGCAGGGCGAGTGGCTGCTCGTTGTCTGCAACGCGACGCCTGTCGTCCGCGACAACTACCGGGTGGGCGTGCCCCTGGGCGGCTACTGGGAGGAGTGCATGAACAGCGATGCCGCCTGTTACGGCGGCGGTGGCCAGGGCAACCTGGGCGGCGTGGAGGCGGCACCGGTAGCGGCCCACGGGCGCTACCATTCGCTCGTCCTCAGGCTTCCGCCGCTCGCGGTGCTCTACCTCAAGCCGCGAGAGTTTGCCCGAAAATTCCCTCGCGCCGATGACGCCGATGGTCAATGACCGCTGGGAGACGAGCTTTTTGGTCACGGCGCTCGGCCGCTATCGCTACACCGTCGCCGCCTGGGTGGACCCTTCGAGACCTGGCGCTCCCCTTTGTCGTCGGCGCGGGGCTCGTGCGTGCGGCGGCCGGCCGCGCATCTGCCGCCGACGCCGCGCGTCTCAGGAACCGGGCGGAGGATCTTTCCTCCCCCGGGGGTGGTCCCGAACGAACCTATGAGCTTACGCTCGAGAGCGAGCTCGCCGCGATCATAGGGCGCTACCCCGATCCCGAGACCGTGGAGCGCTATGCGCGGGAGCTAGGGGTCGTCGACCGGGAGCGCGCGGGCTTCTCCGCCTGGTAGGAGCTGTTTCCGCAATCATGTACGAGGGATTCGGCTCGCCACGGTACCTTTGCCGACTGTGAGGCGCGTCTCCCCTATATCGCCTCGATGGGCTTCGATGTGCCCTATCTGCCGCCCATACACCCAATCGGCCTGCGCTTTCGCAAGGGCAAGAACAACCGCGTGGAGGCGGATCCCCGACCGGACGGGCGCGAGTATTTCCGGCCCAACCTTTGGCCAAACACCCCGGATATATTGAGTGAATACTTGCAAGTCGGCGGACGGCCGGCCTTCGTCGCGCGGGTCGTGCTGGCGGCGACGCTGGGGGCGAGTACACGTAGTACACGTAGCCCGGGTTAGC
>JBIMKC010000206.1:0-3245 GCA_043673925.1 Chromatiales bacterium | reverse complement strand
AGTTTTTTGATCACCAGGCCGCCGATCCCGTAGAAGAGCGGATCGCCCGAGGCCAGAATGCAGACATTATGCTCCTCGGCGAGCGCGGCGATGCGCTCGATCGCCGCCCCGAGGCTGTCCTTGAAGACCACGCGCTCGCCCTGGAAATCGGGAAAGAACGCGAGCTGGCGCTCGCCGCCGGCCAGCACCTGCGCCTTCGTGATGGCGTTCATGGCGCGGCTCGTCAACCCGGCGCAGCCATCGTCGCCGATCCCGACCAAACTGACCGCGCGCCTCATGCGGGCGGCTCGGCGGAAAGCAGGAGCAAGGCATGGATGATGGCGACCGCGATGGGGCTCCCCCCCTTGCGGCCGCGCGCCACGATGTACGGTACCGGAAGCTCTAATGCCGCTTCCTTGGACTCGGCCGCCGAGACGAATCCGACCGGCACGCCGATGACCAGCGCCGGGCGCGCGCCCTCCTCGCGCGCGAGCCGCACGACCTCGATGAGCGCCGTCGGGGCATTACCGATCGCCACCAGGGCACCGTCCAGGACGCCCAGGCGGTGGGCCTTGCGCATGGACTCGATGGCGCGTGTTGTGTTGGCGAACTTGGCCGTGGCGATCACGTCCTCATCGGAGATGAACGAGCGGATCGTGCAGCCATAGGCTTCTAGGCGCTCTTCGTTCAGTCCGGCGGCAATCATCTTGACATCGACGAGGATGGGGCAGCCCGCGCGCAGCGCCGCGATCCCGGCCGACACGGCCTCGGGATGGAAGCACATAAGGTCCTTGAGCTCGAAATCAGCGGTCGCGTGGATCGCCCGCCGCACCACCTGCCATTCGGGCGGAGCAAAGGCGTGCGCGCCGGCCTCGCGGTCGATGATGGCGAAACTGCCCTCCTCGATGCTGCGCCCGAGCGCCGTCATCTGCCGCATGTCGTTCATGGGCTGGGCTCCGGAAAACGGCCGAGCAAGCCGCCGCCGAAATCGACGAGACAGGCGTGCACCTCGAGGGGGCCGTGCGCATGCCGGGTGCAGTGCTCGACCACCTTCTCGCAGACCAGCGAGGTGATGCCGACGAGCCCCGCCTCGCGGCACAGCTCGAGCACATGGCGCGCGGTGTTGGCCTGCTCGATGGCCGCGATCAGCTCGCCCGAGGCGCCCAGGTCCGCCGCGAGCGAGGCCAGAAACGCCAGGTCCACCTCGGAGCCAGCGACGTGCGTCTGCATCTTGCCCTTGGCCATCTTCGAGAGCTTCCCCATCATGCCCACCACGACGGCACGGACTACCCGCCGCTTGGCGGAATGCCGAATACCTACGCCGATGAAGTCGCCGACCTGGATGAAGGCCGTCTCCGAGAGATGCGGGTAGAGCGCCATCGCGTATTGCTCGGACTTTCCGCCGGTCGTGAGCACCAGCTCTTGCGCTCCGCCGGCCACCGCCACATCGATCTCCTGGACCACGCTGGCCTTCCACGAGGCGGTCGAATAGGGCTTGACGATACCGCTCGTGCCCAGGATGGAGATCCCTCCCAAGAGACCGAGCCGCGCGTTGGTAGTCTCCTTGGCCATCTCTTCGCCGCGCGGCACGCTGATAGTCACGAACGCTCCCCGGTAGACGCTTCCCGCGAGCTCCTCCGCCACCATCTCGGTGACGTTCCGGCGCGGTACCGGGTTGATCGCCGGCCCCCCTACGTCCAGGCCGAGCCCTGGCTTGGTGACGGTCGCGACCCCCGAGCCGCCGCGGATCTCGATCCCGGGCTCCGTGCGCAGCTCGACCTCGGCCACGAGCTCGGCCCCGTGCGTGCAATCCGGATCGTCGCCCGCGTCCTTGATTACGCTGCAGATCGCTCGTGGGCCGAGGCGCTCGCAGCGCTCGAGCGCGAAACGCGCCTGGGCGCGATTCGGGAGCGTGGTCTCAATCTCCGCAAGCATGGTGTCCCGCACCAGGCAACGCGCCGCCGCCTTGGCCGCCGCGGCCGCACAGGCGCCGGTCGTAAAGCCGGTGCGATTGCCTTTCGGATTGCGGGGCGGAACCGTCATGGCTCATATTAATCCTCCGGCAGCCGGTTGCCCAAATAATCGCTATCGCGGAAACCCTACTCATACGGATTTTTTCGGCATGTTGAAGAACGATTCGAGGTTGTCCTTGGTGGCCGGGATCCCCGCCGCCAGTAGGTCATCGAGCAGCGCGTAATTGACCGTCCCGTCCCCGCACACGAATGCCTGCTCGAGCGGCACGCCCGCGAGCACCTCACGCAAGACGGCGCGTGCGTGTACCACGCGCTCGGGGTGGCCGATGGGCGGGATTAGCGCGATGCGGAACGGCTCGCAATGCGGCGGGCTGCGATCGCGCACCAGCGCCTCGGGCAGGAAATAGTCGGGGGTAGTCCGCAGCCAGATGAGGATGCTCAGCGGCGCCAGGGCTTTGAACCGGCTTCCCTGGACGAGACCGAGGGCCGCCGTGATTCCCGTATCCGTTGCCAATACCAGCGCGGGGCCGGTCAGGCCATCCTGCGGGAAGAACCTGCCCCAGGGGCCGCTGAAGCGAATATCGTCACCGACCCCGATCCGGTGCATGAAGCCGGACCCCGGCCCCCACGGGATGCGTTTGACGGCGATTTGAAAGCGCCCCTGCTCCGTGTCTGGGCTCATCATCGAGTAGGCGCGCTTGACGGCCTTGCCGCTCGCGAGCAGCAACCCACTGTCGACGATGATGTATTGCCCGCCGGTGAAGCCCAAGGGATCGTCGCCAACGAGATCCAGGAGCCGGGTGCCGGTCCCCGGCTCTTCGATAGCGGCCACGCGGGCGTATCTTGGGATCGCCAAGGCCGTTAATCCGCCGGGTCGATCGCGTGCGCAAAGTGCGGCGCGATGGAGCGGCCGGCCGCGGCCTCCCGCACCCGATCATCCACCAAGTGAAAGATCTCTTCCTCAAATCCGAAATGATCGGCGAGGGCGAAGCGGATACGCGGGTACTGCGCGCGCAGGTGACCGACTTGGCGTTTGATGCGCTCGATGAGCGTGCCCGTGAAGAGGTAATAAGGCAGCACCGTGATCTGGGTCATGCCGAGCCGCACTTGGCGCTGCACCACGCGTTCGAGGCGCGGGTGGGTGATGCCGGTGAAGGCCAGGTCCACCAGTTCGTGCTCGGTCTCCTCCAACAGCCAGCGCGCCATCTTCGCCACGTCGCCGTTGGCCATGCGGTCGGAGGAGCCGCGCCCTAGCAGGATGACCCCGGTCGTCTTGGGATCGGGCGCATCGAG
>JBIMKC010000205.1:0-3266 GCA_043673925.1 Chromatiales bacterium | reverse complement strand
GCGCGACTTGGCGATGTGCGCCATCGACATGATCCCGGCCCTCAAACGCGCACTGGTGCGCCGAGCCATGGGTTTCGGCGGGCCTTTGCCGCGGCTCGGGCGGGGCATACCGCTGTGAGCGCCAGGCTAGGGGATCGCGAGGCGGATTTCGAGGTCGCCGTCATCGGCGGGGGTGTGGTCGGCGGAACCCTGGCGGCGATCCTGGGGGCGGCCGGATTAAGAGTCGCGCTCGTCGAGAGCACACCCTCGGTGGTAACCGCTGATGACAATAACGATGCGCGCGTGCTGGCATTGACCCGGGCGTCGGAGCAGGTGCTCCGCGCCGTCGGCGCCTGGCAGCATATCATTGCCGAACGGCCCGGCGTGTTTCGCGAGATGCAGGTCTGGGACGCGGGTGGAGAGGGCCGCATTCATTTCGCTAGCGCCGAGGTAGGCGAGCCGCTGCTCGGGCACATTGTTCGCAGCCAGGTGATCGAGGCCGCTCTGGACATGGTGTTGCGCCATCTACCCCTCGTAAGCACGTGCCGCGGCAGCGGCTTACGGACGTTCGTGAGAGGCAAGGATAAACTGCGAATCGAGCTGGCGGACGGATCGCAGTTGAGCCCAAAGTTATTGGTCGGGGCCGATGGCGGGGAGTCGACCGTGAGGACCTTGGCAGGGATCGCTCAACGCGTGCATGATTACCGGCAGACGGCGCTCGTCTGTACGGCCGTGACCGAGCGGCCGCATTGCGACACGGCGCGGCAACGCTTTCTAGCGGGTGGCCCGCTGGCGTTCCTGCCCTTGGCCGACCCAAATCGCTGCGCCACCGTCTGGTCGTTACCGCACGCCGAAGCGCAGAGGCTAATCGGCATGAGTGATGCCGAGTTCCACCGCGAGCTCGAAGGCGGAATCGGCGAAGCGCTCGGAACCGTGGCGGACAGCGGGCCGCGGCGCGCCTTTCCGCTCAGCCGCGCCCATGCCGAGCGCTACGTCGAACCACGTTTGGCCTTGATCGGCGATGCGGCGCACCGTATTCATCCGCTCGCAGGTCTGGGGGCCAATCTCGGCTTGATGGACGCCGCGACACTGGCCGAAGTCATACTCGATGCCAAGGCCGCGCGCCAGGATATCGGGGCGCTGCGCGTGCTTAGGCGTTACGAGCGCTGGCGCAAGGGCGAGAATCTCGCCATGATGTGGCTGATGGACGGTTTCAACGAACTGTTCGCCGCGGACGCATTACCGCTGCGGATCATGCGCAACGCGGGGCTCACGCTCGCCAATGCCGCGGGGCCGGTGAAACGGCGGATCATCCGCCGGGCGATGGGAATAGAAGGCGATCTTCCGCGCCTCGCCCTGACGGGGCGCTGGTGACGTGCGCCACGGGTTCAGCGACTCGCAATCGGAGGATAGTAGATCATCTGCACCAGGTTACCGTCCGGGTCCTCGCAATAGAAACTCCGCGCCCCGTCGCGGTGTGTGCGCGGCGGGAGTTTGATGGGCACGCCCTGGGTCTGCAAATGCTTGTGCCAGGCATCGACGGCTTCCGGGGTGTCAAGAATGAACCCGATATGGTCGAGGCGCTGTGGCCCCGAGGGGATGCGGTCCGCGGCGGCGCGGTGCAAGGCCAGGTTGTCGTTCCCCGAGGAGAGATAGACATTATCCTTATCGGGACGCCATTCGACGGCCATGCCGAGCGACGCGGCGTAAAAGGACTCGCAGGCCTCGAGCTTGATGACATTGAGGGCCACATGACGGAGACCTTTGATGGGCGCAGGTGTTTTCATGCTACTCGATGAGCTTTTTATGCCGCATCAGTATAGCGAAACCTTGTGATCACTGGGCGTGCAGCCCGCGTGAGTGCTGAAAAAACAATCGAATCGCTGACTAAGAAGGAACAGGTATGAGCCATCAAGTACCCGAAACGCTCTATGAAACAAACCTCGAAGCGTTGCAGCTCATCGGGCGTGGCAAGGTTCGGGATATTTACGCGGTGGGCGACGCCCATCTCTTGATCGTGACCACCGATCGCATCTCGGCCTTCGATGTCGTCCTGCCCGATCCCATCCCCGGGAAGGGCGCGGTGCTGACGGCCCTTTCGCGCTTCTGGTTTGACCGCACGCGCCAAATCGTCATCAACCACCGCGCCTCCTTATCCTTGGGCGAGGTGTTGACCGACCCGAGCGAGCGCAGCGCGCTCGAGGGCCGCGCGCTCTTGGTCCGGCGGCTAAAGCCCTTGCCGGTCGAGGCCATCGTGAGAGGCTACCTCATCGGTTCGGGGTGGAAGGATTATCAAAAGACCGGCGCCCTCTGCGGCATCGCCTTACCGCCGGGGTTGCGGCAGGCCGAGCGCTTGCCGGAACCGATCTTCACCCCCTCGACCAAGGCAGAGCTGGGCCGGCACGATGAGAACATAAGCTTCGACAGGACCGCGGATCTCATCGGCCGGGAGCTTGCCGAGCGCGTGCGCGAGATTTCCATCCGGCTTTACACGCACGCCGCGGACTACGCTCGTGGGCGCGGCATCATCATCGCCGATACCAAATTCGAGTTCGGACTCGACGCGGAGGGGGATCTGGTTCTCATCGATGAGGCGCTGACGCCCGATTCCTCGCGCTTTTGGCCGGCCGATTCCTACGCGGTGGGCCAGAGCCCGCCGAGCTTCGACAAACAGTTTGTGCGCGATTACCTCGAGACGCTGGCCTGGGACAAGAAACCGCCCGCGCCGCGGTTGCCTCGCGAGATCATCGAAAAGACCGCAGCCAAATACCGCGAGGCGCAGTCGCGGCTCATCGACGGGGCGGCGACGTAAAACCCGGGTCAGGTCTTGCAAAATACCAAAAGTACCAAAAGGGGTCAGGTCTTGAGTACCAGAAGGGGTCATACCAGAAGGGGTCAGGTCTTGTGTTAACGCATCCTTCCCGGTATCCTGATCGGCATGGCCCGGCCCCTTCGCCTCGAGTTTCCCGGCGCGATCTACCATCTCACCGCTCGCGGGGATCGGCGGGAAGACATCTTTGCCGACGATGCGGACCGGGAGCTACTGCTTCAGGTGTTCGCCGAGTGCGTCGCGCGGTTCGATTGGGTGTGTCACGCATACTGCCTGATGGACAATCACTATCATTTCCTGGTGGAGACCCTGCTGCCCAACCTCGCGACGGGCATGCGCCAGTTGAACGGAATCTACACCCAGCGCTTCAATCGCCGCCATGGCCACGTCGGCCATCTCTTCCAGGGGCGGTACAAGGCGATTCTCGTCGAGAAGGACAGCTATCTGCAGGAACTAG
>JBIMKC010000204.1:2221-3303 GCA_043673925.1 Chromatiales bacterium | reverse complement strand
GGCGTGTCAGCCCAGCCTACGGGGGCTATTGCGGCGCTGTATGTCCAGCGTAAGTCCGCTCTGCCGCCTCGCGGCGCGGGTGTTCATAGAAAAAGCGGATCATTTCCTTAGCCGCATCGGGCCCTTTAGGATCGGTATACGAGCCACTGGAACTCCCACCCGACCACGCGTGGCCGGCCCCATGGACCCACCACTGCTCTAGGATGGCCTGCCCGTTCACGTCGTGGTAGATGGCGCGGGTGTAGGCATGGCCATCAGGCACTTGGCCCCGCCGGAGGGTTACCTGCGGAGCTGTCCCTGCCTTGTTGTGCGCCCCATCACGGGCGTGGATCGTCGTCCATTGCGCGATCACTTGGTCGCCGTTGCGCGGGTGTACCTTTGTATCTCGATCCCCGTGGAACACGATCGTTGGGACGACCAGCGAGCATCGCTCCGCCCCTGGAACACCGACGTCTGGCTGGCGGCCAGGGGTCGGCCCGCCCTGCTTCATTGCGGTTAGGGCGGAAGGAAGGTCGTGGGCGACAGCGTATGGAAGCCCGGAATGGATGCCGACGGCCGCATAAAGATCGGTGTAGGTCATCCCCATGATCGCGGCCATCGCCCCGCCGGCTGATAGTCCAGCCACGTAGACCCGCCGCGCGTCGACGGGGTAGGTGCCGATGATTCGGCGGGTGATACCGGCAATAATGGATGGCTCTCCCTGGTCGCGGTGCTGGTCAGCCGCATTGAACCAATTCCAACACTTCGACCCATTGGCGGCGGGCGCCTGGGCGGGATACACCACGAAGCACTGGTGTTCTTCGGCGAGCACATTCATGCCGGTACCGGCGGCGAAATCGTCGGGGGTCTGCGTACAGCCATGGAGCATAACGACTAAGGGCAGCGTTTGCCCATGGTAGCCACTGGGGATATACAGCTTGTAGGTGCGATTTCCCGCCTGATTGGTGTAGGACCCGGTGAGGAACCGCCCCCCCGGCACCACCTCGTATGCTCGGTCTGGAGTGGGGGCGGGCCGGGATGCCGGCTCGGAGTATGCCCACCGATGCGGACGCCGTGGGGGGCGGAAGCGTGTGGATGGCCCG
>JBIMKC010000204.1:0-2121 GCA_043673925.1 Chromatiales bacterium | reverse complement strand
TCGGTACTACCAGGCGACGGGAGGGAGTCCGCATCAATGACACGGAAGGTGCCCTCGATGGGCGCATCCGTGTTCGGACCGAGGGAGTCGACCGCAGCGTCGGGCGCGACGATGCCCCGCAGCGTGCGTTGAATCGTGACGGTGGCCTCGAGGAGCCCGCGTGTGCGGATCAGGCGGGTGGCTTCGAGCATCCCAGCGCGCATTGCCTCATTCATATCCATAACCTCGCTGTGCTAATTAGTGGATCCGATCGGCTAAGGCAACCTTGACTGCCGCACTCGCGTGCAAGGCACCCAATACGGTGACGGAATCGATGGTGGCGCGGGCCAGTTCGGGGGACACATCCTCGGCAATACGGGCCAGACCGAGGACCTGGATCTGGAGCTTCTGTCCCGCCGCCTGCACGCTCTCAAGGTCCTGGCGGCTGAAATCCTGCAGGCCGAGAACCAAGGTCTTGCGGGCCACGGTTAGTTTCACTACCTCGGCATGAGTTGTCAGTTGGTTGCGTATCGCAGTGCGGATGAAGTCAGTGCGGTTGGAATAAAACCCTTCTTGCACCAACAAGTCGATCTGCCCCAGATCGACGAACCCGAGGTTAATCGTAATTTTCTCGCTTTCAGCTACTTTCGACCGCAGATCACGCACGCTTATACAACCTCAGTAACCATCCATATGCCATCTACCTAGATGGTATCTTAACCGACAGCGTTGCAATGTCAAGATACGGCGAATCGGGAGCCCGGCCGAAGAAGCCAGAATGCGTGGATAGGATTAAGCGTGAATGTGATGGGCTGGCGTGAGGACCGTGGGGCGCCGCCAGCAGCGCGCTCGCTCGGTCGACCGCCACGCCGACCGGACGACCCAGCGCCTCCCCGTCCGCATTGACAAAGCCGGTCAGCACATCCTCGGGCGCGCCGGCTGGTCGACCATCGACGAACGGCACAAAAATCACCTTGTAGCCGCTCCGCGGCTTGCGGTTCCATGAGCCGTGCTGACCGAAGAACGCCCCGCCCGCATACCGCGCCGGCAAGAGATTTCCCTCGTAGAAGGCAAGCCCGAGGCAGGCGGTGTGCGGGCCGAGCGCATAGTCGGGCACAATCGCCCCACGCCGATAGTGACGCGCCCGCGCACATATGCGCTTACGTCTTCTTTGATCTCGAGCTTCAGCAGGCCGAGTTTGGTGTCGAGTAGAGTGACTATATCTTCGCCCAGGCGACTAATCAGCGAGGGCAAGCTTTCGCCGCCCGCATCCGGGTTCGCGCCGGTTGCGCTCTTTTCAATTTCGCTTCACGACCGAAGGCTTACTTGCGTATCGATGATGATCCCCTTTTCCGGTACTCTCTAGCTGTGGTTTGAGGGCCTGAGTCTCTGGTGGGGCAGTGAACGGTATCAACTGTTCCACACTCACCCTTCACGCCTTTGGCTCTTTCAGTCCTTCGCCTCTTTCCGTCTCTTCCGCTTCTTCAGAGGAAGAAATGACGAGACGCTCTTTCGGTTCGCTGTAAAGTGCGCTGTCGGTGTATTTCTGGTGCAAGTACTTAAACCCAACCACGAGCGCCGCACTCGCGGGCAGCGCCAGCAGCACACCGAAAAACCCGAACAACTGGCCAAAAGCGAGCAGCGCAAAAATCACCCATACCGGATGCAGCCCGATGCGGTCTCCCACCAACCGAGGTGTGACGACCATTCCTTCCAGTAGCTGCCCGAGGAAGAAAACGATCCACACCGGGACCAACCCTCCGAAACTTTGGAATTGAATCAATCCGGCGAGCGTCGCGAGCACGAACCCGACGATCGCGCCGAGATAAGGAACAAAAGTGAGCATCCCCGCCAGGATGCCGATCGGCAGCGCAAAGTCCAGACCCACGAGCCAAAGGCCGGTGACATAAAAGACGCTTTGCAACAGCATGACCGACAATTGGCCGCGTAAAAATTGTCCCAGGACTTTGTCGACATCGCGAGCCATAGAAATGGTTTCGTCTCGAGCGCGTCTTGGAATCGTTTCGCCGATATGCGCAATCATGAGGTCCCAGTCGCGCAATACGTAAAACAACACCACCGGCACGAGCACCAAATTGATCACGAATTCGCCTAATGCGAGACCGCCGGTTTTCAAACTAG
>JBIMKC010000203.1:0-3330 GCA_043673925.1 Chromatiales bacterium | reverse complement strand
TACTCTGTTTTGCCATGCCACACCCCCATTTTAAATGGTTGCTCATAGTGAAGTGTGACTCGTTCTCCTGAACGTGCGAACTCCTCTATTTTTTCAGCTAGCCCATCATTGGCTACAGAAAATTCCCACACTTTCATGGCAACGGAGCTGCTTACGTCCGAACTTGCCGTCCCTACGTTGAGCTCACCTCCCATGTCTTGATAGGGAATCCTTTCTTGCTTATTTTAAAAACAACACCCGATCGATCGCCATCACTATAGGTGTATGGAATACCGAATAGTATATATGATGAAAAACCTACGATAAGTAGTGCAATACCAAGAATAAACTTCATTTTTAATGTATTCATGATGGAATCCCGATTACTATATTGATGTAAATCCAACAACCTATCGATGGACCTGCCGATGGGGTTCGAACCCATGAACCTCCACTTTACCCGTGATGTCCGAGGGAAGTAGATCCGGCGTGAACTGGATGCGCGAGAGCTGCGCATGGAGGTTCTCTGCCAACGTCTTGATCGCGCGCGTCTTGGCGAGCCCCGGCAACCCTTCGACCAGCAGGTTGCCGTTGGCGAGCAGCCCGAGCAGCAGCCGCTCGATCATCTTCTCCTGGCCGATGATCGATTCGGCCATGCGCGCCTTCAGCGTGAGAATGTCGTCGCGGGCGCTCATGGCCGTGCCCTTTGTCGTGCAGTCGTTGCAGTCATTTCTGTCCTCCGCTCGTGAACCATCTGTAGTAGGGATTGCCACCGTCTCTCATCACACGCCGCATGTCGCGCGCCCACGCCTCCCGCTCTCCGGTGTAGGAATGGAGCCGTGCAAACGCAGAGCGGGCGTGCCGCGTGGCAGACGCACGCGCCGTTTCTTGCGGGTTGACTCCTTCATTACAGTCGATCATACTCATCCCATGAGTAAGCGGCTTCAGGTGATCCTCGATGACACCGAACTGTACGAAATCAAGCAGGCCGCGCAACATCAGCGGCTAACGGTGGCGGAGTGGGTGCGGCAGGCCCTGCGGGCCGCCCGGCACCGCGAACCACGCTCTGATGCCAAGCGCAAGATCGAGGTCGTTCGGGCGGCCGTCGCGTATTCCTTCCCATCGGGTTCGGTGGACCAGATGCTGGCAGAAATCGAATCCGGCTACGCGCGGTCCGGACAGCCGTGATCTTCGTGGACTCGAACATTCCGATGTACCTCGTGGGCAGTGCGCACCCGAATAAGGTCGACGCGCAGAGGCTGCTCGAGCGTATAATCGCGGATCGCGAGCGACTGGTCACTGACGCCGAGGTCCTCCAAGAGATCTTGCACCGATACGTGGCCGTCGATCGCAAGGACGCTATCCAGCCAGCGTTCGACGCCATTCTCGGGATCGTCGACGAGGTGTTCCCAGTCGATACGTCGAGTGTCGAGCGCGCCAAATCGATCCTGCTGGGAAGCCGGCGATTGTCTGCCAGAGATGCCATCCACGTCGCGGTGATGGAGCAGCAGGGCATCGGCAGGATCCTCAGCTTCGACACAGGGTTCGAGGGGTACCCTGGAATCGCCCGAGTCGCTCACTGAGCCGCGTACGGGGCTGTGCATTCGTTGTCGTCACCTCACAGTGCTCCGCCCACGAACCAGCGGTAATAGGGATTGTCGCCGTCCTCGCTAATCACACGCCGCATGTCGCGCGCCCACAGCCCACGCTCGCCGTTGTAAGCGTGGAGCCCCGCGCTATAGAAGGCGAGCAAGCGTTCGCGCTCGTCGGCCACCGCAGCCAGGAACGCCTCGTCGGCGCCCTGAAGAGGCGGTTCAGTGCGCAGACCGAGAAGCCGCGGCAACACGCGCGTGATTTCCTTCGGGCGCACCCAGGTTGCGTACTCGATGCGTGGCTGGTCGTCGGTCACCGGAGGTGCGCCGCCTGCATACGCTTGGAGTCCGGCGCGGTCCGTGACCCAGGTCGCGAGCAGCGCGGCCGGGGATGCGATGCCCACTTCACGCAGCGCCGCGGCTACGTCGGGTTGGTTGAAGCGGGCCGCGATGCGCGGCGCGTCGAGCGCGATCGGATCGAAGGAGCCGATGAGCAGCATCTCGTGGAGCTCCGTCGTCCACAGCGTAGCGTCCGGAAATACGTCGAGGAAGCTTGCCACCAGAGAACGCGTGTCCTCGTCGTTCTGGGTCGGCAGCGGCAGCCACTGCGCGAGGAGACCGCCTGGTTGGAGTCGTACGGCGGCGAGGGCATAGAAGTCGGTCGAATAGAGGTTCACCACGCCCGCTGCCGACGGCGGCGGCGGCTCGAGGGTGATGAGGTCGTACCGCTCCGGGCTGCGCAGCAGCTCCCGACGACCGTCGCGCACGCGGATCTCGATCTTCGGGTCTGACGCCGCCCCGAAGTTCCCCTGGAACAGCGGCGCGGCGCGTACGACCGCCGGCAGCAGCTCCGCTACGACGCGCTCTTCGAGCCCCGGAAACGGGAGCAGCGCGCCCGCGGTGATGCCGGTCCCGAGACCGATGACGAGCGCCGAGCGCGGCTCGCCGCCGTGAATGAGAAGCGGCAGCAGGGCCTGCAGCCGCATGTAGCGGAGCGAAGGCATCGCATCCCCGGAGTTGGACACGCCCTGAATGTAGAGGCGCTTGAAGCGGTTGCCCCCCGACTGCGACTCCACGACCGCGACCGTGCCACCGCGGCTCTCCTCGTAAAAGGCGAGCGACCCGCCACGCGCACCGGGAAGCAGGCTCGCCAGGCGGTGCGATGGCGTGAGGATGGCGGCGAGGATCGAGATTGCGCCGAGCGCGAGCGTGGCCAGGCGCAGCGCGGGCCGTACCGCCGGACCGCGCATCACGGCGAAGAGGCCAATCGCAGCGGCGCCGATCGCCAGTGCCGCGAGCGTGCGCACGAGCCCGAGCGCCGGCACGAGCACGAAGCCCGTGCAGATGGTGCCAGCGACCCCGCCGAGGGTGTTGAGCGCGACCACGACCCCGACGTCACGCCCGACGTGTCCGGCGTCCACGGTCAATCGAAGCGCGACCGGGAACGCGGCGCCGAGAAGCACCGTCGGCACGAAGACGATGCAGGCGGCCGCGACGGCAAAGCGGGCGCACATCCCGGCGAGTTGGCTGCCCGTCAGCGCGAGAACGGCGGCTTCGGTCTGGGTCTGCAGCACTACCAGCCACCTGCCCAGCCCCGCGATCTCGAGCAGCGCAACGAGCCCGGCCGCAGCGATCAAGAACCCGAAGACTCCCCACGGATCACGCACGCGATCGGCCGAGCGCGCGTAGAGCGCCGCGCCGACGACGAGCCCTGCCAGGTATGTCGCGAGCACCACGGCGAACGCGAAGCTCCGGGTGC
>JBIMKC010000202.1:0-3344 GCA_043673925.1 Chromatiales bacterium | reverse complement strand
AGGTGCCTGCTGTTACTTGACCTCGACCGTCGCACCCGCCTCTTGGAGTTGCTTCTTGATGGTTTCCGCTTCCTCCTTCGGCATCGCTTCTTTGACCGCCGAGGGCACGCCTTCGACCAGGTCTTTAGCTTCCTTAAGTCCAAGGCCGGTAATCGCGCGCACCGTCTTGATCACGCTAACTTTGTTTTCGCCGAAGCTCGTCATCAGCACCGTGAACTCGGTCTGCTCTTCCACTGCCGCCGCCGGTGCCCCTCCGGCGCCGGCGGCCGCCGGCGCGACCGCGACCGCGGCCGACACCCCGAACTTTTCTTCCATAGCCTCAACAAGGTCCACCACTTCGAGAATCGTCATCTTGGAAATGGCCTCCAAGATCTCTACTTTTGACACTGCCATGATAGCTAAGCCTCCTAACTAAAAATGCCTGTGACAATGAATTAAGCCGCTTGCTTTTGATCGCGTACCGCCGCCAGCACGCGCACCAACCGCGTATGCGGTTCGGCCAGCGTCCGCACGAGCTTGGCTACCGGGACCTGCATGACCGCCATCAGACGGCTGATAGCCTGTTCCCGCGTCGGGAGGCTCGCAACCGCCTTGATGGCGCCCGGATCGAGCAGCTTTCCGCCGAGCGCGACCAATCGCACGACGAGCTTATCGTTTCTTTTCGCGAACTCATCGATCACTCGTGCAGCAGCCCCGGGATCCTCGCCCGCGAACGCCAATACCAGCGGTCCCACCAAACCTTCACGCATGCACGAAAATTGGGTGTCGGACACGGCCCTGCGCGCCAGCGTGTTTCTCACCACGCGCAAATAAACGCTCGCTTTGCGCGCCGCGTTGCGCAAGTCCGTCATTTGTGCGACGGATAATCCCGCGTATTCGGCGGCGACCGCGGAATGAGCACTACGCGCGACTTCCGCGACCTCGGCTACGATAGCCTGCTTTGCTTCCAAACTAAGCCTCACACCTGCCCTCCTGTTTAAGACACTTCCCGACTCTCGTAGATCGCCAGCGGACTGGCTAAATCACCAAGTCAGTCATCTCCTCGTAAACTGGCGTCCTACCCAAAACTCCAGCCGTCACGGGGGACACCCTCTGCGCCGGCTGTGCACGGCCTAGGCCCCGGCGATGCTGACTCGATCCAACTGGATCCCCGGCCCCATGGTGCTGGCGACGCTCACCTTCTTCAGGTAAACACCTTTCGCTGCCGCCGGCTTGGCCTTGATGAGGGCGGCGACAATCGTCGCCAGGTTCTCCTGCAGGGCGCCGGTCTGAAACGAAACCTTGCCGATACAGCAATGGACTATACCGGATTTATCGCTCTTGAAGCGCACTTGTCCGGCCTTCGCGTTTCTTACCGCCGTAGCCACATCCGGGGTGACGGTGCCGACCTTGGGATTCGGCATCAGGCCGCGCGGTCCCAGGATTTTACCGAGTTGACCCACGATGGCCATGCTCTCGGGTGCGGCGACGGCCACATCGAAATCGATTTGACCCGCCTTCACTTGTTGGGCCAGATCTTGGAGTCCCACGATGTCGGCGCCCGCGGCGCGCGCCGCCTCGGCCTTGGCGCCCTCGGCGAACACGGCGACCCGCACCTGTTTTCCGGTGCCATGAGGCAAGACGATGGCGCCCCGCACCGACTGGTCCGATTTGCGCGCGTCGATACTCAGGTTGATCGCCACTTCGACCGATTCATCGAACTTCGCGGAGGCGAGCTCTTTTAGGAGTCGCAGGCCCTCATCCACGGCATACTGTTGACCGGCGACGACCTTTTCCCGCGCCGCTTTCCCTCGCCTACTGAGCTTCGCCATGACTAAACTCCCTCGACTTCAATACCCATACTGCGCGCGGTACCGGCGATGGTGCGCATAGCCGCTTCCAAGCTCGCCGCCGTCAAATCCGGTTCCTTGGTCTTGGCGATCGTTTCGAGCTGCGCCTGTGTTACCCGTCCGATCTTGTTGCTATTCGGGGTGCTGCTGCCTTTTTCGAGTCCCAAGGCCTTGCGCAGCAGCACCGATGCGGGCGGGGTCTTGGTAATAAACGTAAAACTGCGGTCTGCGAAGACGGTGATGACCACCGGAGTCGGCAGTCCCGGCTCGAGCCCTTGTGTATGGGCGTTGAAGGCCTTGCAGAACTCCATGATATTCACACCGTGCTGGCCCAGGGCCGGTCCAACCGGCGGGCTCGGATTTGCCTTGCCCGCGGGGACTTGCAGCTTTACGTACGCTTGTATTTTCTTTGCCACGTGTGCCTCTCTTGAGTAAGCATCCTGTTGCGTAAACCATCGCGCTCCGTCATTCCTTCTCGATCTGACTAAAATCCAGTTCCACCGGCGTCGCGCGGCCGAAGATTAACACCGCCACGCGTAAGCGGTTTTTTTCGTAGTTCACTTCTTCGACCACACCGCTGAAATCGGTGAACGGCCCTTCCTTAACCCGCACCACCTCGCCCACCTCGAACAATACCTTTGGCCGCGGCCTATCGGTGCCTTCCTGCATGCGATGCAAGATTTTTTCGGCTTCCTGATCCGTGATCGGCGCGGGCCGATCGCCGCTTCCACCGATGAAACCCATTACCTTCGGCACCTCTCTTACCAGGTGCCAGGTGTCCTCGTCCATTTCCATCTGAACTAAGACATAACCCGGGAAAAACTTGCGGTCCGTCTTGCGTTTCTGTCCATCCCGCAGCTCCACGACCTCCTCCGTCGGCACCAAGATGTCTCCGAACTTATTTTGCAAGCCACTGCGTTGGATGCGCTCGTGCAACGAGCGCTTCACTTGGTTCTCGGCCCCCGAATAGGCGTGCACGACATACCAACGCAGCGTCATGCCATCAGCCTCTCTGCCCGGTAAGCCACTGCACCAACCACGCAAGCATGGCATCAAGCAGCCACAGTATCGCCGCCATTGCGATGACCATGGCGATGACGATTAGGGTCATGCGGGTCGTTTCCTGGCGCGTCGGCCATACGACCTTGCGCACCTCGATCTGAGCCTCCTTGAAGAATCCCCAGACATCGCGCCCCTGCGCCGTCTGCAGCGCCAGCGTCCCCGCGACACCTCCCACGGCCAAGAGCCCGACGACCCGTAGCAGTAACGACTGGTCGCTGTAGAAATAAAACGCTGCCATGGCGCCGGTGACCAGCAACAGGGCCAGAGCGAGCTTAAAGACGTCGCCCTTACGTTCTTGGATTTCTGCCTTTGGATTTAACATATTGGTTGCAATTAGCTGCGGCGCCGACCCGTCGTAGTTTCCACCCTGCACGCGATTGCAGGCCAGGAGGGACTCGAACCCCCAACCTGCGGTTTTGGAGACCGCCGCTCTGCCAATTGAGCTACTGGCCT
>JBIMKC010000201.1:0-3363 GCA_043673925.1 Chromatiales bacterium | reverse complement strand
CGAGAAACGGCGCCCGGCGCGTAAGGGCAATAAGACCGGCGAGGGGGCTGGGGCCACCTACGCCCAAGAGCTCCTCGATCTTCTTTTCGGCCTGTTGTGCGAGGTCGTGCGCGAGCGGCGCCCGGAGGTGGAAGCCGTGTTGCGAGGGGGCGCGCCGCTCTCGGGGCGCGAGCCCGAGCTTCTCTTGCGGACGCTGCAGGCCTGGGGGATCTGGTTCCAACTCGTCACGCTGGTCGAGCAGAACTCCACGATGCGCCGCTTGCGCCAGACCGAGGCCGAGCGCGGGGCGGAGCATGTTCCCGGTACCTTCGCGTTCGTTCTCGCCGAGGCAAAACGCGCCGGGATCGCGCCGAGTGTCATTCAGACCGTCTTGGAGCGGGCCCGCATCCAGCCCGTGCTCACCGCCCATCCCACCGAGGCCAAGCGGGTCACGGTGCTCGAAATTCACCGGCGGATCTATCTCTTGCTGGTGGAGTTGGAAACGCCGCGCTGGACACCTCGGGAGCGCGAGAATCGGATCGGAAAGCTGCGCAACGAAATCGAGCTCCTCTGGTTAACCGGCGAGCTGCGGCTCGAAAAGCCGACGGTAGCTCAGGAAGTCGCGTGGGGCTTGCACTTTTTTGATGAGGTGCTGTTTGAACGCGTGCCGGAGCTGATGGAGAAACTCGATCGCGCACTCGAGCAATCATACGGGGGCGCTGGCTTCGCGGCCCCGGCTTTCCTTAAATTCGGTTCGTGGATCGGGGGTGACCGCGACGGCAATCCCTTCGTCACCAACGAAGTGACCCGCGACACCTTGCTCAGCAACCGCCGGGCGAGTCTCCACCGCTACCGGAGCCGCTTGAGTCACCTGGCGCGGGTCCTGAGCATCGCCGCTCATGCCGTCCCGGTTCCGCCCTATTTCGAAACCGCATTGAACACGACCTTGGCGCAGTTTGAGGACCAAGCGGTGATCACGCGCCGCAACCCGGGCGAGGTGTTCCGGCAATTCGCCGCCTGCATGCTGCGTAAGGTCGAAGGCACGCTTGCGGCGCCCGCTGCCGGGAACGGCTATCCCCGTTACGGCAGCGCGGACGATCTCATCGACGATCTCAAAACCATGGAACGCGCGCTCATGGATGCTCATTGCGACAGCTTGGCGACGAGCCTCGTGCGTCCGCTCAGGCGGGAGGTCGAGGTGTTCCGGTTCCGGACGGTGCGTTTGGATCTGCGCGAGAACTCGACCGTGACGACCAAGACCCTGTCGGCGCTGTGGCAACATCGGCACGACGGGACCGAGCCGCCCGAGATCGGGTCGGCGCCCTGGAATCAGTGGCTTCACGATGAGCTAGCCCGGCCGCTCGGCGATCCGGCCCAACTCGATGGCCTCGATGAACAAGCCGTAGCGACGCTCGGCATGCTGCGGATGGTGCCGTTGATGCGGCGGGAAGTGGATCGCGATGCGTTCGGTCATGTGATCTTAAGCATGACGCGCTCGGTGGCGGATATCCTGGGCGTCTATCTGCTTGCGAAATACGCCGGATTGTTTGCCGATCCCGAGGGCGTGGAGCACTGCACGCTGCCCATCGTGCCCTTGTTCGAGACCATCGAGGATCTCAAGCGCGCGCCAGGGATCATGAAAGAGCTCCTGGCAGCGCCGGTGGTACGGCGCTCGGTCCGGGCGCAGGGCGGGGTGCAAGAGGTGATGATCGGGTATTCCGATTCCAACAAGGACGGCGGTTTTTTCACCTCTAACTGGGAGCTGAGCCGGGCCCAATTCCGGCTGACCCGTGTCGGCGCCGAGGCGGGGATCGCGATGTCGTTCTTTCATGGCCGCGGGGGTTCGGTGAGCCGGGGGGGTGTCCCGACCGGGCATGCCATCGCGGCGCAACCGCCCGGCTCTATCGACGGACGCATGCGGATGACCGAACAGGGTGAGGTGGTTTCCTTCAAGTACGCGAACCGCGGCACGGCCTTGTATCAGATGGAACTGCTGGCATCGAGCGTCCTGGAACATACGCTGAAATCCGAGCACGAGCGGGAGCTGCAACCCGATGCCGAGGCTGATGAGGCCATGGAGGCGCTGTCGGGGGCGGCTTACGCCGCCTACCGGCGCCTGGCCGAGCATCCAGGCCTCGTGGACTACTACCAGGCCGCAAGCCCCGTCGATGAGTTGGTGCTCTTGAACATCGGCTCGCGCCCGGCCCGGCGCTTCGGCGCTAAGACCTTGAATGATTTGCGCGCCATTCCGTGGGTATTCGCGTGGACGCAGAATCGCCACATGATCCCCGGATGGTACGGGATCGGAAGCGGCATCAAGAACTTCCTCGAGGTGCGTGGCGCCGAAGGCCAAGCGCTGTTAAAACGCATGTTCCACCACGCGCGGCTGTTCCGGCTCATCATCGACGAGGTTGAAAAGACCCTCCCGCAAGTGAGCTTGACCATCGCCCGTGAATACGCCGAGCTGGTCCCAAACGCGGAGGTGCGCGAGGAGATCTATGCCATGGTCAAGGAGGAGTTCGAGCGCACTGTCGCGATGGTACATCGCGTGAGCGGCGCGCGGGATCTCTGCGTCCGCTTCCCGCGCTTTCGCCGGCGGCTCGCGCGAAGGCTCGCGATCATCGACCAAGTCGGCCACGAACAAGTGCGCTTGATTCAGCAGTTCCGCGGCGCCAAGAAATCCGAGAGAGAGCGCCGCCGGGAGCTCGTGCCCTTGCTGCTTTCGATCAACTGCATCGCCTCGGGCCTTGGCTGGACGGGTTAAATGGTGAGACCAAGCGCGAAGCGGAAATTCTCTTCCAAAACTTCTAAAACGGACTGGCCACCGCATCCCATCCCGGAAATACCAAAACAGCCGGATGACACTTCAGCGCCTTGGCGAGAACCTTTGCCCGCTCGACACCCAGGCTCACACGACCGTTCTCGATCGCAGAAATAGTGGCCTGCGGGATACCGGTAAGCCGAGCGAGTTGGTTCTGGCTCAATTCCTGAAGCTCGCGAACGATCCGCAAGGACTCTCCAATCGATACCTCAATCCGCTTCTTGGCGGGATGAAACTGCTTCATATTCACGGTCTCCGATAGTCGTGGACGGTGATCGAGACGACCTGAAAGAGTTGCTCGTCGGAAACGAGTCTATAAATGACCCGGTATTTCAGCCCCAGGCGAGAGGAGCGATGCCCGGCCCACTCGCCCGACAGAGTTTCATCGTGAAACCCCTTGATCAATCGTAAGCCGGGAGGTCCAGAAATCACCGCGATGTCCTTCCACTTCTCGTAGCGCTTCAGTATTTCGCGGGGCGCGGAGTCAAGCTGCATGTCAACGCGTCGGTGCTCCTCGATCCGCCACATTTCATATTGTGTCTATACTATATATGATATGTCAA
>JBIMKC010000200.1:0-3364 GCA_043673925.1 Chromatiales bacterium | reverse complement strand
AATGACATGGCGATGACGCTTCCGCGGCACCGAGCGCACCTTACCCCGATATCGTTGTCAGCAAGCCTAACGAGCAGCGTCGGGCCGCAGATCGGGCAGGATCCTGGCCGAATACCTAACGTTTTAAGATCGGCGAGCTGGCAAGCCTTTATCAAATCCGCAATCATGGATGCCACGCAACGCGGATGGAGACCGCATGTTTATTGCGTTTCAGGCCTGTTGTGAGGTGCTCCGATTTGGCATCATGTTTCGATGGCCACTCCGGCGAAGCGAAAGCGGCGGCTGTGGGACGCATACGCCTTCCCCGGTTTTCGTCGCAACCCACGGTGCACGGCGTCTTCGGCGATCCGAAGGCGCGTGTCATTACCCTTGTGCGGCGCTCAAAAAAACGACCTGCGGCTGCTGCGGTCGGGTGCACTCGGGCAAAGACCGCCGCTTCTTCAAGGGACAGAAGTACACCTTGCTCTCGCGCCGGGAGAACCTGACGCTCGAAGGGCGACAAGCGTTCAAGACCCTGCTTGCGGCCAACAAGCGGCTCCACACCGCCCTACCTGCTCAAGGAGTCCTTCGGGCAGCTGTGGAGCTACCAGCGCGAGGGCTGGGCACGGCGGTTCTTTGAGAACTGGCGGGCGAGCCTGAAGTGGCAGCGGCTGAAGCCCCATGAGAAATTCGCCCAGATGATCGAGCGGCATTGGGATGGCATTGCTGCCTACTGTAAGCCAGAGGACAAGGTCGCCCTTGGTTTCGTCGAGGGCCTGAACAACAAGATCCGGGTCCTTCAGCGACGTGCCTACGGGCTGCGCGACGAAGAATATCTGCGCCTGAAGATACTCACCTGTATGCTGCCGCCACTGTGAAAACATCAAAATCCACCCACACGACTTCCTGAAGAGCCGGACGAATAAACGCCCTTTTGATCGAATAGGAAAGTACTGAGGGTCGGGCCTATTGTCAATCATAGTGGAAATCAAAGCGAAATCCGGCCGTTTGATGGTGTTGTGCAGTCAAGCGCGCAGTGGCGTGTAGATTATTCCGCTGCCAACCACGGCAGAGCATTCAATCCCCATAGCCGTGCCATCCTGCCCGCGGCTTAGTCCAATCCGTTTTTAGTTAACCGGCCGCGCCGTACCTCAGTGCAATACATTGCCGCTTGCGTGCGCAACCGCTTAACTGAAAACGCTCTGCACTATGCCGAATTCGACATAGCCTCTGGTAACGCACTGCCGGTTAAGTGGGCGATAACTCCACTGAGAACCAGGGCTTGTGAGCTCCAGACGTCTGGTAACGCAGTGAGCACTAAAGCGGCCGATCCCCGCTCTCTTTCAGGGGCTTGCGCGCAGGAGTCGTCTTGTAACGAAGGGTAGAGAGGTACGAAAGGTGTGAACACTTGAGGTAGGTTCCAGATTACTCAGCCCGCGTCATCCCCGCACCGCGATCGGCACGAAGGCGCGGTGCGGGTAGCCGGTGTAGATCTGGCGCGGGCGGCTGATCTTCTGCGCCGGGTCCTCGATCATCTCCTTCCACTGCGCGACCCACCCCACCGTACGCGCCACGGCAAAGAGCACCGTGAACATGCTGGTCGGCAGGCCCATGGCCTTGAGAATAATGCCGGAGTAGAAGTCCACGTTGGGGAAGAGCTTGCGCTCGATGAAGTACTCATCTTCGAGCGCGATGCGCTCGAGCTCAAGCGCGATCTCTAACAAGGGCTCGTGGGTGACGCCGAGCTCTTCGAGCACCTCATGGCAGGTGTCGCGCAAGACCGCGGCGCGGGGGTCGTAGTTCTTGTAGACCCGGTGGCCGAAGCCCATGAGCTTGAAGGGGTCGTCCTTGGTCTTGGCGCGCTGGATAAACTCCGGGATGCGGGCCTTGGTCCCGATCTCTGCGAGCGTCTTGAGCACTGCCTCGTTGGCGCCGCCGTGGGCCGGACCCCAGAGCGAGGCGATCCCCGCGGCGATGCAGGCGAAGGGATTAGCCCCGCTCGAGCCCGCGGTGCGCACGGTGGAGGTCGAGGCGTTCTGCTCGTGATCGGCGTGGAGTATAAATATCTTCTCCATCGCCCGCGCCTGCGCCGGGCTCGCCCGGTAAGCCTCGCAGGGCACGGAAAACAACATGTGCAAGAAATTCTCGACATAGCCGAGGTCGTTGCGCGGATAGACGAAGGGCTGGCCCACGGAATATTTATAGGCCATGGCCGCAATGGTCGGCATCTTCGCGATGAGCCTATGGCTTGCGATCTTGCGCTGCTCGGGGTCGTTGATGTCGGTGCTGTCGTGATAGAAAGCGCTCATGGCTCCCACCACGCCGCACATCACCGCCATCGGGTGGGCGTCGCGCCGGAATCCCCGGTAGAAGGTAAGCATCTGCTCGTGGAGCATGGTGTGATAGGTGATGATCGGCTGGAATTGCGCCTTCTGCTTGGCGTCCGGCAGCTCCCCATAGAGCAGGAGGTGGCAGACCTCGAGAAAGCTACTGTGCTCGGCGAGATCCTCAATGGCATAGCCACGGTAGAGGAGCTCGCCCTCATCGCCGTCGATGTAGGTGATCTTCGATTCACAGCTTGCGGTCGAAGTAAAGCCGGGATCGTAGGTGAAATAATTTGTCTCGCGGTACAGATTGCGAATGTCGATGACCGCCGGACCTAGGGTGCCGGAGACGAGTGGCAGCTCGACGGACCGGCCTCCGGTATTATCGGTCAGACGCACACTAGAATTTCCGCCCTCTTGGAAATTTTGCGCGGTGGTTTGTTTCATTGGTTCATCCTCTATGGTTGTGGGACGGGATGGAGTCTGATATTGCACTGCATCATCGAGTAGATAATGTATAGCCGAGCCCTTGCATTTTTGCAAGTTCGACTTAGCGAGCAGTCCTTGAAGATCGCGCAGTGAGCCCAGACACGCTCCGGCACCGACGGCGGCCCGTGCTCCAAGCTGGGTCATGCCGGTGGGTCTCCGCACTGAAAGAGAGCGATAGCGCGCTGGCGCTTAGCTCCCGCCGCGGGATTTTTCTCGCTCCAACCGCTGGCTTGCTGTCATAATTCTATGGTATAGCCCTCCGACGACCCTCGTTATGCGTGCCGAATACGACCACCCTCAGGCGAGCTGGATCGGGAAGCCGATCCTGCAAGATGCCGTTTTGAATCGCGTGGCCGCGCGACTGAGGGCGAAAGCGCTGCCACTTGCGCTCAAGTTGTGAAACCAAAAGACGGTGGCCGGCACAACGCCTGCTAAGGTGGTGATATCGCTTGGGGGTCCTGGCGCGCTTCGTGTCCTGGCCAAACCGAGCTTTGGGAGCTTGGCCAGGGCGTACGTACACCGGACTCTATTTCCCGGTGGTGCCGCGCGGCGCTGAGGAGATCCGCTTCCAG
>JBIMKC010000199.1:0-3419 GCA_043673925.1 Chromatiales bacterium | reverse complement strand
AGATGGCTCGCCTGCGCGGCTATGGCGCCGCCCACCCGGGCGAAAAAACCGGCCGCCTTGGCGCCGATCGTACACACCTCGAGACCGATCCCCTTGGCGTTCCACTCCTTCGTCTGCAATAAGGTGGCGCGAAACATGTTCGCATTGAGCCCGCCGCAGAGACCTCGATCGGTGGACACCACGATCATGCCCACGCGCCGCGGTTCGCGCGCGATCATGTAGGGATGGTGATATTCGCTATGCGCGTGCGCGAGGTGCGCGACCACCTTGCGGATCTTATCCGCGTAAGGGCGCGCGGTTCGCATCCGCTCTTGCGCTTTACGCATCTTACTGGCCGCGACCATTTCCATGGCGCGGGTGATCTTTTGCGTGTTTTGAACGCTTTTGATCTTAGTGCGGATTTCTTTTCCTGCCGCCATTGATCTCCACCTTAAGGATTACGTTTCTTGGCCGCGCTCACCACGCATGATTTGACTTGAAGTCATCCAAGGCGGCTTTCAAGCCCGCATCGATGTCATCGTTAAAATCGCCGGCCTCGTTAATGCGTTGCATTAAATCCGCGCGCTCGCTATTCACGAAACTATGCAGGGCCGCCTCGAAGGGTCCCACCTGTTCGAGCGGGATGTCATCGAGATAGCCCCGATCGGCGGCATAGAGGCTCGCCGCCATCTCGGCGACCGTGAGGGGTGAATACTGCTTCTGCTTCATCAATTCCGTTATGCGCTGCCCGCGTTCGAGCTGTTTGCGGGTCGCCTCGTCGAGATCGGAGGCGAATTGAGCGAAGGCCGCGAGCTCGCGAAACTGGGCCAGCGCCAAGCGAATACCGCCACCGAGTTTTTTGACGATTTTGGTTTGGGCCGCGCCGCCCACACGCGACACCGAGAGCCCCGCGTTGATGGCCGGGCGTATGCCCGCGTTAAAAAGGTCGGTCTCTAAATAGATTTGCCCATCGGTGATCGAGATCACGTTGGTTGGCACGAAGGCGGACACATCGCCCGCCTGGGTCTCGATGATCGGCAAGGCCGTGAGCGAACCGGTCCTGCCCTTCACCTGACCGCCGGTACGCTTCTCGACCTCCGCGGCGTTCAGGCGCGAGGCCCGTTCCAGCAGGCGCGAATGCAGGTAGAAGATATCGCCGGGATAGGCCTCACGCCCGGGCGGCCGCCGCAACAGCAGGGAGACTTGCCGGTACGCCCACGCTTGCTTGGTGAGATCGTCGTAAATGATCAAGGCGTCTTCACCGCGATCGCGGAAGTACTCTCCCATGGCGCAACCCGAGTAGGGGGCGATGTATTGCATCGCCGCCGACTCCGAGGCGCTCGCCGCGACCACGATGGTATGTTCCAGTGCCCCGTGCTCTTGGAGTTTATGCACGACGGTAATGATGGACGAGGCCTTCTGGCCGATCGCCACGTAAATGCACTTCACGCCGGTAGCGCGCTGATTGATGATGGTATCGATGGCGAGCGCGGTCTTGCCGGTCTGCCGGTCGCCGATGATGAGCTCGCGCTGGCCGCGGCCGATGGGCACCATCGAGTCGATAGATTTCAGCCCCGTCTGCACCGGCTGGCTGACCGATTGCCGGGTGATGACGCCGGGCGCAATCTTCTCGATCGGCGAGGATTCCTGCGCCGCGATCGGGCCTTTGCCGTCGATAGGGTTGCCGAGGGAATCGACGACGCGGCCGAGCAAAGCCGGTCCGACCGGGACCTCCAAGATGCGCTTGGTGCAGCGTACAACATCACCCTCCTTGAGGTGCTCGTAGCCGCCCATAATGACGGCGCCCACGGAATCCCGCTCGAGATTAAGCGCGAGGCCGTATACGCTTCCGGGAAACTCGATCATCTCGCCCTGCATCACATCGCTCAGTCCGTGAATGCGGGCAATGCCGTCGGTGAGGCTCACCACCGTGCCTTCGGTGCGGGCCTCGGTCGGGAGATCATATTCCTGGATCTTCTTCTTTATGAGATCGCTGATCTCGATTGCGCTGATTGGCATCTTTACAGTCTCACTACAGTCTCACTTTATTCACTCTGCGCGGCGCAGGCCGCGCAGGGGAAATATATTTGGTTAATTAAACCGCGTGCTCAATTGCTGTAAGCGTCCCCGCAAGGAGGCGTCGATCACGAGATCTCCGACGCGCACGATCGCACCGCCGATCAAGCCCCGATCGATGCGCGATGTCACCTTGAGATCCTTACCGACGCGCCGTTTCATGGCCGCGGCGATTACTTGCTCCTGCTCGGCACTCAGATCGAAAGCGGATATAACCTCCACATCGACGCTCCCCTGGGCCTCGGCGCGCAGCTCCTCGAAAAGCCGGGCGATCTCTGGCAGGACCTGCAAGCGCCCGCCGTCGAGAAGCACACGAATGAGATTGCGGACTTCGCGCGTGAGTCTATCTCCGGCGAGATCGAAGATCAGCCGCTCCATCTTGGACCGCTCGATGCGCGGATCGAGGGCGATCTTGTGCATCATTGGATCCTGCATCAACAACCGTAGGAACGCCAAGGCGCCGGACCACTCGTCCCATTGACCGCTCTCCCGGGCGCGTTCAAACACCGCTTGCGCGTAGGGGCGCGCCAGTGTCGCTGTCTCTTGCATCGCTCTACAGTCGGGCCGCGAGTTTATCCAGAACGTCCCGATGCGCGTTGGCATCGACCTCGCGCATCAAGACCTGCTCCGCGCCCACCAGCGCGAGCCTAGCCACTTCCCGTTGCAATTGCTCCTTGGCTTGTTGGGTCTCTTGCGTGATCTGAGCCCGAGCGGCGGCCACGAGGCGTTCGCCCTCGGTGCGCGCGTTCGCCTTCGCCTCTTCGATGATCTCATCGGCGCGTTTCTGGGCGTGGATAATGTTTTCCTGGGCTTGCTGCTTGCCCTCGCGCAAGATGGTCTTGGCGCGGGATTCGGCCAACTCCAGATCGTGGCGGCCTTTGTCCGCGGCGGCGAGACCGTCGGCGATGCGCTTCGCGCGCTCCTCCATCGCCTCCATCAAGGGCGGCCAGACGAAACGCATGGTGAACCAGACCAGAATGGCGAAGGTAATCGCCTGGCCAAGCAAGGTGGCGTTGATATCCACGGTCGAGCTCCTGTTTTTCTTAGCGCCTGCGTGCTTTAACCGCCGGCGACTTTCGCCAACGCGTCGCTGAAGCCGAAGGGATCGGCAAACAGCACATAGAGGCCCATGGCCGCGCTGATCATGGGTACGGCATCGACCAGGCCGGCGACCAGGAAGAACCGGCCGATGAGCAGGTTGGCGAGCTCGGGCTGGCGCGCCACCCCTTCGAGGAATTTACCTCCCAAGAGACCGACGCCGATGGCCGCTCCCAACGCGCCTAAGCCCAGCATCAAGGCCACCGCGAGCACCGCGAGCCCCTGGACGTTGCTCAATACATTCACCAGCTCCATAGCTTTCTCCT
>JBIMKC010000198.1:0-3477 GCA_043673925.1 Chromatiales bacterium | reverse complement strand
CGCTTACGCTCGATGACGAGGCCGACGGTGTTGGCGTAGCGTTGCGGAGAATGGGGAAGCTTGGGCGGCAGCAGAAAGATATCGCCTTGGCGAATGCAGATATCGACCACCATGCCGTCTTGGATGGTTTTGAGCAGCATGTCGCCCTCAAGCTGGTAGAAGAACTCCGGCCCTTCATCGACGTGGTAGTCCTTGCGGTTATTGGGGCCGCCGACGACCATGACGATGAAGTCGCCTTCCTCGAACACCTGCTTGTTGCAAACCGGAGGCTTAAAGATCTCGCGGTGCGCGTCGATCCAGCGCTGGAAATTAATCGGGGGTGAAAGTCGTTGCATGGCGCGTCTCCGAGATCTAATCAATGGTCGCGATGCATTTTAACTCGATGGCGATCGGGGTCGGCAGGCGGCTCACCTCAACGGTAGTGCGGCAAGGCCCGTGGTCGGTGAAATACTGCGCGTACACTCGATTATAGGTCTCGAAATCACGTTTGAGATCGGTCAGAAACACCGTGACATCGACCAGGCGATCCCAGCTTGAGCCGGCCTCGTCGAGCACGGTACTGACATTCTCGAACACCGCACGGCATTGGATCTCGATGTCGTAGTCAACGATATTTCCGTTAGCATCGAGCGTGACGCCGGGAATGGTCGGGTTTCCGCGCCGGCGAGGGCCGATGCCCGAGAGGAATAGCAGACTTCCCACGCGGCGTGCATGAGGATAGGGTCCGACCGGCTCGGGGGCGTTTCGCGAGACGATGGTATGAGGCATTTCCGGCATATAGTTTCTCTCCTCCAGCCCCTCGCGAAGGAGGCGTTCTACAGCTTGATGCACACGTTTTTGGCTTCGGTAAAAAAGCGCAAGGCCTCCACGCCCCCTTCGCGGCCGACGCCGGAGTGTTTCATCCCGCCGAAAGGGGTGCGCAGATCCCGCATGAGCCAGGTATTGATCCACACCACCCCGGCCTCAAGCTGGTGGGCGACGCGGTGGCAGCGCTGCACATCGCGGCTCCAAACCGTTGCCGCCAAGCCATAATCGGTGCTGTTCGCGTATACTAGCACTTGCGCTTCGCTCTCGAACGGAATCAAGGTGGCCACCGGGCCGAAGATCTCCTCCTGATTGGTGCGGCAATCGAAGGGTAGATCCTCGAATACCGTCGGCTCGACGAAATAACCCTCTGCGCAGCGTCCCGGAACCGTAACGCGGTGACCGCCAGCGAGGATCGTGCCGCCTTCCTGCTGGCCGAGCTCGATCGCGGAAAGCACCTTGTGCAGGTGCAACTCGGACACGAGCGCGCCTTGTTGAGTCTTCTCATCGAGCGGATCGCCCGGTTCCAAGGCTTCGGCGCGGGCCAGGAAATCGCTCCGAAAGCGTTCATAGATCGGCCGCTCCACGAAGATGCGCGAGCCGCACAAACACACCTGCCCCTGGTTAAAGAACGCGGCCCGCACCGTGGTATCGAGGGTCGCCTCCCACTCGCAATCGGCGAATACCAGCGTTGGGTTCTTGCCCCCGAGCTCGAGCGAAAGTTTCTTAAACTGGGGCGCGGCGGTGCGTGCGATCTCCGCCCCGGTCCGCGTTCCGCCGGTAAATGAAATCGCCTTGATCCTGGGGTGCGCGACTAGCGCGCGGCCGATGCGCGGGCCCGCGCCGTGAAGGATATTCAGGACGCCTCTCGGCAAGCCCGCGTCGATGCAGATCCGCGCGAGCAAATACGCTGTCATCGGCGTGACTTCCGACGGCTTAGCGATGACACAGTTGCCGCTCGCGAGGGCCGGCGCGATCTTCCAGGTCAAGAGATAAAGCGGCAGGTTCCAGGGCGAGATGCAAGCCACCACGCCCAAGGCTTGCCGCAGCGTGTAGTTGATGGCGAGCGGGCCCATGCTGTGGGCTTCACTCGCAAACTGGGTAATGGCATGGGCAAAGAACCGCATATTCGCCGCGGCGCGGGGAATATCGACCTGCCTGGCCAGGCTGATCGGCTTGCCGGTGTCGATGCTCTCGGCCCGGGCGAGCGGCTCCGTCTCCGCTTCGATACGGTCGGCGATGCCGAGCAAGAGCCGGGCGCGTTCCTCGGCGGACAAAGCCGACCACTCGGGAAACGCGCGATCGGCAGCCGTCATCGCCTGTTCGAGATCGGCCGCATCGGAATCCGGGGTCAGGGAGTAGACTTGCCCGGTGGCGGGCTCGATGTTATCGACAAAACAGCCGGAGCGGGCAGCTTCGAGCCGGCCGTCGATGTAATTGGCGATTCGCTCCATCACAAGCTCTGAGTGCGGCCGCCGTCGACCGGCAGGCTGATCCCGGTAATATAAGCGGCGGCCGGCGAGCACAGAAACGCGACCGCCGAGGCGATCTCGTGCGGTTCGGCGAAACGCCGGAGCGGGATCGACGCCATTTCCGCCACCTCGATCTCGGCCAGCGCTTGGTGGTGCTCGCGCGCTTTCGTTTCCAGGATCGCCGCCAGACGGCCGGTCCGAGTCGAACCCGGCAAGACATTATTGACGGTGATCCCGAAAGGACCGAGCTCGCCGGCCAGAGTCTTGGCCCAACTAGCGACCGCGCCGCGCACGGTGTTGGAGACTCCAAGACCGGGAATCGGTTGTTTCACCGAGGTCGAGATGATATTGATGATGCGGCCATAGCCGGCGGCTTTCATGCCTTCCAGCAGAGCTTGCACCAGGATTTGATTACACAGCAGGTGCTGTGAAAATGCGGCGAGGTAGGCCTCGGGCGCCGCTTGATAGGCCGCGCCGGGTGGAGGCCCGCCGCAATTATTCACCAGAATATGCACGGGATCGGTTTGAGAAAGGTAGCCTGCGAGCGCCGCTTTCACGGCATCCGGCCGGTTGAAATCCGCGACCAGCACGTGATGGTGCTGATTCTGACCGGCGCCGAGCGCGGCTTTCACCTCATTGAGCCGCGCGCGATCACGCGCCATGAGGGTCACGCTGGCTCCGAGTCGAGACAACTCGATCGCGATGGCCTTGCCAATCCCCTGGCTGCTTCCGCAGACGAGCGCTCGTTTGCCTGTCAGTTGAATGTTCATTCAGGTGGCCAAAAATGCTCGTAATGTGCCCATCGACCCGGTAAGGTCAAGTCGTCGCAATTATTATATACCGTCATTCCGTACAGGGAATGTACGGGATCCACTCAAACAATTACCTTATCCTTTTCGACACCGGTGGATATCTTTCCGGCTCACCCCAAGCTCGATGAGCACGAATTGCTTCTGGCACAGATGCAGTTGGCGGATTTTCGCTCGGCCAACCTGTTCCGATTGCTCACCAACCAGGTCCGCCCTGGGACGGTGCTGGATGTGGGCTGCGGCGGCGGTGGTATGGTGGCATGGCTGGTAGAGCATGGACACGACGCCCACGGTATCGACCTCAATGCCGACACGGTGGCTGCCGCGCGCCGCTTCCTGACCAGCCGCGGTCGCGATCCGATGCGGGTGTCGTGCGGATCGCGCCGGATCGA
>JBIMKC010000197.1:0-3478 GCA_043673925.1 Chromatiales bacterium | reverse complement strand
CTTTATCTCAGCGCCTGTTCCGGCTGCCACGGCCACAATGCGGAGGGGAAACTCGGACCGGGTCTGGCGGATGACTACTGGACTTATCCCAAGAACGCCACGGACAAAGGACTGTTTGAGACCCTCTACGATGGCGCCCAGGGGATGATGGGTCCACAGCGAGGGAATCTTAGCATCGATGAGATGCTGCTCATCATGAGCTGGATGCGCAGCGTCTACCAAGGTGATCCGGAGAAGGCCGAATGGCTCACGCCGGAGGAGCGGAACGACTTCAAACCCGCAACACAAGACATAGCAAAATAAATAGGAGATCCATGATGAAAGCAAAACCCTTGTTCACTCGCCTTACCTGGCTCATCTCCGCTAGCCTCACTGTCGGGCTAGCGGCTGGCGTTCAGGCTTACGACGGCACCAAGTGCCAAACACCCGGTGATTGCTGGGAACCGAAGCCCGGCTATCCCGAGAAGGTGGCCGGCAGTAAGTACGATCCGAAACACGATGCCAAGGAGATCAATAAGCAGTCGGAGTCCATCAAGGCCATGGAAGCGCGCAACGCCAAGCGCGTCGAGCATCTCAAGAAAACCGGCATATTTGAATACGATGTAAGCAAGCTTTGAAGTGGCAAGAAGTAGTCCCGAGAAAGCCCCGGCGTTGAGCGGGGCTTTTCATTCCGGGGCCTTCGTAGAGAAGTAGATGAACCCAGACAGCGTGTTGAGCGATTGGCGCGCCCGCGCCCTTCTTTTCGAGGGCACTTTGAAAAAGGCCATCATCGGCCAAGATCACGTTATCCGGCTTATCACGGTGGCGGTGTTCGCACGCGGCCATGTGTTGCTCGAAGGCGATGTGGGGGTAGGCAAGACCACCTTACTGCGGGCCGTGGCGCACGGACTGGGGGGCGCGTACGAGCGCATGGAAGGCACGATCGATCTCATGCCCAGCGATTTGGTGTACTACACCTATATCAACGAGCAGGGCAGGCCCTGCGTGGACCCGGGCCCCCTGGTCAACCACGGCGAGGCGCTCTCGATCTTCTTCTTCAATGAGATCAACCGGGCCCGCCCGCAGGTACACTCGCTGCTGCTCAGGGTCATGGCGGAACGCAACGTCGCGGCCTTTAACCGGGCCTATCATTTTCCGCATCTGCAGGTGTTCGCGGATCGCAACCGCGTGGAAAAGGAGGAAACCTTCGAGCTCCCGGCAGCCGCCCGCGATCGATTTCTGATGGAGATCGCGATGGAGCTGCCTGAGGGCACGGAGATCCGGCGGGCGCTGATGTTCGACCCGCGCTTTCACGATGTCGAAAACCTCCTCCGCGAGGTGGAGCAGGGTGTACTGCCTTATGATGAGCTCAACCGGTTCGCCACCATGGTGCAGAACGAAATCCGGGCCAGCAGCGCCTTGCAGGACTATGCTCTACACCTGTGGCAGGCCACGCGTTGCCCGAAGGAGTACGCCATTGCCATCGACGGCATCGACATGGACCAACTCGTGTTGGCAGGCGCCAGCCCCCGTGGCATGAGCATGCTGGTGCGCGCCGCGCGGGTAAACGCCTGGCTCAACGATCGCGCAATGGTGGTGCCCGAAGACCTACAAAGCATCTATTTCGAGGCCATCGCCCACCGGGTTTTTTTCCGCCCCGTCCACGAGTTCCGCCGCGGACCGCTGGTGCGCGAGCTGCTGGATAAAATCCTTCACACCGTCGCCGCACCTTAGAGCTTGTGAAAAAATCTGCTGTGCTCGGGATCTCGCGTTCCGGCGGTGCTCGGAATCCTCATGTATTTCAATATACACTCCGGTTCCTGCGCTCCGGCGGAACGGGACCTCCCGTCGCTCGCGACGATTTTTTCAAAAGCTCTTAGCTCAAACAAAATTGGCGCAACGATGACCAGATACGCGGTGCGATTGCAAGAAAACCGCATTCAGGAATTTCACTACCGGCTCCCCTGGCGTTCCCAAGCCGTTCATCCCGGCTATCACAAGGGCGTGCAGTCAGGCCCAGGACAGGACTTTCGCGCCTACGAACCGTTGTTTAGGCATCCCGATGCGCGGAGGCTCGATCTACGCATGAGCCTCAGAGACCCTTTCGGGATGCCCCATGTGCGGGTCTTCAATCAGCGCAGCACGGTCCCCATGTATGCCGTCGCCGATCTCTCGGGCTCGATGGGATCCCTGGCGGATAAAGGGAAGCTTCAACTGCTTGCAGAGTTTACCGCCGCGGCGGCGCTGTCAGCCTATCGTACTGGCGACCCGTTTGGCTTTATCGGCTGCGATACTGCCGTGCGGCGCGATCTCCTGCTGCCCGCTGCCCATCGAGCCGGTGCCGCCTGGGACCTGGCCGATCGGCTGTCCAAGCTGCACGTGGGGGCGGCTGGCGCGGAGGGTCTGCGCGAGGCGAGCCGGTATGTGTCGGTGCGGCGGTCCCTGGTGTTCCTGGTGTCCGATTTTCATCTGCCGTTCGCGCTTATCGAGGAGGTGCTGGTCTCGTTCTCCCGGCACGCTGTGGTGCCGATCGTGGTATGGGAGTCCGCGGAATACCGGCAACTGCCGGCCGTGGGCCTCGCCCAGGCGCGGGACAGGGAGACGGGCGCGACCCGGACATTGTGGTTCCGGCCGCAGCTGCACGAACGGTTCCAAGCCGCGTTCGCTGAGCGTAGGCCTGATCTCACCCGGGTCTTCATAGCCCGCGGGTGTGCGCCATTTTTTCTCATCGATCGCTTCGAAGCAAACAAGTTGACGGAGTATTTCCTCCAATAGTGATGGGGGTTCGAGCAATGAGAATCGGTGCTCGTGACCTGGGCTGGCAGGCCACTCTGTCGATAGCTTGTATTTTTGCAGTGTGTTTCCCCTCGCTTGCCCCCGCTGCCCAATCTCCCATCGAGCGCTTCGATTTCCTAACCCCAAGGCCGTTCGGATACCTCATCGGGGATGTCATTCGCCACGAGATCCAACTGGACGTGAAGAAACCCTATGCATTGCAGCAAGGCTCGATCCCCACCGCCGGAAACCTCAATTACTGGCTGGAGCTCCGCAACGTAGCGGTGGAGGAAATAGAGCAACAGGCCGCCAATCGCTACCGGATCCTGCTCACCTATCAGACCTTCTATGCCCCTGTCGCGGTAAAAGCGCTTTCCATCCCTGCCTTCCGGCTCGTCCTGAGCGGCCCTGATCACCTCGATGTGCCGATACCCGCCTGGGAGTTTACGATGTCGCCCTTGCGGGAGCTGGCCGTCCGCACCGGAGGCGGCCGGGAATACGTGCGCCCCGACGCCAGACCGCGACCGATACACGCGCGCGGCCATGCGATCCGGTTGATGCTGTTTGCGGCTGCTACAGCCGCGACGCTGCTCTACACCCTGTGGCGCTACGGGCAGTGGCCGGGCCGGCGGCGGCGCAAACCCTTTGCGCGTGCGAGCCGAGAGCTTCGGCGCCTGCGTCGGGGGGCTATGGACCTCAGCGTGTACAAGCAAGCTTTACAGGC
>JBIMKC010000196.1:0-3485 GCA_043673925.1 Chromatiales bacterium | reverse complement strand
AAAAAACGCTGTCGGGCTCGCTGTCCTCGGGAGGAACATATGACCCATACTGTAGGTAACTCAACTACGAATCTAAGCCGTTGCGATGTGCTGGTCATCGGCGGCGGTCCCGCCGGTTCGGCGGTGTCCGCCCTGCTGGCCGAACAAGGCTGGCGCGTGGAAGTGCTGGAGAAAGACCGGCACCCGCGCTTCCACATCGGCGAATCCCTGCTGCCCCAGACCCTGCCCATGCTGGAGCGCCTCGGGGTCTTGGCCGAGGTAGAAAAGATCGGCCTCCGAAAATACGGGGCCGAGCTCGTATCTCATGACCGCTCGCGCACGGTCTATTTTGGCCGGGCCCTGGGTGGCGCCCGGCCGTATGCCTATCAGGTGCGGCGCGCGGATTTCGATCGCATCCTGTTTGAAAATTGCGCGGCCAAAGGGGCGCGTACCCATACCGGCGTCCGGGCGCGGCAGGTGGAATTTCGTCCCGGACGGACCTCGCTCGTCCACGCGCACGATGGGCAAGGACAGGCCAGAACCTGGGAGGCGCGCTTCGTCGTGGACGCGACCGGCCGTGACACCTTCCTCTCCGGCCAGTTAGGCGGCAAGCGGCGCAACCCGCACCATAACAGCGCGGCGATCTTCAGCCACTTCGAGGGGGTGCGCCGGCTTGGCGGGCGCGACGAAGGCAACATCAGTATCGCCTGGTTCGAGCACGGCTGGTTCTGGGTCATTCCCTTCAAGGATGGGATCACGAGTGTCGGCGCGGTATGCTGGCCCGCTTATCTCCGGGGCCGTCAGACCGATCCGGACCAATTCTTATGGGACACGATTGCGCTTTGCCCGCCGCTTGCCGAGCGCATGCAACACGCCAAACTCGCCATGCCTGCGCACGCGACCGGCAACTACTCCTATCAGCGCGCGACGATGAGGGGCGAGGGCTATATCATGGTGGGGGACGCCTTTGCCTTTATCGATCCGGTGTTCTCGAGCGGGGTCCATCTAGCGCTCAATAGCGCCACGCTCGGCGCGCGGGCGGTGGATGCCTACCTGCGCGCAAGCCCCGAGTATCCGGCCCAGTTGCGCACGTTCGAACGCAGCGTGCGCTGCGGTGTCGGGACCTTCTCGTGGTTCATTTACCGCTTCACTCAGCCGGCCTTCCGGGAGCTTTTCATGTCGTCGAACAGTATCTTTAAAATGGAGGAAGCGGTGTTGTCCATCCTTGCCGGCGACGTGTTCCAGAATCGCCGCGCGGCCTTGCCTATTCTGCTGTTCAAGTTGAGCTACTATCTGGTCTCACTCAAGGATATCCGGCGCAACTGGGCAGCCTTCCGGCAGCGCATGGAAGGCGTCCCGGCCCCCAAGACGGCCTAAGAGCTTGTGAAAAAACCGTCGCGAGCGGCGCGAGAGCAAGGCGCACGGCGCGCAGCGACGAGACATATCATATGGATAGGCGAGGAGCGAGCACCGCGCAACGCAGCTATCGTGACGCGGAGCAGGTTTATTCCCAAGCTCTAACGGGAGGAAGATAAACTGCTAAGACCAAGAAAGGCGAGCATGGTAGCGACCGAGCAGGACCCTGGCGCGGCCAGCCGTGTGCCGTCGGATCGACGTCCAGAGCCCGCGGCAAGCGAGGTTCTGCATGTGGGCTACATAGGGAGCGAAGGCGTGCAGACGCTGCTACAGGGCCGCTTTCCTCTCGCTCGGATAGATTTCGGTGATCACCGGTCGCCCGAAGCGACGGGTCCCTGGCCGCTCGTGCGCCTCAAGCTGCCACAACTCCAAGCGGCCCCACTCACCGAGGTTTGGACCAGCGGGCTTCCGGTCCAATATTTCCATCACGATGGTCTTTGGCTCGCCGCCAACAAAGAGATCCTGTTCGGTTATTTCGAGGAGCATGAATCGGCAGGGTCCACGCTCTCGGGGCTGATCCATGCGGCCTATCGGCGCATCTTGACGCACACTCGCCGCGCCGGTTATGCCCACTTGCTACGCATGTGGAATTATCTGCCGGGGATCAATGAACTCTCAAACGGCTTGGAGCGCTATCAGCAGTTTTGTATTGGCCGGCATCAGGCACTGGTGGAGGAGCGGGTGGAATTCCACCACGGCCTCCCCGCGGCGACGGCGGTGGGCACGGGGTCGGGACCGGTACAGATTTATTTCTTGGCCAGCCGGCGGGAGGGTATTCAAATCGAAAACCCGCGCCAAGTGAACGCCTATCACTACCCGCGCCGCTACGGCCCCGAGAGTCCGTCCTTCGCGCGTGCAACCTTACTCTCCTCCGCGTCGGGCAATCACCTCTTCATCGCCGGGACGGCCAGCATAGTCGGCCACGCCAGCCGTCATGCCGGCGATCCCTATCAACAGACCGTCGAGATCCTGAAAAACATCGAGGCGGTGATCGCATCGGCGCTCGTTGCGCACCCGGGATGGCATGGGGGGAACCCCACGTCCAAAGCGGCGCTTTTGAAGGTGTACGTGCGCCGTCCTGAAAACCTTCCGTCCATCGAAAGGGCGCTTGCCGATCGGCTCGGATTGGTACCGCGCTGCCTGTTCCTGCGAGGCGATATTTGCCGCAGCGCATTGCTGCTCGAGATCGAGGGAATCGTGAGCTTAGCGAATGCCGAATCCGTGGGCCCGGGCGAACGTTAACTTTCCGAAGGCCTGAGCTTGCGCATTTCAACGTGGCGGGAAAGCCGCTCGACCTCGCGCCCATCGATCTCCCACCACTCGCCCGCTTGCTTATCACGCGGCAGTAGGATGTTGCCATAGCGGATCCGGATGAGGCGGCTCACACAGAGCCCCTGCGATTCCCACAAGCGGCGGACCTCGCGCTTCCGGCCTTCGCGTAGGACCACGTGAAACCAGCGGTTGGACCCCTGACCGCCGGCGGCGGTTACCGATGCAAAGCGGGCCCAGCCATCATCGAGCTCGATACCCTGCGTGAGGCGATCGAGTCGCGCCCCATCGACCGCGCCGAGCACCCTGACGGCATATTCGCGTTCCAACGCGAAGGACGGATGCATCAGGCGGTGCGCTAAGGCCCCGTCGTTGGTGAATAGCAGGATCCCGCTCGAATTGAGATCCAAGCGGCCGATGCTGATCCAATGCCCGGCTTCGGGCAGGCGCTCGAAGACCGTGGGACGGTCCCCGCCCTCATCGCGGGTGCTGCAGAGGACACCCGCGGGTTTATAGTAGGCGATGACTCGGCGCCGTGGCGGAGCGCGGCGGGCGGCGGGAACGGTTTGCCCATCAATACGAATCTCGTCGCTTGGGCCGGCGCGGTCGCCCGGTTGGGCGATCCGCCCGTTGATCTGGACACGCCCCGCGGCAATCCACGTCTCGATGAGGCGCCGCGATCCCAAACCCGCGCGCGCGAGCGCCTTCTGCACGCGCTCGGGCGGTGCGATGGCGGTTGCGCGCGTCCGGAACCGCGGGGCCTTCGCGGCAGTTCTTCCTCGGCGCGCTTGCGATTCAGTCATGCGATCCCGGCCCCTAGC
>JBIMKC010000195.1:0-3493 GCA_043673925.1 Chromatiales bacterium | reverse complement strand
GCGGTGACATCACGATATGGGTCGTGCCATCTCGATAGGGCGTCTTCAGTGCTAGCACCACCTGCCCGGCACGGTTGAGTGTAAGCCGCTCGTTGGCAATGGCGGGGCGGGTGATGTAGCGGCATAGGTGTTCGAGTTTCTTGCGCTGGTTGATGGCGCAGCGCACCTCGGCATGCAGGCTAAAGCCCTGCTCATTGACACAGCATTGTTCTGTGGGCTCCGCCTCTGGGCTGGGGACGGTTTGTAAAGTCAGCACTTTTTGCCCCGCCCGGGGCCCGAGCGCGGTATCCGGATCGGTTTCGGCCCGGCTGCAGCCCACCGTCGAGTGGCGCGGCTGGCGCGGGGAATTGCGGAGCCCGGAGCGCGACCATGCCGTCCCGACGTCTACCCGCGCGGTGAATGGCGTCAGGCCAACCGCACCGAGGTGAGGCGGTCGATCAGCGGAATCACCACCTGGCCTTGGGGCTCGACGGTCAGCGGGTAGAGCTTTCGCTCGAGCGCGTCACAGACGAACGCCTGGCTGAACACGAGGGTGGCGAGGGCGAGGCGCACCGGTTTGAGCGGGACGTGCTCGCAGAACAGCCGCACCATCACTCCCGGGCCCGACTCGGCGCGCTTGATCGCCGCGACGGTGACTCCGGGCGTATCGCACTGCACCATCGTCTCGGCGGCGTGCGAGGCCGACCGCTGCAGCGCCGGGAGCCACGCTAGATCGAGCTGCCGGCGAGCGTGGGCCACGGCGGCGCGATCTTGCAGCGCGGGTGCGGCCAACAGCGCCGACTCGTGGACCTGGCGATCAGTGTTGGTGCCTCCGATCGGGTGGGCCAGCACCGGCAGGAATCTCCAGGCGCGTTCCTTGGGGGCGTTGCGGGCGACGATCCAATCCAGCGCGCCGGTAGGGCTCAGCGAGACCGCGGTCGGCGCTTCGAACAGCGCGTGAAGCTCGCGGTGGTCGCGCAGGGTCAGCCGCGAAGGGACGGCCCAGAAGGTCGGGCTGTAGACGCGCTCGCGGGGGCGCTGGATGACGCCTCCGACGGTATCCATCTCGAGCGAGCCCGGATCGAGCGCGATCTGCCAGCGGCAGGTGACGGTGCGACGGGATCGGGCGACTCCTTCGACGCGAAGCCTGAGGAACGGACGATCCGCCCGGCAGCTGAGCCGCCGAATCCACGGCGCGCCCTCGACGTGGGAGGTGATCGAGAAGGACACCTCTCCTTCGTGCTCTGAGATCTCGACGTGCGCCTCGCGCGCGCTCGCGCGATCGACCTCGGCGAAGCGGCCTCCGGCGAATTCGTGGCCCAGGCGCCACAGGCCTCCCTCGTCGTGAAAGGCGACCAGGTCGAAGCCTGGGCCTTCGAGGAACTCGCCCGCTTCGCTGCTGAAGGAGGTGAGGCAGCCGCCTCGGGCCAGCGACAGGGTGACGCGGTAGTGCCTGGACTCGACGTGAATCTCGTCTCCCGCGCGGCGGATCTGCATCCCGGCCGCCTGGTGAGCGATCGGTCTGGCCGCAGGCGCTGCCATCACCAGCGCGCGGTTGGCCGCCGCTTCGGCCGCATCGAGCCACGGCCGCTGCTCGGCGTCCCACACCCGATCCGGCGAGGTGCCGGGGATGTAGTCGTGGTGGTTGGTCAGTACGAGCGTGTTCCAGGCTTCCCGCAGCGAACGCTCCAGCGGTTCGTGGCGCTCACGGGTGGCAGACAGCTTCTCAGCCAGCAGCAGGGTGCGTGCGATGCGGGTGGGCCGCTGCTTGACCTCGGGGCGCGTCGCGCAGAATCCCATCCAGTACGGGTTGGGATCCGCGGCCAGCACCGGCAACTTCTCCCGCTGGCAGTCGATCAGCCGGAAGTAGTCATCGAGCCCGGCGAGCACCGTCCAGGTGCCGGTGGTTCCGAACTGTTCGCGGTTGTAGCGCTCGAGCAACTGCCGCAAGTCGACGATCGGATCGTTGAAGTCCATGCCGATCGGGCAGAACGAATACGGCGTGCGCGAGAACGGCTCCAGCTGCTTCACGTAGCCGTCGATGCGATGGGCGACGTGCTTGCGCGTGCGCCACGGCAAGGCGAACACGTTGCCCGCCCAGCGGACGATGCCCTTGTGGGCGAGCATGTCGCCGTGGAAGTAGGTGAAGGCGTTCCAGTGGCAGAGAATTTCCGCGCCGCCGTCGTCGCGCCAGACGAAGTCGTGGGTGCTCAGGCTCTTCTCGAGCAGCTCGGCGGTCGAGCCCGGCCGCGGAAAGTGAGCGCGGCTGCGGTAATCGGCGGCGACGAAATACATCCCGTCGATGCGGGTCAGCCCCACCGCATTCACTCCGACCGCCTTCATCAGCGACGGCAGGTGAGGCGAGTGGCCGAAGTTGTCGGGGAAGTAGGCGAGGCCGGGGGCGTCGGGCAGGCCTTGCGCGCGCAGCCACGCGTGGCCCAGTTGAAAGTCGCGAAGGATCGTTTCGTGGTGCGGCAGCAGCGTGTCGGGCGTGGTGAACGACGACGCGAGCAAGCGCAGCCGGCGGCTCTGCAGCAGCTCGCGCAGGCGGGACTGCGCTTTGGGGTGCCGTTCCCAGTACAGCTTCAAGAAGAACAGGCTCTCGACGCAATAGACGCGGAGCGGATCGCGCTCGAACGCCGTGAGCACCTGGCCGAAGATCGGCTCGATTCGGCTGGTGAAGTACTCCTCGGAGGTCTGCAGCCAGTTGGTGTCCCAGTGGCTGCTCTCGCCGAACAGCATCACCCGCTGCGCGTCCGTCGGAATTCCCAGCGCCGCCCGCAGCTCGCTCTCCACCCGGCTCACCACGCCGGCAACCTGGCCCGCTCTTGCGCGGCGAATGCTTCGGCCCGCGCGAGGATCGTCTGCAGAAACTCGACCGCTGCCTCGCGCTGCTTGCCGTGGGCGAGGAACGCCGGGACGTTCCCGCCCGGGTCGCTGAAGACGGTGTAGCTGATCCCGATCTGCCCGGTCGCCGTCGGGACGAGCGTCCAGCTGCCGCGGATCTTGGGAATCCGCACGTGGTCGGGGACGGGGGGGAAGGCAGTGTCGTTCCTGGTTTCGAAGTCGACCGCGCACTTCCCGCTGCTCGCGGGCGCCGAGAGCTTCACGTACATCACGGAGAATAGGACTTTTAAACGCCCTGTTTCGTCGACATAGTACAGCTGGGCCTGTGGGCTGTCAAAAACGCGAAATCTCGGTCCAGAATTGGGGACTTTCCGGACCATTCATCGGCCCGAGGCGCTAAGTTTTGGGACGTTTTAGCGTCTCGCGCGGGTGCGGGCCAAAGGGGGTTGTCGGCTCAGGGGGATGAACCGGATTGGGTAGGCGACTGGCTGGGAATCAGGCCGTTGGCAGTAATGCGAATGGCCGCGTGGGTGCTCGGGGCGGTGCCCGGGCAGAGGTGTGAGGATCTTGGCAATCACGGGAGGATGTTCGATGGCGGCGATGATCTTCAAGGTACCGCCGCAGTGGGGGCAGTGCTCAATATCGATATCGAACACCCGTTTGAGGT
>JBIMKC010000194.1:0-3558 GCA_043673925.1 Chromatiales bacterium | reverse complement strand
CACCCGGTGAAATTGATAATCGATCAACAATTCTACCTTGTTAATGGGACGATAGCCCAATATTAGCCCAATGGCGCGTTCCGTATCGTCGCGTTGGGTGCTGTTCTGTCGCGAGGAATTAGAGCCGCCCTCGAAATTGAATTGTTTATAAGCGAAATGCGGCGCTAGCGTCAATTGTGCGGTCGGTATCAAGGAAAGCGCCAGTAGCACGCCGTTTTCCAGTGCCAAGCTCACGTCGGGGGCATCGATGGGATTGATCCCGCGCCAGACCGCCATCTGCGGTCACGGCAGGCACGACCATCATGCGATTGCGTGCCCCACGTGGACAGCCCCCGGGTCTGGCCAGCGCCCGTCGAGCACCTCGATGAGGTGCCGGCCATAGCTGCTCTGCTTGAGCGGCTGGGCAAGGGCGTAGAGGGCTTCGCTGTCGATCCACCCCATCCGCCAGGCGATCTCTTCAGGGCAGGCGACCTTGAGGCCTTGTCGCTGCTCCAGGGTCTCAATAAACAACGAGGCTTGGAGCAGAGATTCCGGGGTCCCGGTGTCCAACCAGGCGCTGCCGCGCCCCATCATGATCACCTTGAGCTGACCACGCTCCAGGTATGCTCGGTTCACGTCCGTGATCTCCAGCTCGCCGCGAGCGGACGGGCGGATGGACCGGGCGATACCCACCACCTCGTTGTCATAGAAATAAAGCCCGGTCACCGCGTAGCGGGACTTCGGTTCGGCGGGTTTTTCTTCGATGCTGACAGCACGTCCCTGCGCATCAAACTCCACAACCCCGTAGCGCTGCGGGTCTTGGACCGGGTAAGCGAACACGGTACCGCCTTGGGTCGTTTTTGCCGCCGCTTGCAGTGATTGGCTCAGGCCGTGACCGTAAAAGATATTGTCGCCGAGCACCAGCGCGCAGGGGGAGGTGCCAACGAACGGTGCACCGAGGATGAAGGCCTGGGCCAGCCCAGCCGGGCTCGGCTGCACCGTATAACTGATCTCAAGCCCCCATTGGTGTCCGTCGCCCAGCAGCTGCTCGAAGCGTGGGGTATCGTGCGGCGTCGAGATCACCAGGACCTCGCGAATGCCCGCCAGCATGAGTGTACTCAGTGGATAGTAGATCATCGGCTTGTCGTACACCGGCAGTAACTGTTTGCATAACACCGCCGTCATGGGGTAGAGGCGTGTGCCGGCCCCGCCGGCGAGAATAATACCCTTCATCTACCGCCCCTGCCGAGTAACCCTAGGCACTCGCCCTGCTAGTGGCCGTCCTGCACTCGCCGGCACCATTTGCAGGGCGTTCTCAGTCTGGCCAAAGAGGTGCCGGAATTGATAGTAAGCGATCCGCAAGTGTCGGCTACTTTCGTTCACCGGTCTTTTTCTTCTGAGGGCGGATCCAGCCCTCAATGGTCGTCTGGCGCGCCCGACCCAGCGTTAAGGCGCCGGGCGGCGCGTCTTGGGTGAGCGTCGTTCCCGCGCCGATCGTGGCGCCATCACCCACGCGAACCGGCGCGACGAGCAGCGTGTCCGAGCCGATAAACACACCATCGCCGATGACGGTCTTGTGTTTGTTGGCCCCGTCGTAATTACAGGTGATGGTCCCCGCGCCGATGTTGACGTCGCGGCCGACCTCGGCATCCCCGACGTAACTGAGATGGTTGATCTTGGAACCGGCTGCGACCATCGATTTCTTGATCTCGACGAAGTTACCCACGTGGACATGGTCGGCCAGACGGGTCTCGGGTCGGATCCTGGAGAACGGTCCAATGCGCGCGCCCTTACCGATCGCACACTCTTCAAGCACACAGTTCGGCAACACGGCCACATCGTCCGCAAGCTCGGCGTCGCGCAGGTAGGAGTTGGGCCCGATATGAACCCGATCGCCTAATTTAACGCGCCCTTCGAGGATGACGTTGACATCGATCACGATGTCCCGTCCGATCTCGAGGTCTCCGCGCAGATCGAAGCGGGCGGGATCGCGCAAGGTCACCCCGGAGCGCATCAGGCGCTGTGCTTGCAGGTGTTGGTAATGGCGCTCGAGATCGGCAAGCTGCGCGCGATCATTGATTCCCATGACCTCGTAGACCGAGCCCGCCGCCACGGTTTTAATCGGGATCCCCTCTCCCACCGCCATGCCGATGATATCGGTCAAGTAGTGCTCGCGCTGGGCATTGCGGTCATCGAGCCGCTCTATCCATCGGAGCAAATGCGCCGCGGGGATCGCCATCATGCCGGTATTGACCTCGCGGATCTCCCGTTCTTTGGGAGTCGCATCCTTGTGCTCCACGATCCGCACCATCGCTCCACTGCGATCGCGCACGATGCGGCCGTATCCGCCCGGATCATCCAGATCCACGGTGAGTAACCCGATCCCGCCCTCCGCGAGGGCATCCTTCAGGCGTTGCAAGGTCTCCGAGGTAATCAAGGGCACATCCCCGTAGAGAATAAGGACGCCGTTGCGGGAATCGATGGATGGCAAAGCCTGCGCAACCGCATGACCGGTGCCGAGTTGCCGGGCCTGTTCGATCCAGGTGACATCGAGATGCCGCAGTGCTTCGCGCACCCTCTCGCCCCCGTGACCGTAGACGACGTAAATCCGCTCGGCGCTCAGCCGTCCCGCCGCGCGACAGACATGTTCGAGGAGCGGCCTTCCGGCGAGAGCGTGTAATACCTTAGGGACATCGGAATACATCCGTTTCCCCTGGCCGGCCGCCAAGACGACTATACTAAGGTTCATAGGCTATAAGCAGAAGCTACGGCTTTGAGACAAGTACGTTGCGCCAGAATAATTTGAAGCGGACGGGCGAGCAAGCCCGTGACCCGCCGAGGCTACCGCGCGTGTATGCCGGAGGGTGGGCTAGCCGCACCCGGAGCCGGGTGCCGCTAGGTTGGGACCACCTCACTTTGGGATTACCGAGTGCCTGAAGTGACCATATAAAGTCACGAGCCCGCCAATGAGAGCAAGGCCTGCGATTTCTAAATCGGAAGCCCCTTCTTCGGTATCTATGCATAGATCGCCGCTCTCGGTCGGTTGTATATAGTCCCAGAATCCCAGGTACGCCGCTAATAAAGATACAGCGCCGCCAATCACGCAGGGATTGACCCAAGGTGGTAACTGGCTTTGTTTGGAGTTCATGGCGTAGTCTCCTCAGTGAACACGGAGGGGTATACCATCTTGCATTCGTGTGATCAAAGGGATGGAGCGCAAGATGGGAGACGTGACCCCTTTCCCCATGACGCCCTACGCATGCGCCTTACTCGATTGCGTATGAAACAGCAGGCCGCGACCACACGGGAATTTCCACGAGCCCGAGGCCCAGCAGGTATGGTGGCTCTTCGTAATTACGATGACATCGCCGGTTTCGGCGACTGCGCTCATCAACTGTAGGCACTTAGCTTTGAACTCGGATGCCTTGATTGATTTCATGGTAAATTCATGTAAAAACCAGAATGACTATGGGCATGACCATAGTCCCACCTGGACGGAAAGTCCATGAGAAATGGCTAGGCGCTCGTTCCCATACAACTGGAGTTTATGCAACGCCTCGCCGCGCTGGTTCCCCGTCC
>JBIMKC010000193.1:0-3612 GCA_043673925.1 Chromatiales bacterium | reverse complement strand
CCTCCTTTCGGCGTTCCACGATGGAACAACCCCCTTCCGCTGCATAGACAATCCCCCGATTGTCGGGAGCGATGGCGCCCGCCGTGACATGTGACTGAAAGACGCGGGAAAGTAGGCTTTTAGCCTTATCTCAAAATAGAGTTGACTGGCGCATATATGCACTATACACTTAAAGCATGATACGGAGTTTTCGACACAAGGGACTGAAACAACTTTTCGAGCAGGACGACCGCAGCAAGGTTGCCCCACAGGACGCAGACAAAATCGCCCGCATCCTTGCCCGTTTGACTCGGTCCCGTGTGCCGGAGGACATGGCAGCTCCCGGCTTCCGGCTTCACCCCCTAAAAGGGAACCGGAAAGGCTTCTGGGCCGTCACCGTAAGGGCTAACTGGCGCATCGTTTTCAGGATTGAGAACGGCGACGCTTACGACATTGATTTAATCGACTACCACTAGGAGGACACCATGCGTATGAAGAACCCGCCCCATCCCGGCAAGCATGTGAAGCTGGATTGCCTTGAGCCTTTGGGCCTGAGCATCACGAAGGGAGCCGAGATTTTGGGCGTTACCCGCTTGACCCTGAGCAATCTCGTGAACGGCAAGAACGGCATCAGCCCGGAAATGGCGCTGCGCCTTTCCAAGGCTTTTGGCGGCAGCCCCGAAGTATGGCTTGGGATGCAGATGGATTACGACCTGGCACAAGCGGAGAAGAACGCCCCGAAGCTGAAAGTTACGAGGGTATGGCCGCAAGGCAAGCTGGAGCCGGTCAGCCCGTAGTTCTAAAAGCACCGTCTAGACAGGGTGCGCCCGGATCAATTCGCCAACTGAGTGTCTAAACAGGTTCGGTTATGCTTATTTTCGACAGCATCTAAACAGCTTCTTAGAAGGTGTATCTACAAACAAAAGGGGGTCTTCGTGAAATCGAGTGGGTAGTTTAGGGGTCATGATCACGCTGCGAGGCTTGCCAGGCAAGGTGTTGGGTCCGGTTGAAGGGGCGGTGATTTCGGGCATGCTGCGGCAATGGCAACCCAATGCAAACGCCCCCGTCGGCTCACCGACACATACGCCTTCGAAGGCTTCCGTCCGCGGGCAACCGTACGCGGTGTCTTCGGGGAACCGAAGGCCCGCATCATCACGCTCGTCCGAGGCTCAAAAAAACGATTTGCGGGGCCTGCGGGACCGTGCATCGGAGCTGGTACGACAAGAAGGTCCGGCAGGTACGGGACCTCTCTTGCGGCGACACACGCGTGTGGCTCGAGTTGGAGGTCCGGCGGGTGCGCTGTCGGAAGTGCGCAACGGTGAAGCGCGAGCGTCTGGACTTTCTGGCCGACAACCCGCTCTACACCAAGCGCTTTGCCTGGTACGTCGGCCGGCGCTGCCGCACGGCCTCCATCAAGGCGGTGGCCGATGAGCTGCACCTGGACTGGCACACGGTCAAGGAGTTGGAGAAGCACATGCATACTCAGCTGGTGCGCGCCGGCACGCCTGGCCCCAAGGTCATCGGCATTGACGAGGTGTCCATCCGCAAGGGCCATACCTACCGCATCGTGGTCAGCGATCTCCTCCGTGGCCGGCCCATCTGGTTTGGCGGCACTGACCGCTCCAAGGCCAGCATGGACGAGTTCTACACGTGGTTGGGAGAGCGTAAGACCAAGGGTATCCGGCTGGCGGTGATGGATATGTGGAAGCCGTTTCGCAACAGCAACGCCCAGCATGCCCCGCAGGCCGCCATCCTGTTCGACAAGTTCCACATCATCCGCCACCTGGGCGAGGCCCTCGATAAGGTCCGCAAGCAGGAGTACGCTCGTCTCAGCGCTGAGAAGCGCAAGTTCATCAAGGGTCAGAAGTACAATCTCCTCTCCCGCCGCGAGAACCTGACGCTGGACGGCAGACAAGCCTTGAAGGCCCTGCTCGCCGCCAACAAGCGGCTCAAACACCGAGTTAAATCACCCCTATGGGCGCGCTCGCCAGGTGGTGGCCTGCTGGTAGGGGTATATGGTTTCTAGCGCTCCGTTTTGGGGCCGTCCGCACCGCCCCCGTCCGATCATCTCCGCGACCCAACGGCCATGAAGGGGCGATGCTATCCTATCGTTTTTCGATCGGGCATAGTACCTGTTGCAAAGCCCCATTGAATTCCCTATCCTTCGTGGGCGAGTCTTGGTGCTGCAAAACGTTCCGTAGGAAATATCCGCTCAAAACGCCCCTTCGCGAGTTTAGGAGGGACATCATGGCGAAGATGTTTATCGTGAGTTGTCGGAAGGACTTCTGGTCGCCTACGGAGTTTTCGGCGACCGACGAGATCCGCAAGCTCGATCTAAGCGATGGCAGCGGACCCGAGGTCAAGCCGACGGCATTTTTGGAGGCACTGACAGGTAAACGAATCACCTGCCTCGTACACGGATACAACAACGAACGTCTCGATGTGCTCAAAGCCTACGGAAACATTGACCAGCAGATGCGTCTGCTGGGCTTTCTCGGGACCGCGAACGCACCATACGACGCACTGGTAGGGTTCGCATGGCCGGGCGGGGCGACCGGCGTGTCGTTTCCCTTCGCGCGGGGTCGGGCCGACGAGAGCGCGCCGCGCCTCGGCCGGTTGCTCGCGGATCTCCGCGGCTGCGGGGCGACCGTCGACCTCAACACCCACAGCTTGGGCGCCCACGTGGTCTTGGAGGCCTTACGCGAGGCCTCGCCTCAGGTGATCAGGAACGCTTGGAACTTCGCCTCCGCCGTCGACAACGAATCCATCGAACGGAACGAACGCTACCACAACGCCTCACAACGTTGCACGCGCTTCTATGTCTTTCACTCGAAAAACGATCAGGTGCTGCGGGTGTGGTATCGCGTTGGCGACTTTTTCGATTTCGACACGGCGCTCGGATATTCCGGCCCCGAGGATCCGCGCGCCATTATCGATCACTCGCAGAACGTCCGGGTCGTCAATTGCAAGGAGGTGGTCTCCTCGCACGGAGGATACCGCTCGACCGGGCAGGTCTGGTCGTTTATGGCACAGGAGCTTACTTCACCGACGCGCCAGCAGTTCATTACGCTCGCCAGGACACCCGAGGCGCTGACCGCCGTCTTCAAGGCCACTGGCGGCACCCTGCGTGCGTCGGCGACGGGGCGGAGGGCGACTAAAAGTAAAGGGGTCACGACTAAAAGTAAAGGGCGGTCAAGTCTTGGAATATAAGAAACTGATATTTGGAGAGTAGCGGCGGGAATCTCGGAGGTTCTGTCAATTTGTCGATCGCGGTTCCTTTTTTATTCGTGATTATCAGGCAGAGAAATGCTGTACAGTTTTAACAGGCGCACGCCACCTGTGCCCATGTAGAAAAGGCTCGTGAACGAAACATCCGATAATGACATGCTTTCAGGAGATGACGGCCCAAGCGAAAAAGATTATGCACCTGGCTGTGAACTGACAGGAATCGCTGCGCTTGCCCGGGTGATTTGAATCGCCTCATCTGCCTCTCGTGTTGGCGCGTATGTCGGTGTGAGGCTTCCGCTCGGTTATTGGCGTAGCGATCTTGGCAGTGCACAGTCGATGGCATGACCTCTCTCCTCGCCGCAGCGTAGCTCTTCAGCTTATCGGTCACCATCACCCTTGGCGATC
>JBIMKC010000192.1:0-3619 GCA_043673925.1 Chromatiales bacterium | reverse complement strand
CGCAGGCAAGCTCACACGTCACCATCTCCATGTTGGTTCGCGTCCCTGCGGCGAGGGGGTTCGTATTCCTCCCTACGGCATAAACCTACTGGTGGCCGGGTCGTCGGGAGGAGGAAAATCCACGCTTGCGAGGGGTTTACTGGAACGCTTTAACGAAGGTGGCTATCAGTTCTGTGTCATTGATCCGGAGGGCGACTACGAGGATCCGGACAATGCGCTCACGCTAGGTGATTCCCATGACGCGCCGAGCGTCGATGCGGTGTTGCAGGTATTGGATGACCCGGCGCGCAATGTCGCAGTCAATTTAGTAGGCTTGCCGCTCGAAGGGCGACCGCGGTTCTTCAATGCATTAATTTCGCGCCTGCAAGATCTGCGCGCCCGCACCGGGCGGCCGCATTGGATCGTGCTGGACGAGACCCATCATGTGCTGTCGGCGGGCTGGGAGCCAGCCGAGATCACGCTGGCCCAGGGCTTTACCAGCATCGTGTTCATTACCGTCCATCCTAAATCGGTGGCTCCCGCGGTGTTGAAATCGGTGGATCTCGTAATCGCGCTCGGTAAGGACCCGGCCGGGATGCTCGATGAGTTTGCGGAATGCGTCGCGGAAACCCTTCCTGCCTCCGATTCCTTGGAGACCAGCTCGGGACAGGCGTTGCTATGGCAACGGAATACGGGCGATGCGCCATTTCGCTTCCTCCCCGAGGAGAGCCGCGGCGCAGGGCGTCGGCATCGCCGTAAGTACGCCCAAGGCGACCTGGGCCCGCGTAGTTTCTATTTTCGTGGTGCACAAGGCGAGTTGAATCTACGCGCCCAGAATCTCATTCTCTTTAGTCAAGTCGCCGAGGGAGTCGATGACGCCACGTGGGTATATCATTTGCGCAACGGCGATTACTCGCGCTGGTTTCGGGAAGTGCTCAAAAATCAAGATCTCGCCGCCGAGGTCGCGCGTATCGAGCAGTCCGAGAAGTTGTCTCCCGGCGAGAGCCGCACACAAATAAAGGGCATTATCGAGCAACATTACACCCAGCCTAGCTCGGCCGGCCCATCGGGCTCCGATAACACGCTCTAAGTACTGTTCAATCCGAATTCCGCCGGCGCTTCGGCAGGGGCGCCTCGACCGCACCTCGGCGTTGCAGGACTCGGGTCGCGAGCCAGCAAAGCAGCGCCCACACGCTTATACACGATAAATAAGGCGCCGAAACCGTACCCTCGCCGCGGTAAAGATTACAAAGAAATTGGTAAAACTTGCACGGGGACACCCGTGCCTCGTTCACCGTTCTTCACTACTGTTTCTTAGAGCAATTTTTCCAAACGGATAATCCCATTTTCCAAAGCTTAGACAAGCTAAGAGCGAAATAATAGACTTGTAGCTCTCACCCCAATGTGCTTACAAGGGGAAGGGAATCCCCGGAGTGCCGGCCGCCCAAGATGATCGACCCGCTGATGCAATATGGCATATTGAGTGCCCATAAGCTTAGAGTGGAAGCACTTTAGTTAATTATGTACCGGGTGCGGCATGCCCCGGCAGCCTAGCGAGGAGCCATGAGAATAGCTCAAGTTGCACCGCTTTATGAGAGTGTCCCGCCGCAACTCTATGGAGGCACGGAACGGGTAGTCGCATATTTGACCGATGAATTGGTCCGGCAAGGTCATGATGTCACGCTCTTTGCGAGTGGTGACTCGCAAACTAAAGCACGACTGCATCCGATATGTAGTCGCGCGCTGCGTTTGACCGACTGCCGTGACGCATTGGCGCATCACATGCTGCTTTTGGATCGGGTCGGCCGCGAGGCGCACAACTTCAACATCATTCACTTTCATATCGACTACCTGCATTTTCCGCAGACACGCCTGTTGAAACTGCCCAACGTCACTACCTTGCACCTCCGCTTGGACCTGCCCGATCTGGTCCCGGTTTATCGCGAGTTCAACGACATACCACTGGTATCCGTATCTAATGATCAACGCACGCCGCTGCCTTTCGCGAATTGGCAGGCTACCGTGTATCACGGGTTGCCCGAGGATTCCTACCGCTTGTATCCCGAGCCGGGAAAATACCTAGCTTTTCTAGGGCGTATCTCTCCGGAGAAGCGTGTCGACCGGGCGATACGGATCGCACAGCGCGTTGGGATGGAGCTACGTATCGCTGCCAAGGTGGACAAAGCCGATGAGGCCTATTTCAAGGAATGTATTCGGCCCCTGCTTTCCGACCCGCTCGTCCAGTTTATCGGGGAGATAGGGGAAAAGGAGAAGAACGATTTTCTCGGTAAGGCACACGCTCTATTGTTCCCCATCGACTGGCCGGAGCCTTTCGGCTTGGTCATGATCGAGGCGATGGCCTGCGGTACGCCGGTTATTGCGTACCGGCGCGGCTCCGTCAGCGAGATCGTGCGTTCCGGTGAGAGCGGGTACATCGTCGATAATCTGGACGAAGCCGTGGCCGCGGTAGCAAAAGTCGATGCCGTAAGTCGTCGACGCTGCCGCCAGGCATTCGAAGCACGTTTTTGCGCTTCTCGCATGGCCCGCGATTATCTCGCTGTCTACCGCGCTATAATTGACGCCGACGTCCAGACACAACAATCGGCAGCATAAGCCGCGGCCGGGCACGGGTAGAGAACAGTGCCGGAACTGATACAAGTCGAAGACAACTGGTACGTGCGTGCGACCTCCGCGCGCGCCGACGACCGCCCCCGCGTTCTCAAGCAGGGGGAAACCTTCGGGATCTTCGACCGATCCGGCGATATTAGCGCGATCGGCCTCGGCGAGGAGGGGCTTTACCATCAAGGGACGCGTTTTCTGTCAGCCATGGAGCTGAAGATCAACGGCGCCCGCCCCCTGGTGCTCAACTCCGCGGTGCGGAAGGACAATAGCCTTCTAATGGTGGACCTCACTACACCGGATCTTTACGAAGCCGCGAAGCTTAGTATTCGCAAGGACACGCTGCACATCTTCCGGGCCAAGCTTTTGTGGGAGGGAGCGCAGTACGAACACATACGTCTGGTGAATTACGGCGATCACCGGATGAGTCTTAGGATAAGCGTCTTTTTCGAGGCGGACTACGCGGATATCTTCGAGGTTCGAGGTATTCGTCGCGCCGTCCGAGGGAACTGTCTTCCTGCACGCCGCCTAGGCCGTGAGCTGGTCCTTGCATACCGCGGTTTGGACCATGTGTCGCGTCATACCCGGATCATCGCGAGCGTCGATCCGGATCCGGGCGTCGGCACGCGGCTGTATTTTTCGCTAGTGCTCGGCCCGCGCGATGAACACGAACTGTCTGTGACCGCGGTCTGCGAAATCGGCGAGCGAATCCAAAGCGCCCGGAGCTACGAGCGGATGTTGGACCGATGGAACGTGGCAGTCACGGCGAATACCGAGGCTATCGCCGAGGTTCTTACGTCGAACGAGCCGTTGAATCACTGGTTACACCGCTCCTCGGCGGATCTACACATGCTCACGACCGAGACACGGTATGGCCTTTATCCGCACGCGGGCGTACCGTGGTTCTGCACCGAGTTCGGACGCGACGGGATCATAACGGCATTACAATACCTTTGGATGCAGCCCGAGCTGGCTCGCGGGGTCTTGAATTTTCTCGCTGCCGAGCAAGCCGATACCGAGG
>JBIMKC010000191.1:0-3668 GCA_043673925.1 Chromatiales bacterium | reverse complement strand
GCTAACCCGGAGCTCATGCGCTTCGCGCTGAAGCTGGCCACCGGTGCAGGCAAGACCACGGTCATGGCGATGCTCGTCGCCTGGCAAACCATCAACGCGGTGCGGCGACCACAGAGCAAACGCTTCACCCGCGGCTTTCTCATCGTTGCACCGGGCCTCACGATCAAGGATCGCCTGCGAGTTCTTCAACCGAATGACCCGGACAGCTACTACCAGAGCCGTGAACTGGTTCCGGGCGATCTGTTAGATGAGGTGAATCGTGCGAAGATCGTCATCACTAACTTTCATGCCTTTAAACTTCGCGAACGGATCGACCTCTCCAAGGGCGGCCGCTCGCTGCTTCAAGGTCGTGGCGAAGAACTGAACACCCTCGAAACCGAGGGCCAGATGATGCAGCGGGTGATGCCCGACCTGATGGGCATGAAGAACATCCTCGTGCTGAACGATGAAGCCCATCACTGCTATCGAGAGAAGCCGGGAGCCGATGACGAGAAAGCCCTGAAAGGGGACGACAAGAAGGAGGCGGAGAAGAACAACGAAGCCGCCCGACTCTGGATCTCCGGCCTCGAGGCCGTCAACCGCAAACTCGGCGTGGCACGCGTGATCGACTTGTCCGCGACCCCGTTCTTTCTGCGCGGCTCCGGCTATGCGGAGGGCACGTTGTTCCCGTGGACGATGAGCGACTTCTCGCTTATGGACGCCATCGAGTGCGGCATCGTGAAATTGCCCCGCGTCCCCGTCGCACAAAATATCCCCGGCGATGAGATGCCCATGTTCCGCAACCTCTGGGAGAACATCCGCAAAGACATGCCCAAGAAAGGTCGCGGTAAGGCGGAAGTGCTGGATCCACTCGCCCTGCCTGCCCGCCTGCAAACCGCCCTTCAGGCGCTCTACGGTCACTACGAAAAGACCTACAAACTGTGGGAACAAGCCAAGATCCGTGTGCCACCCTGCTTCATTGTCGTCTGCCAGAACACGGCCATCTCCAAGCTGGTTTACGACTTCATCTCGGGTTTTCACCGGGACAACCACGACGGCTCCACGACATTGCAAAACGGGCGCCTCGCGCTGTTTCGCAACTTCGACGAGCACGGCAACCCGCTCGCGCGGCCGAATACTCTGCTCATCGACAGCGTGCAGCTCGAGTCCGGTGAAGGGCTTGATGACAATTTCCGCGGCATGGCCGCCGACGAGATCGAGCGCTTCCGCCGCGAGATCGTCGAACGCGGCGGCCAACTCGCCGATGAAGTTCAACGGGGGAAAGAACTCGATGACGTGACACTGCTCCGTGAAGTGATGAATACCGTAGGCAAGTACGGCCAATTGGGTGGATCGATCCGTTGCGTCGTCTCCGTCTCGATGCTCACCGAGGGCTGGGATGCCAATACCGTCACCCACGTGCTCGGCGTCCGCGCCTTCGGTACCCAGCTCTTGTGCGAGCAGGTCATCGGACGGGCGCTCCGCCGCCAATCCTACGACCTGAACGAAGATGACCTCTTCAATGTGGAATACGCCGACGTGTTGGGGATCCCCTTCGACTTCACCGCCAAACCGGTGGTTGCGCCGCCACAGCCGCCGCGCGAGACCATTCAGGTCAAAGCTATGCGGCCCGAGCGCGATGCGCTCGAGATCCGCTTTCCGCGTGTCGAAGGCTATCGCGTCGAATTGCCCGAAGAACGGCTGACCGCCGAATTCAATGACGACTCCGTCCTGGAGCTGACCCCCGATCTGGTGGGCCCGTCGATCACCAAAAACGCCGGGATCATCGGCGAGTCCGTCGATCTCAGTCTGGAGCACCTGGGAGACCTGCGGCCCTCCACGCTGCTGTTCCATCTCACCCAGCGACTGCTTTACACCAAATGGCGCGACCCCGGCGAAGCGCCCAAGCTCCACCTCTTCGGCCAGTTGAAACGCATCACCCGGCAATGGCTGGATGGTTACTTGGTCTGTAAAGGCGCAACCTATCCCGCGCTGCTCATGTATCAGGAGCTGGCCGACATGGCCTGTAACCGCATTACCACCGGCATCACGCGCAAGTTTGTGGGAGAGCGACCGATCAAGGCCGTTCTTGATCCCTATAACCCTACCGGGTCCACCGCGCATGTCCGGTTCAACACGTCGAAGACCCACCGATGGGAGACCGACTCCCGCCGCTGCCACATCAACTGGGTGGTGCTCGACAGCGATTGGGAAGCCGAGTTCTGCCGCGTGGCCGAATCGCACCCGCGTGTCCGGGCCTATGTCAAGAACCACAACCTCGGTCTTGAAGTACCTTACCGCTACGGCTCGGAGACGCGCAAGTATCTACCCGACTTCATCGTATTGGTGGACGACGGGCACGGCGCCAATGATCTCCTGCATCTCATCGTGGAGATTAAGGGTTACCGGCGCGAGGACGCCAAGGAAAAGAAAGCCACCATGGAGACTTACTGGGTGCCTGGCGTCAATCATCTCGGGACACATGGCCGCTGGGCTTTTGGCGAGTTTACCGAGGTCTATCAGATCGAGGCCGACTTCGAAGCGAAAGTCGAAGCCGAGTTCAGTAAGATGATCGAAACGTATACCGGTCGGCTCGGCCCGGAGTAATCTCAAATAGCAGCGACACACATCAGGAGGCATCATGGCCAATACGCTACCTTTGGACGAAATGTCCGTGGAAGAGAAGATTCAGGCGATGGAATCGCTTTGGGACGACTTGTGCAGTAAGGCGGGCGGGGTGTCTTCCCCGTCCTGGCATGAAGAAGTGTTGGCGGAACGGGATGCGATGCATAAGCGCGGGGACGATGAATTCGAAGATTGGGACGCCGCCAAGAGGAATATCCAAAACAAGATTTCATGAAAATCAATATACTCGCCTCGGCCAGTCAGGACTTGATCGACGGTTACCGGTTCTATGAAAGTCAGGCCGAGGGGGTTGGCGCCTATTTCCTTGACTCGCTTTATTCCGATATCGATTCCCTGATCATCAGCGCCGGCGTCCATGCCATACACTTCGGGAGATACCATCGCCTGTTATCAAAGCGATTCCCCTTCGCTGTTTACTACCGGGTTGAGAACGAGACAGCACTTGTTTATGCGGTCCTCGATTGCCGCCGGCGCCCGGCATGGATTCGGAAGAAGCTGAGCTAGACATGCGAAACAGAAGGCATAGCCATGGCTAAAAAGCCAACCACCATTAAAACAGTCGAGTCGCTCAAGCACGACGAGGCCACGCGTAAAAACATCCCGACCGCCGAATACCAGTCGGTGATGCAGAAGCACGAGCAAAGCCCCGTACGCGTCGCCTACGAGCGCGGCGCAGCCGGGCTCGACGATGCAAAAGAGCGGCGCAACCGCGACCTCGATCCGCAGCTGGTCTGGCGCGGCAAGGACGAGCAGGACTGGAGCGACCTCGTCGTCCACGCCCCGCCGCTCTACATTCAGGAGAAGGTACACCCCAAGGTGCTCATCGACGACCTGCTCAAGCAGACTCGCGAGCAGCGCGCGCAAGAAGTCGGCGCGCAGATCGACCTCTTTGGCGACTTCAACGGCATCCCCATGGGCGTCGACAAGACCGAGTTCTACCAGCACGACCAGAACTGGTCGAACCGCATGATCCTCGGCGACAGCCTACAAGTGATGGCGTCACTCGCCGAGCGTGAGGGACTGCGCGGCAAGGTGCAATGCAT
>JBIMKC010000190.1:0-3698 GCA_043673925.1 Chromatiales bacterium | reverse complement strand
GCACGCCGGCACAACATCATCCGAGTGTGCGCGTGCAGTCCGTTCGTCGCGCACTATTTCGCGAAGGATCCAAGACACCTCACGCAGCTTCTTGAGAGCGGCGATCTCGACCGCGGTTTCGGCGAACAAGAATATCCCGAACGGATCAAGCGTGCTGTCGCCGGCGCGCCGGACCAGGCGGTGCTCATACGCGCTCTTCGCCAGGCGCGTTACCGCGAATTCGTGCGCATCACCTGGCGTGATATCACCGCAGCCGCCGATCTCGATGAAACGATGGGAGATCTCTCGCGCTTTGCCGATGCCGCGCTCGACGGCGCGCTCGACTGGCTTTACCGAAGGCAAGTGGAAACCTTTGGCGTCCCGCGGGATACCGATGGGACGGCCCAGTCCCTGGTCGTGATCGCGATGGGCAAGCTCGGCGCCCATGAGCTCAATTTTTCCTCGGACATCGATCTCATCCTTGCTTATCCGCGCGCCGGGGAGTCGCATGGCGGAGCACGCTCGATATCCAACCAGGAATTTTTCAGCCGCCTGGGCCAAGCCTTGATCAAGGTGTTGTCGGAAGTTACCGAGGATGGATTCGTGTTCCGCGCGGACATGCGCCTGCGACCGTTCGGCGACAGCGGGCCGCTGGTGTTGAACTTTGACGCCATGGAGGCGTACTACGTGACTCATGCGCGCGATTGGGAGCGTTACGCTATGATCAAAGCCCGCATCGCCGCGGGGGATAAGCCGGCCGGCGAGAGTCTGCTGGAGCGGCTGAAACCGTTTGTCTATCGTCGCTATCTCGATTTCGGCGCGATCGAGGCCTTACGCGACATGAAACGATTAATCGATAGCGAGGTGAAGCGCAAGGGGCTTGCGGACAATATTAAACTCGGGCGCGGCGGGATCCGCGAGATCGAGTTCATCGGGCAGACCTTTCAATTAATCCGCGGCGGACGCCGGCCGGCGCTGCGCGACCGCCGCATTCTGGCCGTTCTCGAGTCCCTCGGGAACCTGAACTATCTGCCCGCGCCCGCCGTCGCCGAGTTGACCGAAGCTTACCGCTTTTTGCGCCAGACGGAACATCGATTGCAGCAGGTCGAGGACCAGCAGACTCAGGTCTTGCCGAGAGCGGAGATAACCCGACAGCGCGTGGCCTTGGGTATGGGGTTTAGCGATTGGCGGAGCTTTCATGCGGCGCTCGCACGGCACCGGAAGCGTGTTCAAACGCATTTCAATGCGCTCTTGGTTGGGCCGCGCGATTCCGCCGCCAACGGCCCGCCGCTCATGCTGGCGCCGTGGCAGGGGATGGCCGACAGCGCAGCTCTATCACGCTGGTTGGAAGGCACGGGGTTCAGCGACCCGCCCTCGATACTCGCAAGCATCGAGAGGTTGAGTAAAAGCGGGGGCGTGAGGCGGCTCAGCAATACCGATCAAGGGCGGCTGGACCGGGTCCTGCCGAAGCTGCTTGAGGCCATAGCGCAGGTGGCCGAGCAGCCGACGGTGACTGAACGCCTATTGTCTATCGTCGAGGCGATCGCGCAACGCAGCGTCTATCTGGTTCTGCTCGACGAGCATCCCGGCGCGCTCGAGCATCTGGTTCGCCTGTGCGCGGCCAGCCCCTGGATCGCGAATCGTATCGCCCGCCAACCGCTACTGCTCGATGAGCTCATCGATCCGCGCACACTCTATGCACCGCCGCGGGTGAGCGAGTTGAAGCGGGATCTCGCCGAGCGGTTAGCGCAGTTCGCGCGCGGGGACCTCGAGCAAACCATGGAGGTTCTGCGGCATTTCAAGCATGCGCAGGTACTGCGCGTCGCGGCGGCCGACGTTGCCGGAGTGCTGCCCGTGCGCAAGGTCAGTGATCACCTAACCGGGATCGCCGAAACCGTGTTGCAGGCGGCCTTGGAAATCGCGCGCGACGCCGTGGCGCAACGCTATGGTGAACCGATGTGTGGAGACGGCGCGCCGCGGCGCATCGCCGGTTTTGCGATCATCGCCTACGGTAAGCTCGGCGGCATCGAGCTCGGTTACGGGTCGGACCTGGATCTGGTCTTCTTACACGATAGCCGCGGCGATGAGCAGCAGACCGGCGAGGCGGTGCATCACCAAGAATTCTTCACCCGCCTGGGGCAGAGGATCATTCACATGGTAACCACAGCCACGGCTGCCGGAAAGGCATATGAGGTTGACATCCGGTTGCGGCCCAGCGGGTCCGCCGGATTATTGGTCAGCAGCCTCGATGCGTATCGGGAGTACGAACAAGCGCATGCGTGGACCTGGGAGCATCAAGCGCTCATACGGGCCCGCCCAATCGCGGGAGATCCGAATACCGTACGCGAATTTGCACACCTACGGCGCGCCATCCTCGGCCGGCCTCGCGATGAGGACCGGCTCCGGCACGATGTGCGGGAGATGCGCGAGCGGATGCGCCGGGAGCTGTCCCGTGATGCGCCCGGGGTCTTCGATATCAAGCACGGGCAGGGTGGTGTCACCGACATCGAATTTATGGTGCAATATTCGGTCTTACGCTGGTCCGCTCAGCACGCGGAGCTTGTGGATTTCACCGACAATCGCCATTTGCTGGAACTCTTATCGCGCCTGCGGCTGTTATCGGACGAGGACTGCCGGGCTTTGCAAGAGGCTTATTTCGCTTACCGCGCCAAGCTTCACGCCTTGGCGTTGCAGGAGCGGCCGGCCTTGGCCGACAATGCGGAATTCAGCGCCCAGCGTGCCAGGGTCGGTGAGGCGTGGCGACGGGTGGTCGGGGCATGACGATGCGGGGAGAAGACAAAAATGACAATGGCTGATCGCGACGGCCTCATCTGGATGGACGGGGAGATGTTGCCTTGGCGCGAGGCCAAGGTGCACGTGCTCACCCACACCTTGCATTACGGCATGGGTGTATTTGAAGGCATACGCGCCTATAAGACCGAGCGGGGGACAGCCATCTACCGGCTGGGCGAGCACATCGAACGCTTGTTTCGTTCGGCGCACATCCTCGGGATGCCGATGCCCTACGAGCGATCGGCATTGACCCATGTGTGCCGGGAAGTCGTGCGCGCTAACAGCCTTGAGAGCGCCTACCTCCGGCCCTTGTGTTTTTACGGCGCGGAGGGGATGGGCTTACGTGCGGATAATCTTAAAACTCATATTATGGTGGCGGCCTGGCATTGGGGGCCTTATCTCGGCGCCGCGGGTCAGGAGCAAGGGATCCGCATCAAGACCTCGTCCTTTACCCGCCATCACGTCAATATCACGATGTGTAAGGCCAAGGCCAACGGTAATTACATGAATTCCATGCTGGCACTGCAAGAGGCCTTGCAGGCCGGATACGACGAGGCCTTGTTGTTGGATGTCGAGGGCTTTGTGACGGAAGGCAGCGGTGAGAATATCTTCATCGTGCGTGACGGGATCCTGTACACGCCCGATTTGACTTCCGCGTTGGAGGGAATCACGCGCGCCAGCATCATCACGCTCGCCGGGGAGCTTGGGATCCGTGTGCAGGAGAAGCGCATCACGCGCGATGAGGTCTATATCGCGGACGAAGCCTTCTTTACCGGCACCGCCGCCGAGGTTACGCCGATCCGGGAGCTTGACGGACGGCGCATCGGCGCCGGCCAACGCGGGCCCGTGACGGCGCGTTTGCAAACCCTGTTTTTCGATCAGGTGCATGGCCGCCGGACGGAACACCCCGAGTGGCTTACGCCCGT
>JBIMKC010000189.1:0-3704 GCA_043673925.1 Chromatiales bacterium | reverse complement strand
GGACCACAGGGGGGTTACCGTCGCCGCGCTGCTGCTCGTCTGCACCATCCTCTCCGCCTGCGCCGCCCCCGTCGGCGTGACGCGGATGGATGCCCAACACGTCAACCGCTCTCTGACCAGTAGTGTCGTGTCGAGCGGCGAACTCAGCGGCCCGACGCAGATCGCTCTGCGGCGCCACGATCTCACCGAGAGATTCGACGACGACCCGGAGGCAGCGATGCGCGCGCTGCACGACGAGGTAGCAACCGGCGAGCTCGATCCGGGCGAGGCCTACGCCCTGGCCGAACTGTCCTACTACCATGCCGAAGCGACCGAGCAGCGTGCCTACTATTTCGCCGCCGCCGCCTACGCCTACGCGTTCCTTTTCCCCGAACGCGAAGAGGATCAGGTCGACCGCATCGATCCGCGCGTACGCGTCGCCTGCGACATCTACAACATGGCCATCGCCCGTGCCTTCGCATCGGAGGACGGCGATCACGTCGAACTGCGCGGCGGGCACTTCCCGCTGCCGTTCGGCACGTTGACCGTAGCCTTCGATCCCGCCGAGCTGATCTGGGGCAAGCGCAAGCTGGTCGATCTCATACCTTCGGCCGAGCTCGCCGTACGCGGACTGCAGAACCGCTACCGCCGCGGCGGCGTCGGCGCGCCGCTGGCGGCGCGCACCGAACCGATCGATCCGAGTCAACCGCTCGCCGACTTCATCGCGCCCGACGTGCGCGTGCCGGGAACCGCCGTCCTGCGCTTCGAACCGCCGCTGCTGCGGGGCTCCGAGCTGAACGCAACGCTCGATCTGTACACCGAAATCGAGACCGACACCGTGACCCTGGGCGGACAGGTGGTGCCGCTCGAATCGGAACCCAGCGCGGCGCTGGCAACGGCGCTGGCGGAATCGCACTTCTGGGAGCTGGAGCTGCAAGGCCTGCTCGGCAAGATGCTGAACGTCTCGCGCGACAGCCGGCTGTACGCGGGGTCACCGCATCGGCCCGGACGGATCCCCATCGTCTTCGTCCACGGCACCGGCTCGAGCCCGGCGCGCTGGGCCGACATGGTCAACGACCTCGACTCCGACACGGAGATCAGCAAGCGCTTCGAGGTCTGGTTCTTCACCTATGACTCCGGCAACCCCATCGCCTATTCGGCGATGATCCTGCGCCGATCGCTGCAGGACGCGGTGAAGAACCTCGACCCGAGCGGAACCGACAAGTGTCTGCGAGACATAGTCGTCATCGGGCACAGCCAGGGAGGGTTGTTGACGAAGATGACCGCCATCGATTCCGGCGACAAGTTCTGGGCGAACATCAGCTCCAAGCCGTTCGATGAGGTGAATCTCTCCGACGCGACGCGCAGTATCGTGCGCGAAGCGCTGTTCATCGAGCCCCTCCCCTTCGTCAAGCGCGTCATCTTCGTCGCCACGCCGCACCGCGGCAGCTACCTCGCCGGGCCGCAGATCATTCTCCGCCTGGCGGAACGGCTCATCACGCTGCCGGGGGACGTCCTCGAGCTCAGCGCCGAGCTGGTTCGGGTGAACGACGCGAGCGACTCGTACCTCACGCTCGAACGCATCCCGACCAGCATCGACAACATGTCGCCGAACAACCCGTTCATCGAAACGATCTCGACCATCCCGATCGATCCCGGCATCAAGGCGCACTCGATCATCCCGGTGGAAACCGACGGTCCGATCGAGGACGGCAACGACGGCGTCGTCGAGTACAAGAGCGCAAATATCGAGGGCGTCGAGTCTGAGCTGGTGGTCCACTCGAATCACTCATGTCAGGCCAATCCGCATACGGTGAGAGAGGTCTGGCGGATTCTGCGCCTGCATGCCGAGGAGGCGTCTTGCAGTGCCGGTGCCCCGTGACCCGGCGCCCTCGCCGTACGAGCGACCCGCGCGGATCACGGACGACGGCCCGGGGTAGGCCGATCCGAGATAAAAATGGCATGATCCACGGAGCGCGACGCAGACGGTGACGGTGCTCGCGCGTACGACGGCCTTTGCGCGATCAACCCGACACGCAAGCAAAGCCTTTTGCTTCGGCTTGTCACTTGTGCACTAATGAGGGCGTAGCAACGCCTGCAGGCTGAGGGACTCCACATGAGAAGGTTGCTTTTTGCAATGGCTTTGGCGTCGCTGGCCGTTATGTCGGGATGCACGAAAGAAGTGCCGAGCGAAGAAATGGCGAGCGAGAACGAACCTGCTGCAGCGTCGCCACCGAAGATCTACCAGGTGGATTCGGTCGCGATCAATCGGCCTGGAAAGCCTGGCCCTCTCACGATATGTGTGGAGGCAACGGCCCAGACTCCGGGATACACGAATGTCAGGTTGGAGCCCGCCACCACTACCACACCTCCTGACGGGATCTATGATCTGAACCTGGTTGGGGACGCGCCCACCGATTCAGTGCTCCAGGTACTTACGCCCATCACGGTGCGCCATTCCTGGCTAGATTTTCCGGCAGACTTGAAGGCCGTTCGCATCGTGGCTGCATCCAATGCGAGCATCGCCCGACTCGGCGAAGTGGCAAGAGGCTGTTCGCCCGATGCCGCCCGGCAGCCCGAAGGATCGAGCCAGACCTTGATCGGCGGCACATGGCTCGCCGAGGACATCCGCGGAGGCGGTGTCATCGACAACGCCCAGTCCACCATCAGCTTCGCTCCAGAGGGAAGCGCTACCGGCTCGGGCGCCTGCAACAGGTTCCGTGGACCGGCGAAGGTCGAAGGCACCACGGTTACGATCGGCCCACTGGCCGCTACCCGCATGGCCTGCGCCCCGGCCCTCATGGATCAGGAGCAGAAGTTCCTTGCCGCGCTCGAGGCCGCGAGGTCGTTTCGACTTGAGGGAACTCTCCTGAAGCTTCTCGACGAGGGCGGGAGTGAAATCATGAGGCTCACACGCCTGCCCTAATTGCTGCAGCCGAGTGAGGAGCGAATGCAGCGATGATGTACGGCGAATCGCCCCGATGAATATCCAATGCGATCCTGTGTGGCCTGCACGGTTACCATGGCGCTTCGTGCGCGTCACTGCCTCACCTGGTCATGGAAACCCGAGGAGTCTTTAGTTACGTTACCGGCGCGAAACCGGATAGATGGCACCCCAGTTGTTGAGGAGGCGATCATCGCCCGGATCAATTCCGGCAAAAACCTTCACTCCCAACTGTGACGACCAGGCAATTGGTTTTGTCTAGGAGCCACTTCATCCCGGTCCCCTTTCCATCGGTTGCACGGATTGATTCCGTCTTCCCGCCACGCCTGAATTCGATGTGGTCGCCAGCGGAAATTCCCTGATAGGTTTTTGGTCCACCGAGATTGGCGATTTCGACCACGTATTTGTCGCCGTTCCTGGAGAGATCAAGATAGGTTCCTTCAACTCCAGGCCATCGACCGACCCATCCGTCCGTGGAGCTGTTCAATGCTTCAGGCCCCGCCGTTTGTTCGGTCGATCGATTGCTGGACACAGTGGTTGTCGGTTCTACGGCGGCTTGTTGTTGATTCCGACATGACGCCAGAAGAGCCGCCATCGCAAGGATTGTTATTCCAATGTCAGTCATACGCATGGCAATCGCCCATGAATTGGCACGGGAGCAGACGTGCTCCCCATGAAAATTTACCTGATCCGCCCAGGTGGTTAGCAGTCTGCCGACGACGCACTGTGGCGTCGTCGCAGGCATTTCCCGTCAGATCCTATATCTACATCGACCCCTGTG
>JBIMKC010000188.1:0-3798 GCA_043673925.1 Chromatiales bacterium | reverse complement strand
CCTGGGCCGGCGCTGGTGTCCCTTGGCCGCAGCTCCTCCTCGGGCTGGCGAACAACCACTCCTGGGATTGGGGTGCACAGGGAGCCGTCGAGACAATGGCCGAGCTCGAACGTCAGGGCATTCTTCACTGCGGCCTTCGATCGGTGGACACTCGGGCCTCCGTCGCCGTGCGGGAGCAACACGGCCTTCGCATTGGGGTGCTCGCCGTCACCTGGGGCCTCAACGCGCCTGGCGCCGACATCGGCTCGTCGATGCAGGTCGAGGTGGAGCCGGATCTGCTCGCGAACGAAGGCGTACCGTCCCTCACCTCGGTGCGGCGCTGCGTGCACGCACTGCAGGAGAGGCACGTAGACCTCGTGTTCGCGCTCGTCCACTGGGGTCATGAGTTCGAGTGCCTACCGACGGCTCAGCAGCGCACCATCGCCGTCGAGCTCCACGCGCTTGGGGTCGACGTTGTCTGCGGGTCGCACTCCCACGTCGTGCAGCCCGCCGAGGTGATCGAAGGGGAAGATCGCGAGACCCTCGTCCTCTACAGCGTCGGCAACGCGACCACCGCCATGTTCACCGATGCCTGCCGCGCATCGGTGCTGGTCGAGCTTCGGTGCTGGCGCGACCTCTCGGGCCGCGGACGCTGGGCCTGGGCAGGCGCCGACCTTCTCTTCAACCTGTTCCCTGGAGACCTCGGGCCGAGGCGGAGCCTCGAGCGCATCGACACGCTTCTCGGCGACGACCTACCCCCCGACCTTCTCCGTCGGCTGAAGTCCGGGAGGGCTCGCTTGCGGACCCAGCTCCCCGCTGCGGGAAGCGGCCTCCCATGATGAGCCGACGCGCGTGGCTCGAAACGACCGCGGCCGCCAATAGGCTTGCCTGAATCGGAGATCCTTCTCGGCCAAGCGGATCCTACCCCGACTTTATCGCGCAGACCCGCAGGCGCCCGCGATGAACCGCGGGCGCCCCAGCCGTGAATCTGACTGTCGTTGATTCTTAATCGTCGTGCGAGTGGTGTTTCCGGACTTTCTTCCAGCCGGTGATCTTGATCAGATCGCCGGTGGTGCCGTCGATAGGGTTCGACGTGGTGTCGAGCAGGGCCGCCGGCTGCTGACCGTGCTGCATGTTGTAGAAAGCGACCTTGCCGGTGCCATCGAAGATGAAACCGGTCGGCTCGGCGCTGGGATCGTTGATCGTCAGCATCGACACGCAACCGTCGCTTCTCAGGTCGCGATCCGTGCCATCCGGCAGACACGCCCAGATTTCACCGAAGGTGTCGTCCTCGATGACGTACACGTTTCCCGTGCCGGGCTGAAAATCAAGGTTGTCGTGGCTGCGCATGCGCACGTCGTTCTCGACGAAGCGCGTGACATTGACCCGGGCGCGATCAGCAGACGAATTGCTTCCCGCCACTTTGGTAAGGAAGTTTCGGTTGTCGATGGTGTCGTCTGTGCCATCGACGTCGATTTCCACCAGTTGGTTGGCGCTTACGTCGGCACTGCTTTCCGTCGCACACAGTGCTTCACCGCGCGCGCCGCCGCAGGTGTTGGTCCAGCACCACTTGATGCCGTCGCCGCCGGTGAACATGGGGGAGTCGCGGTCGATGTGCAGGTCCTCCGGCCGGCAATAGCCGGTCGCCCCTTGGGCCGCCGCCTCATTGCGTGCGTCGGCCGCGGTCGTGATTTCGACCCAACGGCCCTCGTCACCGTACTCACAACCCTGACCGAGATTAGTATTGCCGGTACAAACCGTGGCCAGCGCAAAGTTGGCGCCGGCGACCAAGGGCGACTGAGCGAGGTCCGTGACCAGATTCGTGCACAACTGGCCCGGACGCACCGGAGTCAGGCTGCCGCAGTTGTAAAAAGTGGTCGGCACAAAACGATAGACTGCCCCGCCCTCGTCCACGTCGGCCACCGAATCACCCGAGCGTTGCTCATCGCCGCCGATGACGACACCGTTGTCGAGTGTATCGAGGCCTTCCCAGGCTTGCGTGACCAATGCGGTTCGTTTGACTACCTTGGTGCTTGCACGACTGTTACATCGTTAAGCGTCAGGCACGACTATCGTGTTGCGTTCGCGCGTCGCAACAGGCTCGGCGGGAAACCGTGGCGACGATTGAACGCCTTGCTAAAAGAGGCTTCACTCGCATAAGCGCAGCTGACCTCGGCGAACGTTGTTTTCGACTGGAACCGCTGTGCATGAAAAGAAAAGGGAGGCAGCCCGGAGGTAGGCGCTGCCCCCAAAGGGGGCTATTTCAAGACCATGCAGTTAGCGTAGTAAGTGACGGTTGCAGGCCAGTCGGAAAAGATGCCCAGAATACCGACTTGGCGCGCCAGACCGTTCAGCGCTTTATAAATATCGCTGTCCTTCTGTACTGCCGATCCATGCGTACGTTAATATGTAGATAACTGCCTGTGCAGTTACCCATATAGCTTCCTATTTTATTACATACGTCCCTAGTCCTCGGGCTATTACCCGTTCACTGATTTCCGGAAGCGACAAGAGATGCGGCAGGTGAGTCTGTTCCTGAAGAAAACGGGCAAAATGTTTTTTTAGCTTCGGTAGCCGTACGAGCATTTCAATGCTCCGTTTTTTTGTTTTCCGAATGAGCGTCGAGGGATCGAAATACTCTTTAGCGTTGTCGACCGTGAGGACGAAAGGAGGTTCTCCCTCCCGTGTCAAGAGATAGCTCATGACGAGCGCACCCGTGCGATGGTTGCCTTCAATATACAACTGCGGCTGGCTTAGGATGCGGATGTATACGCCCGCCGCCCGTCGCCACACCGATTCATTTTTGTGCAGCTCGTACCACTCCAGGATGTCTCCGATCCCGCCTCCGTTTTGCTCATAGAATCGCTCCTCGCTCGCCCGAATTTGTTCAGAAAACAGCTTCTGCTGCTCGCCTTTAGAGCCATAGAGCACGATATTGTTGAGCTCCAACAAGTATGTCGAGTAACCCATGGCGAATAGATTGGTTCGATTGGCGATGGTGGCGTCGACGAAGGCATAACCCGACATCATGTTCTTCACCACTTCATCGCTCAGGGTATCCCGACTCGAGCTCAAGCGTTCATTGATCCGGGGAAACTCGTTCTGAACCGCGCGCAAGGAGGATTCGATAGCCTCAAGATTCAATCGGCATTCGGCCATCTCTCTTGGGTAACGCTGGGCGTGGATCCGTTAAAGGTGGTGACTTGTCGCGCGAAGAAAGCGAAACCACCGATGGCAGTCCTGCGAGCAGCGCCGGGACCATACCCGCCGTTGCTCAACTGCGATTCACGACTTCCAATGCCCGAGACACCACGTTCTGCGGAAGCGGGATATAGCCTAGCTCCTCAGCGTATTTCTGGCCTTCGGTCAGTCCCCAGGCTACGACATCCTTTAGAGCTTTCGCTTTTTCCGAGTCGGGATATTGTTCGTACAGTAGCAACCAACTGAAACTCACGATGGGATAAGAGGCCTCACCGTCCGGATCCGGGAGAAATAATTGGTTAGCGTGGGGCATCTCCCCCGGGTTTGCGGTCAAAGCGACTCGGCCGCTCTGCAGTTCCGGTTTGATAAATTGGCCCGCCTTGTTTTCAAGCCAAGCCACATGTAGGCCCAGACGCTTGGCGAAACCGTATTCCACATAACCGATCGATCCCTCGCTGAGCTCGATTCGCTGGGCAACGCCCTCATTACCTCGCGCTACCATCGTGGGACCAGGCCAATCGATAAGCTTGCCCACGCCGGGCCCATCCTTCCACTGTGCGCTGATGGCGCTCAAGTGGTTGGTCAACGCATAGGTGGTCCCACTGCTGTCCAAGCGCG
>JBIMKC010000187.1:0-3815 GCA_043673925.1 Chromatiales bacterium | reverse complement strand
AAACCCTGCCCATAAAGTTATACTTTAGTGTAATGTAAGAAATCGAGAGGTGTCATCATGCCGATTGCAACTCTTCGCAGTGTGGGCGGTTCGGTTGTCATGGCCATCCCTAAGCGCATACTGGATTTGGTGCATTTGCAATCCGGTTCGCAAGTGAATATCGATGTCCAGGACGGAAAACTGGTAGTTGAGCCCAAGAAAAAACCACGCTATACCCTCGCCGAACTGATGGCGCGGTGCGACCTGTCGCAGCCTATCAGCACGGAAGAAAGAGAATGGCTTGACACACCCGATGTCGGCGCAGAGGAACCCTGATGCGCATACCCGGCCGGGGCGAGATTTGGCACGTCAATCTGAGCCCCGTCGCGGGCAAGGAACAGCAAGGATTGAGGCCGGTTCTGGTGGTGTCCGACAAAGAATTTAACCGGTCCGGACTGGTACTTGTTTGTCCGGTCACGCAGGGCGGCCCGCGATTTGCCGGGTTCGCCGTGTCATTGATGAACACAGGCACGGAAACGCAAGGCGTTGTGATGTGCAACCAGCCGAGAACGATCGACTATGCCGCACGCGCGGCAAGGTTCGTAGAGGACGCGCCGGATTACGTGATCGATGATGTCCTCGCCCGATTGCAAACCCTTGTGGAATAACCGAGAGCATAGATTAGCGGCCACAATACGTTTGCCGCCCTTCCAGCGGCAGGTCGAATTCTCCTCACGGAGCATCCTACCAACGCCTTGATCCTGATGGGTGACTGGTGCGGATCCTTTTAGGGCCGACACAACTATGATAGAAAACAGGGAATGCGTATCGAGCTGTTGATAAAGACGGGCACTTTAAAAAACGATCTAAAAAATCGTGCTTGGAGAAACGTTGTCTATTGACCAGGGGCCGGGTGACCCCGAAATCATCCATCCAAAGCTTCCCGAGGTAACCAAACGATCTCCGAATCTTCAACAAACCGTAATGCCTGTTTCTTAGCATGCTGATAGTCAACCTATCGGTTGGCTGTGGATTGGATCCACGGATATCGTCAAGAGTCAATTCACTATCAAATGGGAGATTACGGCAATGAAAATCTTGAGCGGAGGCACGTTCGGGCGAACCGCCGTGGCGGGGCTCCTTGGACTTACTGTAGCCTGCAGCGGTCTTATTGCAGCGGTTGCCGCGCTACCCGCGGCGATGGCGGAGCAAGGCTTCGTCACCGCGGTCAAGCCCTATGTCGTTCCGGTAGATCCTAGATATTCGATCAAGGCGCTGCTCAGCGCCGGCGATCGGGTCCCGGAAACCAGCAATCCCTCACGCCAATACCAGATGGTGGGGATCCCCGATGGCTTGGGTGCCCATCGAAATTCCGATGGCACGATCACGCTCTATATGAACCACGAGCTGGTCAACACGGTTGAGAGCGAGACCGTCCCCGGCGTCGAGGTGAATCGCGGTGCCATCGTGTCGAAGTACATCCTCGCATCCGACGGCTCGGTGCTCTCGGGTGAACGTGCCTACGACACGGTTTACCTGGAGAACACGCTGATCGGCCCTGCCGCCGAGACCGGCAACTCGACACCGGGCTTCGGGCGCTTGTGTTCGGGTACTCTCGCCGGCCCCAGGGAAGGCTTCTCCACCCATATCTATTTCCCCAATGAGGAAGCAACGGGTGCCGCGACCTTTGACGGGAAGGGCGGCCTCGCAGTCGCCGTGATCGACAATGCCGCTTATGCCCTGCCGAAATTGGGGCGTTTCGCGTGGGAGAACACGGTACCCATGCGCACGCCTAACGATAAGACGGTGATCATCGGCATGGAGGACGGTCCGTCGACCCCGGACTCCCAACTCTGGCTGTATGTCGGGACCAGGGTACGCAGCCCGGGTTCGACGATACTGCGCCGCAACGGTTTGGATAACGGCAAGCTGTACGTTTTTGTTTCCAATACCCCGGGGATGAGTTCTGAGGTTGAGTTCCAAAGCGGCACTATCGAAGGACGCTGGGTCGAAATCCCAAATGCCGAGACCCTTACCGATGTAGAACTGGAAGCGGCGGCGGATGCGGTGGGTGCCTTTGGCTTGATTCGCACCGAAGACGGCACCTTTAACAAACGCTTGCGTGCTGATTATTACTTCGTCACAACCGGCAGCCCCTTCACGGCACCGGGCGCCAGCGCCCCGGCCAACAAGCTCGGGCGGCTGTATCATCTTGAGCTGAGCCGGGGTAACCCCGCGACCCAACCGTCGAAGCTCACCGTCGTCTACAACGCGGACCAGGTGATTAACGCCGGCGGCGACATCGCGATCAGCCCGGACAATATCGATACCAGCCGGGACTTTCTGATGATCAATGAGGACGGTACCAGCGAGAGCCGCCCGGTGATGACCGCAAAAGGCCGCGATGGCTCGGTTTGGCGCTTCGAGATCAGTGATGATGCTAAAATCAATGTGGCCAGCGCGGCCCGCGTCGCGTCGCTCAATCCACCGGGACGCGACGGTATCGCCGTCCTTGCCGGTGTGTGGGAGACCTCGGGGGTTCTAGACGCCACGCGGCTGTTTGGCAACGGCACGTGGTTAACGGACGTTCAGGCGCATGCTCCAACAACGGCGTCCCCGGGCACGGTCACGGTAGAAGACGGGCAACTCGTGCTCATGCGGGGTCCCTCCGACGACGATGACGAACAACGATGACAACAATTGATCGAGTTGCTTGATACGGATGTTTCGGGCCGACGCTCGGCCTGGAGTTCAAGGGCAGGCACATGCGCGGCGGGCCTGCCCGCGAACTCGACCTTGCGCATAACGCCAATGGCTAGTGTGATGTCTCATTAAGAACCTTGCAGAATCAACGTATCCTTGTCGCGTCTTTCCGTAGCAGTGCCATGGAAGGTTTTCCGTTCACGTCCCTGTGTCCTGGACTCCGGCAGGGGCAGCCCGGAGGTCGCGGCTGCCCTGTTCCCGCGCCGGCCCGGCGAATGTTGACCGGGTCGGGCACGAAGCGATAATCGCGAATCTCGATCTGGACTATTCCGCCGCGTCGTTGGTCCGGCATCCCGGATTCCAAAACGTACCGATCCGCTGCGTTTCCAAGGCCGGCAAGTCAACGTTATCAATGGCAAAGGCAAAGAAGCGCGCGGGCTCGGTGGCGATGAAATCGTTGTCGGTCACCACCAACAGCAGATGACGGCCATCTTCGAGGTCCGGGCCAAAAGCCAGGGCCTCGGGCTTTTCCGGGAAGTCCGCGCCAGCAAGCCCAAAGGCCGGATCGAGCAGATCGGCGAACAGTTGCTTCAAGACCGGCGTTACATCCGCTGGTATTCCGGTCTGCGGCAGTTGCTTGACACTCCGGATATCGGTCGCCGCGGCGATGTCGATGCGGAAGATCTTCTTGAATGCCGCCTCCGCGCCCGCCTTGCCGTCGCGCTCGAGCACCAGAAACTCGTGGTCGTTGACGGCGAGGATCTCGCTCACGCCATTGCTCTTGCTGTCGAGCGGATAAAGGAACTCGCGCGTGGCGCCGGTGAGGACGTCCACCTCGACGATACGGCCGTTGGTGCCGACGCGCTTGTTCTCGGCGTCGAGACCACCGTCCTGGATCAACGGGCTTTGCATGATGCCGTAGAGCTTGCCGCTATCGGGCGAGATGGCAAGGCCCTCCATGCCGCGGTTCGATTGGCGACCGCTGAGATTATTGGTGAGCTCATCACTCGGCGTGGCGGAAGGGAAATCCGTCAGGTACTTGTTCGGTATCGGGATGGCGCGCAGGCGCTTGCCCGTGAAGCGATTGAACTCGTACAGAAACGGGCCATACTCGTCCGATATAAAGACGCTGC
>JBIMKC010000186.1:0-3899 GCA_043673925.1 Chromatiales bacterium | reverse complement strand
CGGGCATAGGCGAGCGACTGGGCCTCGCTGACGGTCGCGCCTCGTGCGCACACACACACCACACGTCCGCCGGCCGTAACGATCCGTCCCTCCTTTATCGCGGTGCCGGAATGAAAGACCTTGGTGTCCGCGCGATGTTCGGCATCGAGGCCCGCGATCACATCGCCCATGCGAGGGGGGCCGGGATAGCCCGCGGCCGCGAGCACGACACCGAGGGCGGCGCGTTGATCCCAGTATGGCTGGATTTTCTTCAGACGGCCCGCAAGCCCCGCCTCGATGATCTCGACGAGATCCGAGCGTAATCGGAATAAAATGACCTCGGCCTCCGGATCGCCTAAGCGGCAATTGTACTCGAGCACCCGCGGTGTGCCGTCGGGAGCCACCATGACACCGACATACAGGAAGCCCCGGTAGGGCCGGCCCTCCCGCGCCATCCCGCGAATCGTCGGCAGCAGGATTTCGCTCATTACGCGATCGCTCACCGCCTGGGTGAGCACGGGGGCAGGCGAATAAGCCCCCATGCCCCCGGTATTGGGTCCGCGGTCCCCGGAATCGCGCGCCTTGTGGTCCTGCGAGCTCGCGAGCGGAAGGACATCGACGCCGTCGCTCACGACGATAAAACTCGCCTCCTCGCCTTCCAAGAACCCCTCGACGACGATTTCCTGTCCGGCGCTGCCGAAGGCATGGCCCGCGAGCATATCGCTGGCCGCGCGGACGGCCTCCTCGGCGGATTGAGCGATAACCACGCCCTTACCCGCCGCGAGGCCGTTGGCCTTAATGACCAGCGGGAGCGCCTGGGCTCGAATGTACGCGCTGGCGGTTTGGAGATCCGAAAAAGATGCGTATGGCGCCGTGGCTATGCCGTGGCGGTCCATAAAGGACTTCGCATAGACTTTGGAGCCCTCAAGCACGGCCGCCGACCGGCTCGGGCCAAAGCACCGGAGCCCCGCCTCGTCGAAGCGGTCCACGATCCCGGCCACCAGCGGCGCCTCCGATCCGACCAAGGTGAGGTCAATCCGAGCGCTCTGGGCGAAGGCGAGGAGCGCCGGGAGATCGTCGGCCGGGATGGCGGCGTTTTCAACCTTGGGTTCGCGCGACGTGCCGGCGTTCCCCGGCGCCACGTAGACGCGATCGACATGTGCGGAGCTCGTCACCTTCCACGCGAGGGCGTGCTCGCGCCCTCCCCCGCCGACGATTAGAACCTTCACTTCATGAATGGCGGAAGTGCCGGATCCCCGTGAAGACCATGACCATGCCGTGCTCGTCGGCGGCGCCGATAACCTCGGCGTCGCGGATGGAACCGCCGGGCTGGATCACCGCGGTGACGCCGACCGCCGCGGCGGCGTCAATGCTATCCCGAAACGGGAAGAAGGCGTCCGAGGCCATGACCGAAGCCCGGAGATCGAGGCCCGCGTCGGCGGCTTTCATGACGCCAAGGCGCGCGCTGTAGACCCGGCTCATCTGGCCGGCGCCGATACCCACCGTCTGGCCGGCCTTGGCGTAAACGATGGCATTCGATTTGACGAACTTTACCACTCGCCAGGCAAACAGCAGATCGGCGATTTCGGCTTCGGTCGGGCCACGCTGGGTCACGACTTTCACACCGGTAAATTCTACCGTGGCCTCATCCCGCTCCTGCACCAAGAGGCCGCCGTTCACGCGCTTGTAATCGAACGCCTTCCGAGCGCGTGCCTCCGGTTGAGCGACCGTGAGCACGCGCACGTCTTGTTTTCGTTGCACTACCGGGAGGGCCTCCGGCGCGACGCCCGGCGCGGCGATCACCTCGACGAATTGGCGCGCGAGGATGGCCTCGGCGGTGCCCGCGTCGAGCATGCGGTTGAAAGCGATGATCCCGCCGAAGGCGGAGGTAGGATCGGTCGCGTAAGCGCGCTCGTAGGCCGCTCGCGGCGATTCGGCGAGCGCTACCCCACACGGATTCGCGTGCTTGACGATGACACAGGCGGGCCCGGAAAAGGAAAACACACACTCCAAGGCCCCGTCCGTGTCGGCGATATTGTTGAAGGAGAGGTCTTTACCTTGCAGTTGTTTGGCTGCGGCGACGCTACTCGGCGGGGGATCGGTTTCCGTATAGAAGGCGGCGCGTTGGTGGGGGTTTTCCCCGTAACGGAGCTCTTGGCGCTTAGCATAGCGCGGGCAATACAGGGGCGGGAAACCTTCGTCCTCCGCGTCCAGATAAGCGGCAATCAACGCGTCGTAGCGCGCGGTATAAGCGAATGCCTTGGCGGCCAAGCGGTAGCGCGTTGCGGCGCTGATGCTGGCGTTCGCGGTCCGCATCTCTTCGATGAGCGGGGCATAATCGCCCGGGTCGACCATGACCGTGACCGCGGCGTGATTCTTGGCCGCGGCGCGCACCAGGGCCGGGCCGCCGACGTCGATATTCTCGATCGCCTCGGCGAGGGTGCAATCGGCCCTCGCGACGGTGCTTTCGAACGGATACAGGTTGACGACAACCAGGTCGATGGGACCGATCCCGTGGGCCTGCATGAGCGGCTCATCGATACCTCGACGGCCGAGGATGCCGCCGTAGACCTTCGGGTGCAGGGTCTTGACGCGCCCGCCCATGATTTCGGGAAAGCCGGTATAGTCCGAGACCTCGATGGCTTGCAGGGCGTGCTCCGCCAGCAGCCGCGCCGTACCTCCCGTCGACAATAGTTCCACACCCTGCCCGGTCAAAAACCGCCCCAGATCCACGAGGCCGGTCTTATCGGAGACACTCAAGAGCGCACGTCGTATGGACCGCATCGGCTGGCCGTTTTCCTGACCGTGGCTAGATCAAGCTGTGTTTCTTGAGGCGGGCACGCAGGGTATTGCGATTCAGGCCCAAGATTTGGGCCGCTTTCGAGAGGTTGCCACCGGTTTGCGCAAGCACCGCCTCGAATAACGGCCGCTCGACTTCGGTAAGCACTAGCTCGTAGAGCCCGGCCGGGTTATGGCCGTTGAGATTGGCAAAGTAGATTTGCAAGGAGTGCGTGATGCACTGACGAATCGGTTGATTTCTGCGCTCGACGAATACCGCTTGCCTAGGAAGCTCGCGGTCTAATATACCTGTCATGCCGGTGACTTCGCCTATTGTCATGTTCGCCATCCCCTCTCGCTAAATTCAGGGGGTTGTTATAGCGTTTCGTTCTTAAGAGTGTGCGCCGGCCCCCCCGGTGCCCAACGCGTGACCTCTCGATGATTTTTACGGCGGAGTGTTAGGCGCCCATGATAACGGGAAACGAGTCTTGATTGAAGCCATTGACAACGGCTTTGCGCCGCCGGGCAGGGGAGCGCGTTACAGGAACTTAAACTCGAAACTCACCGGGTTTTTCCGGGGACCTTGCACTTCCAGGACGATATGAACCGGGATCCCAGGCGGCATCTCCAAGGCCGGGTCGACGTGCTTTTCGAGGTACTCCTTGGGCGCAAACCGGCGAGCGGCAAGGACTTGGCCATCCGTATCGTATAAACCGAGTTGCAAATCCGGGTAGGGCTGGGGGAACTCCGCATGATTGGTGAATAGGGCATTGATCAACAGTGCATCCGCGGCACGCGGATGGACGCGCACATCGCGCGAGACCAGCCGGATGAGGCCCGGATCACGGTAGCGGGGCAACTGGCAATGCCAGTGAACGCAAGCCCACTCAAGCGGCGGGCGCGCCACGGGGAACAGCGCGAGCAGGCGGGCGCCTTGGAACCATGCGATCTGACCGAGCCACAGCACCAGGAGCATGACGGCCCCCGCGCCCCACCCGCTGGCGCGCTGTTTCGGGACGAGTCCCTCGATGGCGGTGAGATCGAGCGCCTGGGCTAGGGCGCTGTCGGCAGCCTGAGCCACATCGGTGCGGCCCGCCGTGGCGTCCCCGGGCGCGCCGGAGAGCAGCGGCGCGCGCGCCGGA
>JBIMKC010000185.1:0-3923 GCA_043673925.1 Chromatiales bacterium | reverse complement strand
GGCTTGGTGTTTTAAGCTCATGATCGCGACAATTAATTCCATGGCCCCCGCCGCGCCTAAGAGATGCCCGTGCATGGATTTTGTCGAGCTAATCGGGATCTGATAGCCGCGGCGGCCGAACACCGCTTTGATCGCGGCGGTCTCCACTGAGTCGTTTTGAAGCGTCGCCGTCCCATGGGCATTGATGTAATCAATGTCTTCCGGCCCCATCTTGGAATCCTCCAACGCGGACCGTAGCGCGTGCGCCTGGCCTGCGAGCGAGGGCCGGGTGATGTGCGCGACGTCGGTCGTCTGGCTGTAGCCGACTAGCTCGGCATGGACCGGCACAGCGCGGGATCGCGCCCGTTCCAGATCCTCGAGAACGACGATTGCGGCGCCTTCACCGAGCACCAGCCCGGTACGGTTCTTCGAGAACGGCTTGCAAGACGCCGCGGGATTTTCCGGGTCCTCTAAGGCGAGCGTGCGCAGGGCTTCCCAGGCCTTCATGGTGCCATAGGTCAGAGGCGCCTCGGCGCCGCCCGCGAGCGCCGCGTCGATGCGTCCGAGCGCGATCTGGCGATAGGCTTCCCCCACCGCCACGGCGGACGAGGAGCAAGCGGTCGAATACGTGAGACAGGGACCCGTCAGCCCATATTCGAGAGCGATCCAAGCGGCGGGGGCATTATTCATCGTCATCACCACCGTCAAGGGCTGCAAACGCTCCGATCCCTCGCGATACAAAATCGCATACCCGGCATCGGTCGTTTCCGCGCCTCCCATGCCCGTGCCCAAATACACACCGCACCGGGGCTCGTCGCCGCCTTGGAAGACCAGCCCCGCATCGGTCACGGCCTGTGCCGCCGCGCTCAGGGCGAGCTGACTGACGCGATCCAGAATTTTCAAGCGGCCAGGAGGGAAAAACAGCGCGCCGTCAAAATCAACCTGCGCGCCGATGCGAATCGACAGCTTTTCGGCGAACGGCGTTTGCAGCCTCCCGATGCCGGACCTTCCCGCGAGCAGGTTTTTGAAGAACTCGTGCGGGCTATTCCCGAGCGGTGAGATCACCCCCAGCCCGGTAATGACCACCCTTCTCAAAGACCGCGTTCCTCAACAGTGGGCTGAACGCGCTGCTCTGAAACCAGGCGATCGATGTAATCGACAACGTCCTGGAGGGTCTTCAGGGGCGCCTGGTCACGCGGCACGGTGATGTTGAATTCGTCTTCGATGTTGAACAGCAGATCGATGGTGTCCATCGAGTCGAGCCCGAGCGCCTCGAGCGACGCGGCCGGCACGAGATCACCGTGTGTAACTTGGTTGTGCTTAACCAGCAACGCCTGTAAGCGTTCCAAGGTCGTCATTATTTAGTCTCCGGGATGTGGATCCCCTAGGTCACTTCCAACAAGGCCCCGTGACAGCTAAACCCGGCGCCAAACGAGGACATCCACCACCAACCGCAGGGCGCCGAATGCTTCAGGGCGGCGCTGAGCACGAAGTACACGAAGGCGCTGCTCAGGTTGCCGAATTCGCTCAACGCCTCCCGGCTATAGAGGATCGCCTCCTCGGGTAGCTCCAATCGTTCCTTTAGAGCCGCGAGCACATCGCGCCCGCCCGCGTGCCAGATCCAAGTGCTGATATTTTGCTTGCTCATACCGGAGCTTTCCAGTACCGCCCCCAATACCCGCTCCGCATAAGCCGCCGCTAGCTTGGGAACGGGCCGGGTCAGGATATTGCGTAGCATCCCCTGGCGCTGTTCAAAACGCAGATCATCGCGCCGTTCCGGATCGGTAAGGGACGCGCTTGTTTTCCATTCGATGCGCCGGCGGCCCGGAGCCGCGCCATCGGAGAGCACCGCCGCGCCCGCCCCATCACCGAACAAGCAACCGCTTATTAGCACCCCCGGATCGTTGTCGAGATAGATCGCCGCACTGCACACTTCGGCCGAGACGGCCAACACATTCCGGCACCGGCCGGCCGCAAGCAGCGCCTCCGCCATCATCCAATTGGGCAAGGCGGCACCGCATCCCTGACCGACGAGATCGAACGCCAAGGCGTTCTGCCGCAACCCAAGTCCCTCTATCAGATAACTCGTCAGGCCCGGACACAGGTATCCTGTACAGGTGCTTGCGATCACCGCATCGATCTCGGGGGCGCGCCGGCCGGCGTTCTCGAGCGCCTGGCGCGCCGCGGCGATCGCCAGCCGGGGAGCGTGATCGCCGAAGCGCCGATGCAGGGTGTCGGCGTCGATCTCGAACACTTCGCGCAGGTTTTCCGGCGCGAGATACCGGGTTGCGATGCCGTTATCGCCGAGCAATACCTGCTCGATGAGAGCACAGGCACGCCGGTCGAGCCGGGTAGCGAACGAGGATAACTTAAACGCCTCCCAGCATTCGGCCTGCGTATAGCGCTGCGGAGGCACGGCGGTGCCGAGTCCAGTGACGAACATTGCTATGAGTGATCGTGTTTTTTCGACATGATAGCTCAAGCGCGGGGTCGAGGCCGAGGCGTCACATGACTCGCACGCATCGCAGGCCGATGATTCAATGCCTTCAGCAGCGGCGCCGCCAACCCGGGGATCTGCGCCAGGATGGAAAACGCCGCCCGTGTTAAGCCCGGCCGTCTGAGGATCCCGGCGGCGGCGTGGCAAAGGACTCTGCGCCCGATCACGCGGCGATAGGAACATTCCCAGTCCGCGATCAGAGCGGGATCCCAGCGTCGGACGGCCAGGAGCGCTAGGGGGACCACGGCTTCCGCCGAGGCCAACGCCCAGGCGATGCCCTCGCCGGTGAAGGGTTCCACGTAACCCGCGGCGTCGCCCAGGACGAACACGCGTTCGGCCCCGAGACACGGCGGCCGGACGGTCAAGCGCGCCGTTCCCCGCCAAGCATCCTCGGCGAGTGGGGGAATTGGCGGCCAACCCACCTCGTTCAGAATCGCCGCCGCCGCGGCCCCCGCCCCGCCCAGTGTGCGGACCAACCCCCGATCGAAGGCCGCCGCCACATTCAGCCGTCCGTCCTCCACGCGCACCAACCCGACGTAGCCGCGCGCGCCGCAGGCCATGAAGATCACTCCGGACTCATAGAAAGCCGGCGCCGCCGCGACGATCACCCCGGCCCCGACGCGCGCATCCTGTGCGATCCGCGGAGCATCTTTCAATGCCGCTCGAATCAAACGGCTGCCGAGCCCGTCGGCGCATAACACCAGCCGGCTCGACACGGCGCCATATTGAGGGCCCTGCCGCAATTCGGCGGCCGGCCCTGATTTCTTGCCGGCTCCTAAACATGCGACCGTGCCGGGCAGAAACTGCGCTCCCGCGCCGATGGCCGCTTGGATCAACGCCGCGTCAAACGCCTCGCGGCTGAGCGCAACCCCTCCCGGTACCGCGAGCGTCAGATCCCGGCCCGGGATCGCGGCATGGAACGCCTCGATGGGTTCCGCTCCGCAACGCTCGGCCAAGGCGCCGAGGCCGGCCGCGTTCAATACCGCCAAGGCGCGTGGGTTCAAGCAGGCGCCGCACACTTTGTAGCGCGGAAAAGCCGCCTTATCGACCAGCAACACCCGTAGCCCGTGCCGCGCCAATGCGTGCGCGGCGAACGCACCGGCCGGCCCCGCGCCGACGATGACCACGTCCCATTCGCGCGCGACCGCATCGGTGATCGCGAGCGTCCCTATCGTATCGCCCGGGTTCATGGGGGTTGGAATCGCTTGCGCCGGCCTACTCCAACCATTTATCGATCAGCTCCGCCATCTCGCCGCTACGCATCGGGGGTTCTGCGGTATCGAACCAGCGCATGGATTGCACCGCGATCAACTGAGTGATCTTTTCGCCACTCACCAGACCATGTTGGTCGTAACACCGATCCGGACATTTCGCGAGCACATTAAGCGCCGCGCCGAGCACTTTTTCCCGCGTGCTGGGAGCATCGTTTCTCGCAGACGGATTAGGT
>JBIMKC010000184.1:0-3944 GCA_043673925.1 Chromatiales bacterium | reverse complement strand
CCAGTGGCGAGCAGCCGGCGGCGGGCAGCCGCTCTGCACGGCGCGCAAATCCTGGATGAACGTCTCGATGCGGGTCGCCCGCTACAAGCGCCCCGACAACACGATCCGGGTCGATCTCTACGATATCCTGACAATCGATACGGAACGGGCCATCATTCGGGTCGAACCCGGAGTGACGATCGGCCAGATCACCCGTTATCTCATTCCCAAGGGCTGGACCCTGCCGGTGGTCCCGGAGCTCGACGACCTGACGGTCAGTGGGTTGATCCTGGGAGTCGGCATCGAAGGCTCATCCCACAAGTACGGCCTGTTCGCCGATATCGTCGAGGCCTGCGAGGTGGTGATCGGGGATACCACACTCGTGCGCGCTACCCGCGAGGTGCATGCGGATTTATTCCGCGCCCTGCCCTGGTCGTACGGCGCGCTGGGGATCCTGGTCGCGGTGGAGCTGCGCATCATCCCTTGCAAACCCTGGGTGCGGCTCCGCTATCACCCTGTTTATAGCTTGAACGAGGCCTGCGAGGTGTTCGCCCGGGAGGTTTGCCGCCCGGATCCGCCCGAGTTTGTCGAGGGCATTCTGTACGGACGCGACTCTGGCGTAATCATGACCGGCGATTTCGCCGCCGGCCCGGAACACGCCAAAGTGAATGCCATCGGCTGGTGGTTCAAACCCTGGTTTTACAAACACTGCGGGTCGTTCCTGGAGCGGGGCGGCGGCGAGGAGTCTATTCCCCTGCGACAGTACTACCATCGGCACACGCGCAGCATCTTCTGGGAAGGGGAGCTCATCATCCCGTTCGGTAACCATGCTCTGTTCCGCTCCCTGCTCGGATGGATGATGCCGCCCAAGGTTTCCTTTCTTAAGCTGACCCAGGGCGAGTCGATCCGCGCCTATTATGAAGACCGGCACGTGTGTCAGGACATCCTGGTGCCGATCAGGCACCTTGCGGAAGCGATCGAGTTTTTCCACACTAACTTCGAGTGCTACCCGCTGTGGCTTTGTCCGCACCGGACGTTCCGCACCCAACCTCAGGGTTTCTTGAAGCCGTCCCAAGAAGCCTGCGACTATGAGATGTTCGTGGATGTCGGTGCCTACGGTGCCCCGGGGGCGGTCCGACGCGGCGAGCCCTACGATTCCCGGCGCGCTGTCCGCAGGATGGAGGACTTTGCAATAGCGCATCGCGGTTACCAGTGTCTATACGCTGTAACAGAACTAACACGCGATGAATACCGCCGGATGTTCGACTGCGCCCTGTATGACAGCGTCAGGCAGAAATACCAGGCGGAAGGTGTCTTCATGGATACCTACGACAAGGTGAAACGGCCGGCGTATGGGCAACGCGAACAATAAGCATCATAGTTTCGGCGTTCTGCCCCGCGCGATGGGCATGCTGACCGTCCTGTACGCCTCCGGGAAGGAATATCTCATCTTTTTCGGTTCGCCTCTTGACAGCAAGAATGAAGCGCGGTAACGGACTGATGCCTGCATTCTTGTCGCTAGACGTTGCTGTCGCGGGGTGCCTAACACTACCCGGTGCCCAAATCCTAGGGGCCAACTTCCCGCGTAAGACGTGTCGTTCAAACGGGACGGCTCACTGCGTTACATTGACGTCCCCAGTGCGGGCTCTCACACTTAAAGCGTACCGCTCCGTTTGCGAGTGTCCCTCAAGTCCGCCCCGTTAGGCGCCTTAGGGTCGGCGTGCATGATCGTATACGAGGTAACAGGTGCCAAAGATGAAGAAAAACTCAACCTCTGCGAATAGCACAGCCGCCACCATCGGCTACGAAGCCCAGCTCTGGCAGATGGCCGACGCCCTGCGAGGCAGCATGGACGCCGCCGAGTACAAGCACGTCGTGCTGGGACTCATCTTCCTCAAGTACATCTCTGACGCCTTCGAGGAGCAGCACGCCAAGCTCGAAGCCGAGAAGGCGCAAGGGGCCGATCCCGAGGACCCGGACGAATACCGCGCCCAGAACATCTTCTGGGTGCCGCCCGAGGCGCGCTGGGCGCATCTCAAGGTGCAAGCCAAGCAACCCACCATTGGCCGGCTCGTGGACGACGCGATGGCCGGCATCGAGCGCGATAACCCGGCGCTCAAGGGTGTGCTGCCGAAGGACTACGCCCGCCCCGCGCTCGATAAGGAGCGGCTCGGCCAGCTCATCGACCTGATCAGCAACATTATGGTTGGCGACGAGGCGAGCCGCGCCAAGGACGTGCTCGGCCGGGTCTACGAGTACTTCCTGTCACAGTTCGCGAGCGCCGAGGGCAAGAAGGGCGGTGAGTTCTACACGCCGCGCTGCGTGGTCAAACTGCTGGTCGAGATGATTGAGCCCTACCGCGGCCGGGTGTACGACCCCTGCTGCGGCTCCTCGGGCATGTTCGTGCAGTCGGTCGAGTTCATCCGCGCGCACGCCAAGGGCAACGGCAACGGCGGCAAGGCCAAGGCCGACATCTCGATCTACGGCCAGGAGTCGAACTACACGACATGGCGCCTGGCCAAGATGAATCTCGCCATCCGCGGCATCGACGGCCAGATCGCCCACGGAGACACCTTCCACAACGACCGCCACCCCGACCTCAAGGCCGACTTCATACTTGCCAATCCGCCGTTCAACATCTCCGACTGGGGCGGCGAGCGCCTACGCGACGACAAGCGCTGGCAGTACGGCGCGCCGCCGGCGGGTAACGCCAACTTCGCCTGGGTACAGCACATCGTCCATCATCTCGCGCCCGCGGCCGTGGCCGGCTTCGTCCTGGCTAACGGCTCGATGTCATCCAACCAGTCCGGCGAGGGCGAAATCCGCAAGAACATCATCGAGGCCGACCTCGTGGACTGCATGGCCGCGCTGCCCGGCCAGCTCTTCTACTCGACCCAGATCCCCGCGTGCCTGTGGTTCCTCGCCCGCGACCGCAAGAACAGCAAGTTCCGCGACCGCCGCGGCCACGTGCTCTTCATCGACGCCCGCAAGCTCGGCCGCATGGTGGACCGCACGCACCGCGAGCTGACAGACGAGGACATCGCCCGCATCGCCGACACCTACCACGCCTGGCGGGGTTCCAATGATGTAGGGGCAGGCCTTGTACCTGCCGCAAAGGGCGACTACGAGGGTCGCCCCTACGAAGACATCCCCGGCTTCTGCAAGAGCGCGTCGCTGGAGGAAGTGCGCAAGCACGGCCACGTGCTCACCCCCGGCCGCTACGTCGGCGCCGAGGCACAGGAAGATGACGGTGAGCCGTTCGAGGAGAAGATGCGGCGGCTCGTGGCGCAACTGCGCGAGCAGACCGCGCAGGCACGGATGCTGGATGATGCCATTGCTCGGAGTCTTAAGGATCTTGGGTTCGGGGGTAACGCCCGTGGAAACGAATGAATCCGATCTGGCATTTATTCAGCGTTGTGTCCGTGGGAATCGGTTTTTATGGACATACCATGTCAACATGCGGTTACGGCAACGGCGCGTCTCCTGGCACATGGGGACCGAAAGCGTGGATAGCTACCGACTCATTGAGCACTATCCACAAGGCAAGACTTCCCGTTCCCTGCCTAGCTGCCTGGTGTATGCCGAACACAGGGGAGAAGCAGTTCACATCTTGTTTGCTATCGATAGAGAAAGCGATACTGTACGAGTCATTACTGTGTACCGGCCCGATCCCGCGCAATCGGAGGCCGGCTTTCTGCGGAGGAAAGAGTCATGAAGTGTCACATCTGCGGCGGTGAAATCAAGGCCGCGACATCCGACATGCCGTTCAAACTCGAAGCGAACCGCATCGTCATCTTCAAGAACCTGCCGGTGCTCCAATGCGATCAGTGCGGGGATTACCTGTTGGAGAACGCTGTCATCGCAAAGGTGGAGGAAATGCTAGACCGCATTGATTCCTCGGCGGAGTTGGAAATTGTGCGCTACGCGGCGTGATGGCGAACCGATCGAGGATAAGATGAGGCGGG
>JBIMKC010000183.1:0-3946 GCA_043673925.1 Chromatiales bacterium | reverse complement strand
CTGTTCCTAAACAGCCACTCGACCCCATATTGCAAATTATCCGTCAACGTGATGTCGACGACAGTGGCTTCGATCAGTACCTGCAGCGGGATGACATCCAGGCGTTTTAGTGCCGACTCGATCATCTTGTAGTCCTGCGGCTTGGCCATGATCACAAGTGCGTTGTTGGTCTCGTCGGCGATGATGCGCAAGGTCTCGGTCGCAACCACCGACACGCCGCCGCGCTCCTGCCCTTTGGACTTCGAACGCCCGGCCTTGCTCAGGCCGCCGGCTTCCTCGGCCTCACTTTCGAGCGTGCTTTGGGTTTCGCCGGGAGCGAATTCCGGTGGTGGTGCGCCCGGTTCAGAGGGTTGGGCCTCGGCGCCGAAGATCCCGCCGAGCACGGCGGCAAGGTCGGCCGCCTTGCCGTTCTGTACGCGATAAACATAGAGACGCGGGCTGACCGATTCGCCGATCTGATCCAAGCGCTCGACCCAGTTCCGCGCCTGGTCGAGATAACCTGGACGCGAGGAGACGACGAGGAGCGCGTTGAGGCGCTCCACCGGCACCATCCGGACAACACCGGTCAAGGGACTGTCTTTATCTCCGAAGACCTTTTCCAGCTCGGCGTGCAGCGTCTTGACCTCGGCGTGCTGAAGCTTGAACAGCGCCATCGACATCCCGCTGAGCCAATCCACGTCGAACAGCTCCACAAGTTCCACGGCGGCTTGGATTTCCTGCTCGCTCCCGGTCAGGATCAAGAGGTTGCGTTGCGCGTCTACGATTTGCGGCGCGTCTTGAGGCAAGAAGGGCTCGATTAACTTGTGGAGCTCGCGGGCGGAGGCATAACGCAGCGGCACGACGCGAATCGTATAACCACGCGCCGCCGCGAGGCGGGTCACCGACGACGGCGGGGAACCGCGGGCGGCTTGCGCGGAGGGGAGGATCTTGTACATGCCTTCGGTTCGCAGCAACGAGGCGCCGTTCAAGCGCAGCAGGTTTTCCAGCGTCGGTAACAACTCGTGCCGCTTGAGCGGCCGGGTCGTCTGAATCGTGGTCGTCCCCGCCACCTTCGGGTCGATGAAATAGTTCTCCTTGAGGAGATCGCCCAGGACCGCCTTGACCACCTCCTGCAAATCGGTGTTTTCGAAGTTGAGCGTGTATTCTCCCCTATCGTCGCTCGGCGGTGGACCTTTGTATCCGCCTTGCGGTTTCACGAAAGTACCGCTCCCGGGATACATCTCGACTTCGGTCTTAAGGGGTTTCTTGTCGTCGGGGTCTTCCAGCGAGATGAACTCGGTGATGGGCGGAGGCGCGGGCTGGATCACCGGGGGCGACGGCGCGCCGGGGACAGGAGTGCCCGGTTCCACCTTGTGCGGACGCGACACGGTACAGGCACTACCAACGCTAAGGCCGGCGACTACTAAGATCCATCGAACCCACAGCGAGCTAAAGTCCATTTTAGCTTAGCAGGTTGCGCGAAGTGTGGTGAGGAGCCGGCGCCGGCCGGCGGACAAATCTCCCGCTACTATAAATGAACTCAATACAAAAACATTCATAGTCATGGTGTTATTTTTTAAATATAAGATCACTTCTATAAAAGGTTCGTTAATCGGCAGGGCCTTTTTCGGGCGGATGGCCGGATTTGGGATCCCTAGCTTGGGGTGGCGCGGCGGGATTCCGTGGCGCGGGGACGGCGGGTTGCCTGCGGGCGGCCAGGAGCGCGGCGCGCTGGGCGGCCACCTTGAACTTCTCCGAAGTTTTGCGAAGCAGCGGTAGACGTTCTTGTTCGCGCTCCCGTGTGAATACCACACCTTCATGCTCAATCGCTTTCACGGTCCAACCATGAAACTCCTGGCCATCCGCGACGCGCTGGAGCGTGTTGTCGTTAATTCCGCGAATCAAAGCGAAGCGTTGCTCGGGTGCGATCACGACGCCCGAGACGGCATACTTGCTCAAAGGGGTATCCGAAGCGGACTGCGTCGCGGCGCCGGTATTCGCGCTCGGTGCCGGACGGCGTGTCTTCAAGAATAGGGGGCGGGTGATGACTTCCTGGAATTGACTCAACGGAGGTAAGGTAAAGTCGCTTTCGACGGCGGGCGCCTTCCAAGGCAAGTCCGTAGATGCCGCGTCGACCTGCACTGGTTCCGAGGGGACGGCAAACTCATAGGCGAGCACCAGACCCAGTAGCGTACACAGCGCGCCCAGCGTCATGGTGACGGCACTCATGGATCCTAGCCACTTCATGACTTCTCAAGCGCCATAAAGCCGGAGAGACTAAAGCGAATGTCCATCTCGTCATTCGGTGGTTTCCCCGGCCGGAACTGGTAAGCGCTCCGGCCGCGCAGATACACTTGATCGACAAACATGCGCGGCTGTCCTGCCTCCAAGGTGTGAAACACGCGTTGTACCGTCTCGGTGGAACCCAACATTTGGACCTTGATCGATACGGGTTGCTTGGCGTCGGCTTTGCCCCCGTCCTCCGTCGTGTCGGGCATGATCTGAATGCTATTGAGCCGTCCAGCGTTTGCTTCAACGACCTTCTTTACATGCTGTTGCATCTCCGCGGCCGCGAGTGCGCGCGTTTTGCCCTGCAAATACCCGCGTTGTTGCTTGGATAGTTGCCCCTTGAGCCGCACAAACTGTTGCTGTAAGTCGGTGCTACGGTTCGCGACGCGCTCGTAACCGGCCAATCGATTCTGGAGATCCGCGATTCGCTCTCCGTAATCTCCGTAGATCGAAACCAGCGGTTGAATCAAGACCATGTACAACGCGGCGAGCAGCAGAAACAGGAGGCCGACGGCCGCCCCTTGGCGTTGACCCGCGGTGAGGCGCTCCATCACGATGAGCCGGCCTCCGCAACCACTTCGGCGGCCAGATTGAAACGCTCGGCGCCGGTTAGGCGGTTTTGGGTCACGGGCGACCGAAACGAGGCATTCTTGAATAACGGCGACGCCTCGATAAGGCCAATAACCGCTGAGGACGTGGAAGATTCACCTTGCATCGTCATTTCCGTCCCGCTGATCTCAAACTGGTACAGCCAGGTGTCGTCGGGCAGCACGCGGGTAAGCTCCTCGAGAACCCCGATCGTTACCGGCGTTGCCTTCTTTTTCTCGATGAGAAAGCGGGAGTCGCTGGCCAAGACTTCGAGCTGCCGATGCAGATCGTCCACGGCCCGGGCTTTGGTCTTAACTTCGGCGATTCGGCCTTCGATCACGGTAATAGACCGCTGCTTCTGTATCAAGGGTACGGTCACGGCGCCGGCCAGTAGACCGGCGGCCGCGGCCGCGAGGGCGAGATTCAGGCCCTGCCAGAGAGGCGTTTTCACCCGCCGCCGGTCGAGCGGCAGTAAATTGATCTCATTGCCGTTGCCTCTCGCTTCAGGCATTCGTACCCGGTCGGGATGCAAGCCGAACGGCGCAAGTTTGCCGAGGATCTCATCCAATGAGACGCGGGGGATGGCAGCCAGCTCGACCCGCAAACGCTTTGCTGCCGTAACTCGTTCGAGGACACGAAAGTCGTAGTAGACCTGGCCGGCTTTAAACGGCGTCTCCTGGTCCATGGCGTAACCGAGGACCTCCCTGAGGTTTTCCTCGGCAGCCAGCGGCAGGTACACCTCCCGGCGCAACGCGCGCTGCGGCGGTAGTTCAAGTATCACTTCGGTTGCGGGCGTCCGATCGCTCCCGAGATGCCGCAATGCCGCCAACGCAGCCTCCGACGGCGCGGTGGCAGAGAAGCGGGAACGCGGGATGGCCGGATCATGCCCGTCGCTCTCCCGAACAACCTCGATCTCGGTGTCGAGCCACTGAATGACCCAGCGTTCCGGCTCTATGTTCGCCAGCCGCCGTATCGAGTCCGGCAACAGCATCCAAAGCTCACTCGACCACCAATCGAAGAACGCGCGTGCCTGTGCCCGCACCCAATCGATGTTTAGCCTCGAGTCGCTAGACACTGCTTTTTTCTCTAA
>JBIMKC010000182.1:0-3972 GCA_043673925.1 Chromatiales bacterium | reverse complement strand
GCAACCGCTGCTAAAACACAAATCGGCGCGGTTGCAGCGCACCATGGAGCTGCGGTAAATCCGTCTCGAACAGGCTTTCGCTGGTCCATTCGCTGGGTCCGGCGCGCCTAATGAGACGCGCGTCCATGATCGGGGACTGCCCGACCACGATGAATAGTCGCCCGATGAGTGTCAGTTGCTGCTGAAAATGCTGAGTTAAGATGGGCACTGATCCCGTCACCGCGATGACATCGTAAGGTCCCCCGGAGTCACGGTTTTCAAAGCCGTTACCTACGGCAAGCTTGACGTTAGTGATTCCTCGTCGCCCGAGGAGGATTTCAGCCCGCTGGGTAAACTCCGGATTAATTTCCAGGGTCGTCACCTGGCTCCCGAGCGTGGCGAGTAAGGCGGTTACATAAGCGCTGCCCGTACCTATTTCAAGAATACAGTCCTTGGGCTCGATGGCGAGCGCTTGCAGCATGCGAGCCTCAACCTTCGGGGCCATCATGAATTCCCCAGCGCCAAGCGGGATACACATATCCGCGAACGCCAGTTGGCGAAACTCGACCGGAACGAACGCCTCGCGCGGCACCTCGGTCAGCAATTCGAGCACGCGCTGGTCTAGCACTTCCCAGGGCCGGATTTGCTGCTCAATCATATTGAATCTCGCTTGCTCGGCATTCATAACATGCGACGGCTCCTAGAATTGGGGTGGGATTCAAGCAGCTTGCACAACTCGTATTTTATTATATAGTGTGCTCTTACTGTTCGCAGCTAGGGGTGCCCCGGATGCGTGACGCCGGGCTGAGAGATACCCTTCGAACCTGATCCGGTTAGTACCGGCGTAGGGAAGCGCTACAGCTCGCCGAATCCCTACGCCTCCATGAATAGAGCGAGGTGTAGCCATGAATGCCGTCCCCGAGCGGGTTTCCGATGACATCGGTGGTCTCGACGCCGAAGCGCTGAAACCGTTCCCCAACTCGCGTAAGCGCTACGCCGTCGGGCGTGCGGCGGATATCAAGGTGCCGATGCGGGAGGTTACGCAATCGCCAGCGGTGACCTCATCAGGCACGGAACAAAACCCAAGCATTGCCCTTTACGATACCTCGGGGCCCTACTCCGATCCGAGTATCACGATCGATATCCGCCGGGGTTTGTCCGCGTTGCGCCGAGAATGGATCCTAGAACGCAACGACACCGAAGCACTGCCCGCACCCTCCGCCGCCGATGGCCGTCGCTTCGATGCGGCCAACGGAGGTTTGGCGCCGCGGCAGCCGCCACGGCGCGCGAAACCCGGCGCCGCCGTTACTCAAATGCACTACGCGAAACGCGGGATCATTACCCCGGAAATGGAATTCGTGGCCATTCGTGAAAACCTGTGCTTACAGGAGATCCAGGACCCGAGGCCAGGTATGCTCCATCGCGGGACCAGGTTCGGCGCGGAGATCCCCGAGGCGCTCACACCGGAATTCGTGCGCGCCGAAATCGCTCGGGGGCGGGCGATCATTCCCGCCAATATCAATCACCCCGAGATCGAGCCCATGATTATCGGGCGCAATTTTCTCGTTAAGATCAACGCCAACATCGGCACGTCGGCGGTGAGCTCCGGGGTCAACGAAGAAATTAATAAGATGGTCTGGGCCACGCGCTGGGGCGCCGATACGGTCATGGATCTCTCGACCGGTAAGCATATTCACGAAACGCGCGAGTGGATCATTCGTAACTGCCCCGTGCCCGTCGGCACCGTCCCGATCTACCAGGCGCTCGAAAAGGTGGACGGCAAGGCCGAGGATCTGACCTGGGAGATTTACCGCGACACGCTCGTCGAACAGGCGGAGCAGGGCGTCGATTATTTTACGATTCATGCCGGCGTGCGGCTTGGATATATTCCGCTGACCGCGCGCCGCGTGACCGGGATCGTCTCGCGAGGGGGATCGATCATGGCCAAGTGGTGCCTGGCGCATCACCAGGAAAACTTCCTGTACCAGAGGTTCGAAGAGATTTGCGAAATCATGAGGGCTTACGACGTGGCCTTTTCGCTCGGCGATGGGCTACGTCCGGGCTCGATTGCGGATGCCAACGATGAGGCGCAGTTCGCGGAGCTGAAGACCCTGGGCGAGATCACCCGCACGGCCTGGAACCACGATGTCCAGGTGATGATCGAGGGGCCGGGCCACATCCCCATGCAGCTCATTCGCGAGAACGTGGAGCGGGAGTTACAAGAATGTCACGAGGCGCCCTTCTATACCTTGGGTCCGCTGACCACCGACATCGCCCCCGGCTACGACCATATCACCTCGGCCATCGGCGCGGCCATGATCGGCTGGTTTGGTACGGCCATGCTTTGTTATGTCACGCCCAAGGAACACTTGGGATTACCGGATAAAAACGATGTTAAAGAGGGGATCATCGCCTATAAAATCGCCGCCCATGCGGCCGACTTGGCGAAAGGACACCCGGCCGCGCAGTTGCGAGACAACGCCTTGTCGAAAGCGCGTTTCGAGTTTCGCTGGGAAGACCAGTTTAATCTCGCGCTCGATCCCGAGCGCGCGCGCGCTTTTCACGACGAGACCTTGCCGAAAGAGGGACACAAACTCGCCCACTTCTGCTCGATGTGCGGCCCGCAATTTTGTTCCATGAAGATCACCCAAGACGTGCGCGCCTATGCCCGGGAGCACGGCATCCAGGATCTAAGCCGGGCGTTAGAAGCCGGTTTACAGACCAAGGCCGAGGAGTTCAAGGAGCAAGGCGGCGATCTGTATCGCGCCGTATAAGGCGTTGCTACTCCCCAGGCGCCGCGCTATTGTTGATCTCAGAGTCCGTGAATTTTCAGGGTGACCTGCTTCTGCGGCGTATCCGGCCACCATCGGGCTTGGCCTCACCATCAAGCTCAGCATCATCTGGGCAAGCAAGGCGACCATCTTGAACATCGTAAGATCGGTTTTTCACACTCCCTCATTCAGCCGACTCCGAAGCTCATCCCTAAGGGATAGATACTCACCCAAGACCTTTTCCAGCTCGATCTCGCCCACCGTCGCGCCTTCTTTGGCCGCCATCACACAGCGCGAGTGCTGCGAGAGGGGCCGGTACTTGGTGTAATTGTGGTAGATATTCGGTTGCAATGAGAGGATCGGCTTATTGAACGCCGAGGCGATATGCACGATCGAGGTATCCACGGTCAGGACCAGATCCGCGCGCGCCACCGCCGCTACCGCTTCGATGATTGAAGGGGTCTCATAGAGACGGGTGTTTGCGGTGGATTGAATAATTTGCCGAGCTTGTACGCGATCTCTTGCCAAACAGCAGACGAGGAAATGGCGCTTGCTCTCCCTTGCAATCGTGTTGATGAGGCCTATCCATTTTTCGGTTTGCCATGTTCGATCGGGGATCGCGCCCGAGATATTCACCAAGCAATAGGCGGAGATGGCGTGTTCTTTGAGGAACTCGCATAAGCGCTGCGCCGCCTGCGGATCGACGCCGAGCACAGGTCTCGCGTCCTGGGCATAGATCCCCAGGGGCTCCAGGGCGCGCAAAGCGCGGCTGCTCAAATGGACCCCCGGTTGTTCGGTATGCGGGATCACCGAATGGGTGAAGACTCGCGGTTTACCGGGCGTGTTAAAACCGACGGCGGTGCGATAGCGACCGATCCTAGCAAAAAAGCGACTTTCCCTCGAAGGGTGATCCTTGGGATCGATCCAGAGTTCGAAACAGGTAGTGCGCAAGGTGTAGATAAGCTGCAAAGTGCTCCAAGGCTTCTTGGTGTAAACATACACCTTATCGACAAAGGGATGGGCCTGGACAGTTCGATAATTATTTTGCCCGGCGAGCAGGTGGACTTCGGGGGTGGGATCAAGCTGCTTTAGGGCTCTGAAGATCGGCGTGACCAGGACTAGGTCCCCGATCCGTCCTAAAGCAACTACCAAGATCTTTTGCCGTTTCATACGTGATTGATTTATCCTCGCGGCCAGTTCTCACCTTCGAGCAGAGCTAGCA
>JBIMKC010000181.1:0-3987 GCA_043673925.1 Chromatiales bacterium | reverse complement strand
ACCGGTCCGCGTCTGCCGCGCGCGCACGAAGAAGCGACGCGCCCGCTCAAGATTGGCCGGACCCGCCTGCGGCGAGATGGCGAGTACTAGTTCTTCACGTGAGAATGGCGTCAGGCTAATCTGGCGGATCAGCTCGTCCCCGTTAGCGCGCAGACAGCAAAAGAAATTCGTAACCTCGGAATCCAGGTCGTTATAGGTTTCAACGTCTGCGGGGCGACGATTGATCAACACCGCCGCGGAGCCGCCGTACGGTTCGCAGTAGTGTGCGTACGTGACCGGGAGCAAGGGCAGAATGAAATCGAGATGACTGAATTTACCACCGTAGTACCCAAACGCAATCATCTTTTCGCGCCGTTCCGACGCGCGCTTCACCAAACGCCGACGATTAATCTCGTATTTGACGGGGCGCACCGGAGTGCCTTCCTTGGGGCCTTTGGAATCGGTCGAATCGGTGTCCATTCGTGACATGCCTTGCCTCATCTCCGTATTCGTTAATTGCGCAGCCGCCTAAGCCCGCAGATATCCGAAAAGCTCACAACAAACGGCGAGAAGAATAGGTAATCCAACGCGATTTCGCAACGGGCAATGTTTTCCCCGATGCTGCGTTCCGCGCTGCAAGGCAGCTATTCAGCCAGCGAAGCCTGAATGAAACGCCAGTCGAATCCGGGAAATTCCGATCCCGAATTTGACTTCGCTCTATCCGTACTTGCTCGCCACACGGATTGCGAACGTCAGGCCGCCGACACTTCCCGTCCCAGCTCGGATCCTTGCGCCATTAAATCTTCTTCCGCGAGAAGCTTGGTCAGTCCCGGCGCCGCATGATCGAAGGTGAACATGTAGTAGTGATACCCGAGTGTGATGTAGTGCATGATAAAGGGAATCTGATCCGGATATTCGCGCATAACCCGCCGGGAGAATTCTTGACTCGCTTTCTTGTAGTCCTCGGGGAACTGTTTATAGATGCTTCGTTGTTGCCGGTATTGACTCCAAATAGTCCGCAGAGAAATTTTCCCGTTAACTAACTTCGAGACGAGATTGCGCACACCGGAAGCGGTCAAGAAGAACAGTCGTTTCAAGCGGCCCGCCACGGTGGCCGGATGTGACATGCGGGAGAACATTTTGAGCGCGCGCTTAAAATACGCCTCCGGCTCGTAGAGCGTCCGGATCACGCGCAGATGCCCCTCTAAGAGCTGCTTGCGCGGGATGCGCGTCACGATATTCGTGTACCCTGATCCGAGCGTTCGTTCTTCGTCGCCCGTGAGCTCTTCGATCAAGCGGCCGCTTTGCTTCATGCGCGCGAAGAGCGGCGTCCCGGGCAGCGCCACGAGCGGGCCGATCATCGCGTTCGCTATGGACGCATCGGTAATAAACTCGATCTGACGGGCGAAGATATCATCAGTGTCGGCGTCGAACCCGACGATGAACGAGCCATAGGTCAACAGGCCCGCTTGCTGGATGCGCCACACGTGCTCGACCAAGGAACCCTTTAAATTTTGGAACTTACGCGTTTCCTTCAGGCTGTCCGCCGACGGCGTTTCGATGCCCATGAAGACCCAGATAAAATTCGCCTTGACCAGGAGATCCAGCAATTCGGCGTCATCGGCAAGATTCACCGTCACCTCCGTCCCATAGAAGAAGGGATGGCCGCGCTCGGCATTCCACACGGCGAGCGCCGCCAAGAGTTTCTTGGCTTCTTTCTTGTTCCCGATGAAGTTATCGTCGACGACGAAAATCACGCCTCGGAACCCGGTGTCGTAGATCGCGTCCAGCTCCTTCATCATCTGCGGCGGTGTCTTAGTTCTCGGCTTGCGCCCGAACATCACCGTGATGTCGCAGAATTCGCATAGATAAGGACAGCCCCGCGAGAACTGTACCGAATTCATCGCATAGTAATCGAGATTGAGCAAATCAAACCTCGGCACCGGCGTTTTTGTGACATCGGGCTTGTCGGGAGTGGTGTAGACGCTTTTATAGGTGCCCCGTTCCAGGTCTTGGAGGAACTCGCGCCAGGTGATTTCGCCCTCGTTTAGAACCTGGACATCGCAATGGGGGGTGCATTCCTCGGAACAGGCCGTCGGATAGGGGCCGCCGAATACAACCAGCTTCCCCGCGGCTCGGGAGCGCGCCGCGGTTTCGAATAACGAGGACTTTTGGGTCAGCATGGCCGAAAGACAGACGATATCGGCCCACGCCAGATCGGTTTCTTGCAGGGATTCGCAGTTCAGATCGACCAAACGAATCTGATAGTCCGCCGGCGTCATGGCGGCGATCGTGATCAGGCCCAGTGGCGGCATCGCCGCCTTTTTGCCGATGAGCGGGAGATAGTATTGCGAGCCCCAATAGGTGGGCGGAAACTTCGGATAAACCATCAGGATATTCTTGTATTTATCGTTCATAGATCCTCCTCGCGCTGTGACCCGCTGGGACAATCCCGGCTTCCATGGCGAGTATAGGAAATTTGGCTCGCGAGCGCCAATGGTAGTGCTGTGCGTCGCGACGCGTAGCCCTGGCCTTGGCACTTCCGTCGCACGCATGGGTTCCAGGTAGAATAGCGCATAATTGTAAGCGGCCACGGCCTTGAATTCCTCCATCCGCAACCTGAGAACCGAGTATCATGCACTCCGACAACGCTGTTTTCGTAGGCAAGGGCGAGATACCGCAACAGCTTCTGTTGCAGCTCGCGAACCGCCATGGATTGATCGCGGGCGCCACCGGCACCGGCAAGACCGTGTCGGTGAAGGTGCTCGCCGAGGGCTTGTCGAGCCGCGGCGTGCCGGTCTTTTTAGCCGACGTCAAAGGCGATTTATCGGGGACCAGCCAACCCGCCACCGCCGACGCCAAACTTACCGAACGCGCCCGCACGGTGGGTCTTGGAGAGCTTACGCCTCAAGGTTTTCCCACGCTGTTCTGGGACCTCGCGGGCGAACAAGGCCACCCGCTGCGGACCACCATCTCGGAGATGGGGCCGTTCTTGCTGACCAGGCTCCTGCAGCTCAACAGCGCCCAAGAGGGGGTTTTAAACATCGCCTTCAAACTCGCCGACGACGAAGGGCTGTTGTTACTCGACCTTAAGGATCTCCGGGCCATGCTCGACTTCGTGGGCGAAAACGCTTCCAGCCTGACGACGACTTACGGCACGGTCGGCAAGACCTCGATCGGAGCCATCCAGCGCGGCCTGCTGGTCCTGGAACAAGAAGGCGCGGATCGGCTCTTCGGCGAGCCGGCGCTGGATATTCACAATTTCATGCGCACCGATCCCGAGGGCCGCGGGTATGTGAGCCTATTACGCGCGGATTCCCTGATGCGGCAACCGCGGTTGTACGCCACGTTCTTGTTGTGGTTGCTGTCCGAGCTTTTCGAAGAGCTTCCCGAGGTCGGTGATCTCGAAAAACCGAAGCTGGTATTCTTCTTTGACGAGGCCCACCTGCTGTTCAACGAGGCGCCCAAGGCCCTCATTGAGAAGGTCGAACAGGTCGTGCGGCTCATTCGGTCCAAGGGGGTGGGGGTGTATTTCATCTCGCAAAGCCCCCTCGATGTCCCGGAAAGCGTCCTGGGGCAGTTGGGTAACCGCATCCAGCACGCGCTGCGCGCCTTCACCCCGCGCGATCAGAAGGCCGTGCGCGCGGCCGCGGAAACCTTCCGCGCCAATCCCGCGTTCGATGTCCGTACCGCCATCACCGAGCTCGCGGTCGGCGAGGCCTTGGTCTCGTTCCTCGATGAGACCGGCGTCCCCGGCGTGGTGCAGCGCACGCGCATCCGCCCGCCCGCCTCTCGCATGGGACCCGCGAGCGACGACGAACGCTCAGCCATCCTCCGGGCCAGCCCCCTCTACGGGCACTATGAACAAGTGGTCGATCGCGAATCCGCCTATGAGCATCTCCAATCACGCGCAGACCGGCCGTCCCCCGAACGTGCGTCACCACGCCGTTCAGCAGGAAGGAGTGGGACTAGGCAAACCGCCGCCGATGCCTTGGTCAAGAGCGTGGC
>JBIMKC010000180.1:0-4040 GCA_043673925.1 Chromatiales bacterium | reverse complement strand
GGGTTCCTATGAGGCCCGCGAAAGCTTTTCTCACCGTCATGTTCGCCGATATCAGCGGCAGCGCCGAGCTGTATCGCTTCCTCGGGGACACAGAGGCGCGTATAAAAATTGCCGAATACCTCGATCTACTGGCGGCGATCGCGGCGCAGTTCCAGGGTAGCGTCATCAAAACCATCGGCGACGAGATCCTCTGCACCTATCCGAAGCCCGATGCGGCGATGACCGCCGCCAGCGCGATGCACCGCTCCTTTGAGGCCAAGAACGTGATGCTCAACGAGGGCCTTGCGCTCGATAGCGCCTTGCGGATAGGAATGCATTATGGGCCGGTGATTCGTGACGGCAGCGATATCTTCGGGCGTGCCGTTAACACCGCCGCACGCATGGTTGCTATGGCTAAGTCGAAACAGACCCTCAGCACGCGCCGTACGGTGACGCAGCTCACGCCGCTCAGGCGCTCGCTGACGCGCTTGGTCGATCGGGTATCGATCAAAGGGGTGCGCGATCCCGTCGATGTCTTCGAAGTGATCTGGAAAGAGGATGAGATGACCCATAGTCCGAGCGACATCCCGGCCGACATCCTTGCCACGACCGGCGCCGAGGTGTCGCTCGTATTACGCCACCAGGACTGCGAGCTCAAACTAAACGGCCGGCTTCCGTTCGTGATCATAGGCCGAAGCACTACTTGCGATCTGATCGTCGAGGATAAGATGGTGTCGCGACAGCACTTGCGCATCGAGTTTCGCCGCGGCAAGTTTTACGCGATCGACTACAGCACCAACGGAACGTTTATCAGGACCAGCGCCGGCGAGGAGCTGTTTATCCGGCGCGAGGAATCGCCGCTTTGTAGTTCGGGTCAACTGAGGCTTGGGCGCTCTTTTGGCGAGCCCACCGATCAGATGGTTCATTTCGAAACAAAAGGACAGCTTGGTTTATTTAATTAAGCGCCATTAAGCGCCGCATTTGCTGTCACGGGACAATGAGTTTGTTCGTTCTAAGGCGCTGATTCCACTGTGCACACGGAACTCGCTTGGACTTCGAGCGCGTGCTCCCACATCGGGAACGTCCGCAGGATCAACGAAGACGCCTATCTCGATAAGCCGCATGCCGGCCTATGGGTCGTCGCGGACGGCATGGGGGGACACGCGGCGGGAGACCAGGCGAGCAAGTCGATCGTCGCCGCCCTCAGCGGCGTGTCTCCCGCACCCACGCTCGGAGTTTTCGTGGACCGCGTGTGCGACTGTCTGCAACGGGTCAATCAAGAGCTCATCGCGATGGGCGCCGAGAAACATCGCATCACGGGCAGCACGGTGGTGGCGCTCCTGGCGCTCGGGCCCGGTTGCGCGATTCTGTGGGCGGGCGATAGCCGCGCGTATCTATTACGCGATGGCGCGCTCAAGCAGTTGAGCGCCGACCATTCGCAGATCGAACTGTACGTGAAGTTGGGTCTGATTGCCCGTGATCAAGCCGCAAACCATCCCTTGTCGAATATCGTGACTCGCGCCGTGGGGACCCATGAAGCTTTGGATCTCGATCGAGACACGATCGAGGCCCACGCCGGCGATCGTTTTCTATTGTGCTCCGATGGCCTCTATCGACACGTGACGCACGAAGAGATCGCCAGCCTGCTTAGGACAGGTTCCGCCAGCAGCGCTGCCCAAAGCTTGGTCGATCTCACGCTGGACAGGGGTGCTCTCGACAACGTGACCGTGGTGCTCATCGATGTGGCCGATGGGCGCCACGCGGAAGACTCGGCGTCTCATCTGGATGATACGCACCCGGGCCTAAGCATGAGCGAAGGCCCGGGCAAAGCATCGCTTTAGTTTTAATGCTCGAACGAAACATCGATCCGCGGGAACTGGGAAAGTTCGAATCGTTGGCGTCGCGATGGTGGGACCTCGATGGCGACCTTCGCACGCTGCATGATATCAACCCCACGCGCTTGCGCTACATCAACGAACGCGCACCCCTCGCCGGGAAAAAGGTCTTGGATGTGGGTTGCGGGGGCGGCATCCTGTCGGAGGCCATGGCCAGGCTGGGGGCGGAGGTTAGCGCGATCGACGCGAGCGAAGCGGCGATTGAAATCGCGACATTGCACGGGCTCAAGAGCCAGGTTGTGGTTGAGTACACGGCCGCGACGCCGGAAGAATTCGCCCGCGTGCACGCCGGGGAATACGATGTCGTCACCTGCTTGGAGCTGCTCGAGCACGTGCCGCAACCGGAGAATGTGATTCAAGCCTGCGCGCGCGTTATCAAACCGAGCGGCCCGGTCTTTTTCTCGACGATCAACCGCACCGCCCGGGCTTATCTCCTGGCGGTGATTGGCGCCGAATATCTAATGGGCTTGCTGCCGAGGGGAACCCACCAATACGCGCGCTTTATCCGCCCCTCGGAGTTGGCGCGCTGGGCGAGACGGCATGCGTTAACGCTCGCCGATCTCAAAGGATTCGCGTACAACCCCCTGACGCGGGAAGTTACGATCACCGATGACCTTGCCGTCAACTATATCGCCTCTATGCTTGCTCCATGAGCGGTCCGCCCATGCAGGCGGTTTTCTTCGACCTCGACGGGACCCTGGCCGATACGGCGCCCGATCTCGCCGCGGCCCTTAACAGACTGCGCGCGGAAGCAGGATTGGCCAGGCTGCCGCTCAACTCGATCCGGCCCAAGGTTTCTGGCGGCACCCCCGCCCTGCTCGGCTTGGCCTTTGATCGCATCGATTCACAAAGCGAGGAATTCCAACGCTTACGCACGCGGTTTCTGGCGCTATACGGTGAGCGCGTGGCCGAACAAACACGGCTTTTCCCGGGCATGGAGGAGGTGCTGTCCTTCCTTGAAACCGCCGGACTCCCGTGGGGGGTGGTCACCAACAAACCGGGCTGGCTAACCCATCGCCTACTCGATGCCCTGGATCTCTCGAAGCGCGCGCGCTGTATCGTGAGCGGCGACACGACGACTCATCGCAAACCGCATCCGGCCCCTTTGCTGCACGCCGCGGATCTCCTGTCCGTGAAAGCCGCGCAATGCGCCTTCGCGGGCGATGCGAGGGACGATATCGTGGCCGGTCACAAAGCCGGCATGAAAACGCTGGTTGCCCGTTTCGGATATATCGACCCCAGCGAAGATACCGCCGCTTGGGGCGCCGACGGCGAAGCGCATGCGCCCGCCGACATCGTCTACTGGTTACGGTCTTGGACCGTGTGAAGTGGATTGCGCCGATCATTGCCGCGAACGAGTGGCGGTCCCTGGTTCGAACTATTACTACAGCACCGTTTTTTTACCGGCGGAACGCCAAAGGCCGCTGCACGTGGTATTCGCATTCAAAGAGGAACTGACGGCCATCCCGAGGACGTGCGCCGATCCGGGCGTCGCACGCTTGAAGCTAGAGTGGTGGCGGCAGGAGCTCAGAGCGGTGTTTTCCGGGGGCCGCTCCGCGCATCCGGTGGCGACGGCGCTTGCGGAACTGGCCGAGCGCGCGGCGGCGCCGAAAACCGAGATATTCGCGGCCATCGACGCCGTCGAACATGACATCGGCCCCCTCGCGTGCCCCACGTTCGCGGACCTCACGGCGCACTTCGGCAGGGTTTACGGCGGCTTTTGGCGCATCGCCGCCGGCATCGCCGGGTTCGATCATCGTGCCACGCCGGATCGCATCGCCGATCTCGGGAGCGCCGTCGATCTGAGCCAGTCATTACAGGACTTGCGGATCGACGCCACCCGCGGCCGCGCCGTCCTGCCCGCCGCCGAGCTTAGCGCGCACGGGATCGATCCTCAAGATCTATCCAGCCCGCAAGCGCCAGGAAGCTTGCGCCCTATGCTTGCCGTACACATCGAGCGGCTGCGTGGCTTGCTCTCCGATGGCATCGCGCGGGTGCCGACGCTCGATCGCATGCGCCAGTTGAATACCCTGGTGATGGCGAATTTGCTCTTGGTGATTCTAGAAGAGATAAAACATGACGGCTATCGAGTGAGCGAGCACCGATTGGGGCTCACGCCGGTCCGTAAACTGCTGATCGCGTGGCGAACGAAGCGCCACGCGCTTC
>JBIMKC010000179.1:1851-4109 GCA_043673925.1 Chromatiales bacterium | reverse complement strand
ATCGACCTCCGCGCCGAAGGCCTCCCGCAGGGCCTGGACATTGGGATCGTTTTCGAGCGCTTGTTGCGCCTGCGCGCGCCGCTCGCGGGCCGCTTGCGCCTCGAGGTCCGCCGGGCTCGCCCGCCCGGCGAGAGAGCCGACGGAGATTTTCAAGCGGCTACCGCGTCCATAGTGGTTTTGCAGCGCCTCGGCTAATCTCGATTCGATTTTATCATTGACCAGATGGCGTGCCGCCGGAGGCGCGACTAAGTGCAGGTCGGGTCCCAGGTTATCGGCCGGTACGCACTGCATCGCGAGCTCTCTCACCAAGCCGGAGAGGGCAAGTTCATCGATTAATTGTTGCCAGGCCCCGGCGTCCGCGCTTGCGGTTGCCGGCGCTGTTACGATCGGTGTCTCAGCGGGCGCTGGAGTGCGTGTCTCGCTTCCGGCGCGTGGTTTCTCATCGCTGCCATCTTCGCGGGAGAAAGCAAGCATACGCAGCATCACCATCTCAAAACCCCGCCTCGGGTTGGGCGTGAACGCCAGGTCGCGCCGGCCGATGAGCGCCGTCTGGTAGAATAGCTGGCAATCCTCCGGCGTCAAGCGCGTTGCCAGCACGCGGACCGCTTGGTCTTCGTCATCCGCGTTGGCCTCAGCATCCGGAAGCATCTGACTCACTGCGATGCGGTGCAATATTCCAAGCACCTCTGCTAAGGTCTGTTCGAAATCGGGCGTTAAGGCGGCCAACTGGTCAATCTGCCGCAGTAAGCCCTGGGCATCTTGGTTCGCGAGAGTCTGCAACAAGCTAACTACTTGCCGGCGATCGACGGTTCCTAACATCCGGCCGATGTCGTCCGCGAGCAGGCTTCCGCCGCCGTAAGCGATCGCCTGATCCAGCAGGCTCAACGCATCGCGCACGCTGCCATCCGCCGCCTCGGCGATCATCCGGCGTGAAGCCGTGTCACTCGACACGTTCTCCTCCTTCAGAATGCGCTCCAACTGTTGCTCCAGGATCTCCTGGGGGATGCGTTTGAGGTTGAATTGCAAGCAGCGGGAGAGGATCGTGACCGGGAGCTTCTTGGGCTCGGTGGTCGCCAGCAGAAACTTCACATGCGGCGGCGGCTCTTCAAGTGTCTTCAGCAACGCGTTGAAGCTGTGGTTGGAAAACATATGAACCTCGTCCACGAGGTACACCTTGAAACGTCCCCGCGTGGGAGCGTAGGGGACGTTTTCCAGCAATTCGCGGGTCTCGTCGACGCGCGTGCGCGAGGCGGCATCCACTTCGATTAAATCGATAAAGCGCCCCTCATCGATCTCGGTACAGGAGGTACAGGCGCCGCACGGCTGGGAGCTTACGCCCCCTTCGCAGTTGAGGGCCTTGGCCACAATACGCGCGACGGTGGTTTTGCCGATGCCGCGCGTCCCGGTGAAAAGGTAGGCGTGGTGGATGCGGCCCGAATTCAGGGCGTTGGTCAACGCCCGCACGACATGTTCCTGGCCGACCAGCTCCTCGAATCGCCGCGGTCGCCATTTGCGCGCGAGTACCCGGTAGGTCATACGCCTCTCACGGCGCCGCTAGCCTCCGTAATACGAGCGCAACGCGTTGCCTGAACTGGGCGCCAAGCTTTTTAGGGTGGCGGCCCGTGCCAGCCACGCCCCAGCACCCGCTCCGCTGCTGCCGCTGCTCCCTCTCGGGCCTGACGGGGTTCACAACCTCGCGTCGCGGGGGTACCGGCACGCGCCACCATGCTCTCACTATCATGCAGTCTGCAAAAGTTCCGCGTAGAGTAAGATTGGCGGAGAGGGTGGGATTCGAACCCACGGTACACCTTTTGGGTATACACACACTTTCCAGGCGTGCTCCTTCGACCGCTCGGACACCTCTCCGGCTAAGCTCGTTTCAACGGTCAAGCGTTTTAATAGGACCCGCTTTAGGAACGCATCGAGCGCCTATCGCCCCGATCGTAAAGCGCTCTTGCCTCGCCGCTAGCACGCGGGAAAGGGTAATCCAGAACCTCGGGCGGCGCAATTCGCAGGGACGGCCCGGCGGGCGCGGCCGAACAGCGTGAGCTAAATCACATAATGTGGCGTTCGATCGCTGTATCAATAGCACCTAGCCTAATGTGTCTGTCCCTGGCCCCGGTGTCGCCGCACACTGAGGTTTTGTGAACCAGGCGCCGATATTCTTCAAAACCATTGGGTAATCCCTTGAAGCTACGAGCCAAGATCCTCCTGACGCTGCTGCCTTTAGTAATCGCGCCGCTGGCCCTCCTAGCGGC
>JBIMKC010000179.1:0-1751 GCA_043673925.1 Chromatiales bacterium | reverse complement strand
CGCTACCGGCGTTCGCCCCGCGGGCTATGCTGCTTGGATTAGCGTCGATCGCGGTCTTTATCGTGCTTGGTTCGATGGTGCTGCGCGCCTTCCTAACACGTCCGGTGGAGGCGCTCAAACAAGCCGCGGAACAGCTTGGCCAAGGAAGTCAACCGGTTACGATTGATGTTCGCAGCAAGGATGAGCTCGGTGAGCTCGCGGAGTTAATCAACAACGTGGGCCGGAATTTGAAGCAATCGGGTGAGAAAATTCGTTACTTCGCGTATCACGATAGCCTCACGCGCTTGCCGAACCGGCGCTTGTTCAGCGAATACCTGAAACACGCCCTGGCCCACGCGCGCCGCCGCGAACAATCGCTGGCGTTATTGTTTCTAGACCTCGATGACTTCAAACGCGTCAACGACATGCTTGGTCATCAAGCCGGCGATGTGGTGCTGCGCGAACTTTCCGGGCGGCTGCTAAACTGCGTGCGCGCGGACGATTACGTCGGCCGGCAGTTCCCGAACCCGGCCGAGGGCCAGACCGTGGCGCGCTTAGGCGGAGACGAATTCACTGTCTTGTTACCGAGCATCAGTCTTCCTATCGAGGCCGCGACGGTCGCCGAGCGCGTGCTCAAGGCCGTGGAAACACCATTTGTTCACGGCAATACCGAGTTACATGTCGGGGCCAGCATCGGGATCACCATTTATCCGAATGACGGCATGGACGCCGATACGCTGATCAAGAATGCCGACATGGCGATGTACCATGCCAAAGAGCTAGGGAAGAATACCTATCAATTCTACCGCGAGGCCATGAACGTTGCGGCCGTCAAGCGCCATGCGCTTGAAAACGCATTACGTAAAGCCGTCGAGCGGAATGAGTTGAAATTGGTCTATCAACCGCAGATGGAACTTAAGAGCGGACGGATTGTGGCCGCCGAGGCGCTATTGCGATGGCATCATCCGCACGAGGGCTTGATCGGGCCGGAACGATTCATACCGTTAGCCGAAGAGACCGGGCTCATCGCTCCGATCGGAGAATGGATCATCCACCGCGCTTGTCAGCAAGCCGGCGCTTGGCGGGCGGCCGGTCATCACGGATTGACCGTGGCCATCAACGTATCGGGCGAGCAATTCATCCGCCAAAATCTTGTGGGCCTGCTTCAATCCGCGTTAAACGAATCGGGACTGCCTCCCGAAGCGGTCGAAATCGAGCTCACGGAGACCTCAATACTCCGCGCCGAACAGTCTATCTTCAAGACCCTGCCGGCGCTTAAGGAGTTGGGCATCCAAGTGGCTCTCGACGACTTCGGCACCGGCTATTCGTCACTAAGGTACCTCAGGCAACTGCCTGTCGATAAGCTCAAGATTGATACCAGTTTCGTTCGTCATATCACCGTGGATCCGAAAGACGCCGCCATCGTTTCCGCCATACTGGCCATGGCCGAGAATCTCAAAATCCCGGTGGTGGCCGAGGGCGTCGAAACCAACGCGCAGGTCGAATTCCTTCGGCAAAGAAACTGTTCCTATATTCAGGGATATATCATCAGCCGGCCCGTATCCGGCGATGTCCTGCCGTCGATGCTTGCCCAGGCCGCGGTCAGGGCATAATATTAGCAAACCGTAGCGGCAGCACGGGAGGTCCCCCGCGCCCATCCCAGGGGCGCGCTTTGATAGGAGATCATCATCGAGCGGACACGATCTACGCCCGCCCCATGCTCCCGAGGTGCGTTCTCAAGACACCGACGACGATCCCCTCGATGACCAGGG
>JBIMKC010000178.1:0-4131 GCA_043673925.1 Chromatiales bacterium | reverse complement strand
GAGTATGCGGTCGCCCCGCCCAGGCTTGCCAAGGCATGCTAGCCGTTCACCGTTTCCTCGGCGCGGTGCATCCCAAATTTTTTCATCTTCTCGACCAAGGTCGTACGCCCCATTTTCAATCGCTTAGCCGCATGCGCAACCACCCAGTGGGCCTCGTCGAGGGCCTGTTTGATCATCGTGTACTCGAGATTATTCAGATGTTCCTTGAGATCGATTCCCCCGCGCGGCAACCGCGGCAAGGACGAAACCTCTTCGGCGTGCGGCTCGCTCACGAGAATCGGCGCTCGCTCCGCTAACTCGACTGCTTGATATTTCTCCGGGAGATCATGTAAGTCCACTACCCCGTCGGGGTAGAGGATCGCCAGCCGTTCCATCAGGTTCGCTAACTCCCGGATGTTACCGGCCCAGCGATAGGCGGTCAGTGATTCGAGGCACAGGTCGGTTAATCGTAGCCTGCCCCGGCCTTCGTGCTCCAGGCGAGCGACGAGGTCGTTCACGAGCAATGGCACATCCTCGATCCGTTCCCGCAGCGGCGGCATCTCAATCGGGAAAACATTCAAGCGGTAAAAAAGGTCCTCTCGGAACGTGCCCTTGGCGATGGCCTCTTCCAAATTGACATGGGTCGCGGCGACGATTCGTACGTCCGCGGTGATGCTCTTGTTACTGCCAACGCGCTCGAAGGTGCGTTCCTGTAGCACGCGCAACAGTTTCACTTGCATCGCCAAGCTCATGTCGCCGATCTCATCCAAAAACAGCGTTCCGCCTTCGGCCATCTCGAAGCGGCCTTGCCGCGAGGTGATCGCCCCGGTAAACGCTCCTTTTTCGTGCCCGAACAACTCGCTCTCCAAGAGATCGGCGGGAATGGCGCCGAAATTCACCGGGACGAACGGCTTACTCCGCCGTTTTGAATTGTAGTGGAGGTGCCTTGCCACGACTTCCTTGCCCGTGCCCGATTCGCCGGTGATCAACACATTCGCATCGGTGGCGGCCACCATCCCGATCATTTTGCGTATGCGCTTGATACCGGCACTGGTGCCGACCAGGCTACGAAAAAGCTCCAAGGACCTGGGCGTGCCCTCCTCATGCCGGTTTTGCCGATAAAGATCGACCTTCTGCAACACGCCCGTGAATTGCTTATAACGGAGCGGCAATTCGATCTCGCCGAGGATCCCGGCCTCGATCTCCTGGTTGCTTTTCGGAGATCCGCCAGGTTCGGAGATGAGTAAGATGGGGCGATAAGGATCGGAGGTCTTAAGCGCACGGAACACATCGAACAACGTTCGCGCCGAGCCACAACTCCCCAACAAAACCAGCTCAACGGTTTCCGCCTCCCGAAGCCGGGGCTCCCACTCGCCGTGGCCGCAGGCGATGATGTGCCGATACTCCAGGAATTCCATCACGGTCGCGAGCTTTAGCCGCAGGCCGGGGTCATCCTCAATAATTAGAACGCTGCTGTTCATGATGCGTTGCTCATCGCTTAATCGTCCGGGCGAGAGGATTTTAGTAAACCACTGCGGTTCGCGAATGTCAAAATCTTGGCGTTTCCACCACGATCCGGTTGGATGGCAGCCAGCGCGGAGTTGGCCGGCGCTTATGGCGCCGGATTAGCGTAAGATTCAATATACTTCGCGGGCGGGGTATGACCCCGCCCTTGACCAAAGGGGAGAGCTGCGCTTCTCCCCTTTGGAAACCCCATCGCTAAGGTACCCGCGGCAAGACCGCGGGGTATACGTTTAATAGAAGGGGGGCTATGACGACTGAGAACATTGCGGTCACGCTGATCCGCGGCGATGGCATCGGGCCCGAGATCGTCGATTGCACGCTCACGGTATTAGACGCACTGGGCGTCGCTTTTCATTGGGACGTGCAACAGGCCGGCATGGAGGCCGCGAAGGAGGGCGGCGATCCCTTGCCGGCGGCGACGATCGATAGCATCCGGCGCACGAAATTGGCTCTGAAAGGGCCGCTGACGACACCCGTAGGCGGCGGTTACCGGTCGGTAAACGTCAGCCTGCGCAAGGAATTTAAGCTTTTCGCGAACGTGCGGCCGGCCCGCTCTTTATTTCGCGGCGGAAGATTCGAGGATGTAGACCTGATTCTCATCCGTGAAAACACCGAAGGCTTCTACGTCGGCGTTGAGCATTTCATCCCCATCGATGACGATCCGAAGGCGGTCGCCGAGGCCTCGGGGATCATCACGCGTTCCGCGTGCCGGCGAATCGCTCTTTTCGCGTTCGAATACGCGCTGCACCACGGGCGGAAAAAGATCACCATCGTGCATAAGGCCAACATATTGAAGGCGTTGACCGGGCTGTTCCTCGAGACGGCGCTCGACATCGGACGCCAATACGAAGGCAGATTGCGAATCGACGAACGCATCGTCGATAACACCGCCATGCAGCTCGTGATCAATCCGAACCAGTTTGACATGTTACTTACGACCAATATGTTTGGAGATATATTATCGGACGAGATCGCGGGCCTCGTCGGTGGCCTGGGCGTCGCACCCGGGGCTAATATCGGTACCGATACCGCCATCTTTGAGGCGGTGCACGGTTCAGCGCCGGACATCGCGGGCCGCGGGATCGCCAACCCGACGGCGATCATGCTGGCCGCGGCGATGATGTTGGATCGCCTAAACCTAATCGCTCCCGCTAGCCGCTTGCGACAGGCCATCCATACCGTGCTCCAGAAGGAGGGCATCAGGACCCGCGATTTGGGCGGACAGGCCTCAAGCGGCGAGTTTACGCGCGCCGTCATACGGCAGATTGAGGTGCTGCCCGATCACCCGGCCTAAGGCAAACCGTGTCTAGGCACTTGCGTAAGCTGGTCGGCGTCACCGCTACCGCACGATCTTGCGCTTGGATTTGCTGTTACTCATACTGCTTTTGATCGCTTGGATCCCCGTGATTCAGCGCAGCATCAGCTAGCGACAACCTGCAAAACATCTAAACTTAGGCGACGCCGTTGATGAAGCTGGTGGCAAGAAAAATCCGGAGGAAACCGCGCCCGGGCCTCACCGCCGGTCCCGAGCCGGCGTTGCCCCGCGATGCCGGGGCCGCCCCGGCGTTCACCTTGCAGGTGATGACCTACAATATCCACAAAGGGTTTAGCACCGGCAACGCGCGTTTCGTCCTGCATCAGATGCGCGATGCATTGGAACGAACCGATGTCGATTTAATCTTTTTGCAAGAGATCCAAGGCGCCCACGCGTACCGGCAATGGTTGATCGACGATTGGCCGAACGCGCCGCAATCGGACTTCTTGGCCGACCGGAGATGGCCGCACCGCGCCTACGGGAAAAACGCGATCTATGATGCCGGGCATCACGGAAACGCCATCCTCAGCAAGTATCCCATCCGGTTCTGGGAAAACCTCAACGTATCGGGAAATCCCATCGCGAGCCGCAGTGTGCTGCATGCCGAGATCGCGCTGCCGCAAGTCGATCAGCCGCTTCACGTGATCTGCGTACATTTCGGGCTCAGCGCCGCGGAACGCCGGCACCAGCTTTCGGTGCTCACGAGACGCATCCGGTCCCACGTCCCTCGTCATGCGCCGTTGATTATCGCCGGGGACTTCAATGATTGGGCCCGGCAGGCGGAATACCAAATGCGGACTCATCTTGGGCTCATGGATGTGTTCGTGACCCTGAACAACCGGCCGGCGAAAACCTTTCCTGTCTGGTATCCGGTATTGGCCGTGGATCGCATCTTTTATCGCGGCGCGACCCCGATCACTTGCCGCTGCTTGAAAGACATGCCCTGGCGGCGCCTGTCCGACCATGCGGCCCTGTACGCGGCGTTTTCCCTGGCGCTGGAACCGGCGCGTATGGATCGCCGCATCCAGCAACCGCTTTAGAGCCGGCCCGATCGAGGGACGTCTTATGAAGTCTCGCGGTGATGCACTGGCCCGGCGGCTCGTGGGCGTGATGCTCGGAGCCACGACACTCATTGCGGTCGTCGCGATCATCGTGCTACCGGGTCCGGCATTCATCGTCATCCCCGCCGGAATCGCGATCCTTGTTATCGAATACATCTGGACCCGTTGGTGGTTACGCGCGCGAGGGAAGGAAGACTGATCGACACGCTGCGGCGCATATTGACATTACGCTGCCGCGACTGTGATATTTTG
>JBIMKC010000177.1:0-4152 GCA_043673925.1 Chromatiales bacterium | reverse complement strand
GAGAGATTTTTTATGGTTCTGTGATAGCTACTTGATACTTGCCGCGTAGCATGCAAAAGTCCTTCGTAGAAATGAAAAGATCGTACCCTCCGCTCCCGTTGCGGTGCCTCCGCCAGCACTGCGGGTCTGCCGACGTGATAGGCATGATAAGCTCGGTCGCTGATAGCGGAGCACCCTAGATATGCAGCGCCGCATCTTGGTTATAGAGGACGAAGAAGACCTCGCTGAGCTCCTTGCGCTCCATCTGCGCGATGTCTGCCAAGAGGTCAGGGTGACCGGTGACGGCGCGCAGGGCCTCGCGATCGCCGAGTCGGGTAACTACGACCTCGTCATCCTGGACCTGATGCTGCCCGGGATGCCGGGCCTCGACGTCTGCCGGCGCCTGCGGGCCCGGCCCCGCTACACCCCGATCCTGATGCTGACCGCCCGCTCCTCGGAGATCGACCGGGTGCTCGGTCTCGAGCTCGGGGCCGATGATTATCTCACCAAGCCCTTTAGCCTTATGGAGCTGAACGCCCGCGTCAAGGCCATCTTCCGGCGCCTGGAGGCGCTGGCGGCAGGCAGCGCACCCGCCCTCGGCAGCGTGGGCGTCGGGGAGCTTCACATCGAGGTGGAGAAGCGCCGCGTGACCTTCAAGGGCCGGCCCATCGAGCTGACGCGTCGCGAGTTCGAGCTGCTGCTCCATTTCTGCCTGCATCCTGGGCGGGTGTATACGCGCGCCCAGTTGCTCGATGCCGTCTGGGGCTACGGGCACGCGGGCTACGAGCATACCGTCAACTCCCATATCAACCGCCTGCGCGCCAAGATCGAAGAGGATCCCGCCCACCCCTGCTACATCCTCACGGTCTGGGGCGTCGGTTACCGGTTTACCGATAGCGCGGGCGAGGCGCAGGGATGTTGAGCACCCTCTACGCTCGGCTCGCACTGGTGCTGCTGGTGCTGTTCTTCGGCCTCGGCGTCGGGTTCCTGCTGATCACGCGCTTCGTCAGCACTACCTATCAGCAGGAGGTCTCCCAGAAGGTGAATCGGGACCTCGCCGCTCATATCGTCGCCGAACACCGGCTGATCGGGAACGACGGCGTTAATCGGCCCGCGCTCCAAGAGGTCTTTCATTATATGATGGTCGTCAATCCCGCCATCGAGGTCTACCTGCTCGATCCAAAGGGCCTGATCCTCGCCGACGCCGCGCCACCCGGGAGAGTCAAACGCCGGGATGTGTCACTGGCACCCGTAGGGGCGTTGTTGAACCCCAACGCCCGAATGCCCGTCCTCGGCGATGACCCGCGAAACCCCGAGGGCCGCAAGGTGTTTTCAGTCGCCCCCGTGGAGGAAGCGGGCCGCCTTCGGGGCTACGTCTATGTGATCCTGAGCGGGGAGACCCAGGAGAGCACCGCCAAACTTCTTCGCGGCAGCTACATCTTGCAGCTCGGGGCCTGGGCGATCGTGGCCTGTCTGCTCTTTGCCCTGCTCGCGGGGCTCCTGCTCTTCGGTCTCCTCACCCGCCGGCTACGCCACATGGCGTCGGCCGTCGCGGCGTTCGAGACCAGCAACTTCGCCGCGCCGCTCGCCTTTTTGCCGAACCCCGCAGGCCGGGACGAGATCGACCGGCTCGGTAGCATCGTCCACGCGATGTCGGCGCGTATTATCGACCAGCTTCGGAAGCTAGCGCAGACCGACACGATGCGCCGTGAGCTCGTGGCCAATGTCTCCCACGACCTGCGCACACCGCTCTCGGCCATGCAGGGGTATCTCGAGACGCTTCTGATCAAAGGAGACAGCCTGACAGTCGAAGAGCAACGCCGCTACCTCGAGACCGCCAAGCGGCATGGCGATCGGCTCGGGGTCCTCGTGGAGCACATGTTCGAGCTAGCCAAGCTCGACTCCCGCGAGACCCTGCCGCAGTGCGAACCCCATTCGCTGGGCGAGATCATGCAGGACGTGGCTCAGAAATACGAGCTCTACGCGCGCGAGCGGGGCGTGCGGATCGAAACCGAGCTGCAGCACGACGCCCCCTTCGTGAATGCCGACATCGCCATGATCGAACGTGTGTTCGAGAACCTTATCGAGAATGCGCTGCGTTACTCCCAGGAAGGCGGCGTGGTGCGGCTGGCCCTCGGTACCGATCGCCGCCGGGTGCAGGTGGTGGTCTCGGACACAGGCTCGGGTATACCCCCCGAGCGGCTGCCTTACATCTTCGACCGCTTCTATCACAGCGAGGACACCCCGCCCGAGAAGAGCCGCTCCGCAGGGCTCGGCCTCGCCATCGTCAAGCGCATCCTGGAGCTGCACGGCAGCGCGATCAGCGTGGTGAGCAACCCCGCGGCCGGGACCACCTTCAGCTTCGACCTTCCGGCAACCCGTTAACCTCGCCGCGTTTCAGTGGCGGCCACCGAACCGCCGCCCAAGCAAACTCTTACAGACGATGAGCTGGCTTCGGCCTACGAAGAGATCGGAAAGCGTCTCCTGGCCCTCCGGCCCGTCGAAGAGATAGTCTTGGTTTACGCACACCCAAGGCAAATCCCTGCGTTTCCGCCTCAATTCGTCGCCCAAGCGCGTGAAATCTTTCTCCTCGATCACATGCTCCTGGCGCGCCTTGAGCCCCACCTCGCGAGCGACGATCTGGTGCTTGGTCATGGGCCGAAGGCCTTGCGTCTCGATACGTTGCCGCACGCCTCAAGCACGGTCTCGGGCGGGCTGCCAGGGGCTACGAACTGGCGGATCGAGACAGTTCTGAATTTCCGAAGCGGCACAAAGTCCTTGCCGTTATTGGTGTTGACAGCGGTGAGCTTGCCGATCCCCGTGGCATCTACGACCCAGGTACCGAGGAACATCGTGGGCAGGATGAAACCCTGATCATTCGGATCGAAGATCGTCGGCTCACAGGCGTTTGGTCCCGTCGCCACCGAGCCATTATCGTAGATATTCGATATAAAGGTCTTGCCTGGGTCCAGGCCCGTGGCCGTGCCGAGCACGATCAGATCGACCCCGTTGTCTATAAAAGCAATCCGGGCGCGGACCGCTGAGGCGTCGATGGGGTCCAAGGTCGCGCTCCCGAACCGGGTGACGCGCACGCCATCGGCTTGAGCCTGTCCCACGCTTGTAAGCGTCGCGGTGAGTATCAGTGCGGTTAAAAGAGTTCTCTTCATTGCATTCTCCTGCTCTTGGAAGATTGTAGTAGGTGTTGATGGTTGAGCCCGTTCATTGGCTCGCGAGCATCAGCCTATAATGTCGGCGAACGGCAAGATAGCGAGTGTTTTTGACGGGTTTATTCGATGTCATCGAATTCCAGGCTTACGCTCGAAGCCCTGAGCGTGTTGGACGCCATCGAGCGCAACGGCAGCTTTGCCGCAGCCGCCGACGAGCTGTACCGGGTTCCTTCCACCGTTACCTACACGGTGCAAAAGCTTGAAAGTGACCTTGGCGTCGCGCTTTTCGACCGCCAGGGGCACCGCGCGGTGCTCACCGAGGCGGGGCGCGAGCTCCTCGAAGGCGGTCGCCATGTGCTCAGGGCCGCCCATGCCTTGGAGTCTCGCGTTAAGCGGGTCGCAACGGGCTGGGAAGCGGAGCTATGCATCGCGATAGACGGGATCATCCCTGTCACCGACTTTCTACCTATCGTCGAAGAGTTTTATGCCGCCGGAACAAATACTCAGATCCGCCTCCTCGCCGAGGTGTATGGCGGGTGCTGGGATGCGCTGGTGGGCGAGCGGGCGGATCTTGCCATCGGAGCACCGGGCGAAGGACCGCCCGGCGGCGGCTACGCGACGTTGCTTCTCGGTAGGGTGGAGTGGGTCTTCGCTGTGTCTCCGGATCATCCTTTGGCGAAGACACCCGAACCGCTCAAGAGCGCCGAGATCGCGAAATACCGCGCCATCGCAGTGACTGATACTTCCCGATATCTGCCCGCGCGGACCTCGGGGATCTACCCGGGTCAAGAGATCCTGAGCGTCCCTTCCCTCGAAGCAAAGATCGAGGCTCAATGCCGCGGATTAGGTGCCGGCTATCTACCTCGGTGCCGCGCCGAGCAGGCTCGTGCCCGCGGACGTCTCGTGATCCGCGAGGTTGAAGAGCCGAAACCCGAGCATCAGCTATGGATGGCTTGGCGCACGGAACGGACGGGCAGGGCACTCGGTTGGTTCATAGAGCATTCTG
>JBIMKC010000176.1:0-4197 GCA_043673925.1 Chromatiales bacterium | reverse complement strand
GCGCCGTTTCGCTCCCGGCGAAACGGTCCTGCGCGCCGCGCGCCTCGCGGGCGGGTGCGCTCGCTACGATTTCTTCACAAGCTCTGAGCGACGCAAGGTGATTGTCGTCGACGCCTCGGCGTTGGACATCACACTAGCGTACCATGATCGATCGAAGCACCATCCGTTTCGGTTTGCGCCCGCTCTAGGTTACATGGACTGGGACACGCAACCCGATCCGTTCCGCCGCTTCGAAGGCGCCGCTGTGTTGCCGCTCAATCTTTCGCCGTTGGGTCCCGAGCCGCGCTATGAACCTGCGTTCGCGCTCGGTCACATCGCTCGAACCCCGCTGGACCGTGTCTCGATCTCCCAACTCTTCCAGGACGCGCTCGCCCTCTCCGCCTGGAAGCGGGCCGGGAGCTCGCGTTGGTCGCTCCGGGTCAATCCATCGAGCGGCAATCTTCATCCGACCGAGGGCTACCTGATCGCCGGGCCCATCGCCGGTCTGCATCCACGGCCCGCGGTCTACCACTACACACCGTTCGAGCACGCACTCGAGATCAGGGCGGAGCTGTCGGGCGTAGGGTGGCTGAAGATCGCGGCACAGCTTCCTGAGAGTGCTGTCCTCGTGGGCCTCACGTCCATCCACTGGCGCGAATCGTGGAAGTACGGCGAGCGGGCCTTCCGCTATTGCCACCACGACGCCGGTCACGCGATCGGAAGCTTCGCTGTGTCCGCCGCGGGGCTCGGCTGGGAGGCGAAGCTGCTCGAAAGCGTCACCGACGGCGATCTGGCTGTGCTACTGGGGGTGCACATCCAGACCGGGGTCGAGGCCGAGCACGCCGACTGCCTGTTGGCCGTTTTCCCGCAGCGCGCAGGTTTCACGATCGACGCGCAGCGAATGTTCGCCATTCCGGGCACGGTGTGCGATGAGCTCCGTGGCACGCGCTGGACTGGAGCGCCGAACCGGCTGAGCAGCGATCATCATCCGTGGCCCGTCATCGACGAGGTCGCCGCCGCAACGGAGAAGGTCTCGCCCCCTGGCGAGACGTTCTGGTCTCCAATCGCCTTCGAGAACAGCTCCCTCGAGATCGGCGACTCGCCGCTCGCGCTTCGCCGCATCATCCACCAACGGCGAAGCGCAGTCGCACTCGATAGCCATACGGGGATCACCCGCGACGCTTTCTATCAGATCCTGCTCAAGCTCATGCCCGGCTCGCGGCAGGTTCCGTTCACCACGCTACCGTGGCGCCCTTGCGTCGATCTCTTGCTCTTCGTCCACCGCGTGCCGGACTTGCCCCCCGGTCTTTATGCCCTGTTGCGAGATCCCGCGCGCAAGCAGGCGCTCGAGGACGCGATGGATCGGACCTTTGTCTGGACGCGACCAGCCGGGTGCCCTCTGTCCTTACCTCTCTTCTTCTTGGTGGAAGGGGATGCGCGCTCTGCCGCCCAACAGACGAGCTGCGATCAGGAAATCGCGGCTGACGGCGTTTTCGCAGCGGCCATGCTTACCGAGTACCGCGCGTCCCTCGAGGCGTTCGGGCCCTGGTTCTACCGCCGCCTGTACTGGGAAACAGGCGTCATCGGACAGGTCCTGTATCTCGAAACCGAAGCCAGCGGCATTCGCGGCACCGGCATCGGCTGCTTCTTCGACGACCTCACGCACCAGGTCTTTGGACTGACTGGAGACCGTTTCCAGGTGCTCTACCACTTCACCATGGGCGGGCCGGTCGACGATCCACGCCTACAGACCGATCCACCCTATCAGCACCTCGCGCGTGCCCACGGCCGCGAGGTCCCGCGGGAGTAACTCCTATGTCGAATCGCCTCGCTCACGACCGACATCCGGATAGGCCTGTCCTCTACGCGAGCTCGGCGAAACCCCTCGTCGCCCCGCGGGTATCCGGTTGAAACCGATGGACTCCCCCCTGCCGATTGCGTTCGTCGGGACCTATCCGCCGCGCCGATGCGGCATCGCCACCTTCACCCGTGATCTCTCCGCGGCGGTCGGCGCCGCCAGCGATCGCGTACTCCCAATGACCATCGCGATGAGCGATCCGGGAGGTCAGTACGAGTACCCGGGTGAGGTCAAATACGAGATCCGGCAGGCGGTCAAGGCCGACTATGGCCGGGCGGCCGAGTTCGTCAACTACTCCGACGTGCGGCTCGTATCCATCCAGCACGAGCACGGCATCTTCGGCGGCGATGACGGCGCGTACATCCTCGACCTTCTGACGGCGCTGCGCACGCCAACCATAGCGACGCTGCACACCGTCCTCAAGCGGCCGTCAGACTTGCAAAGAGCGATCATCCAGAAGATGTCCCGGCAGTGCGCGCGGCTCGTCGTCATGAGCAAGGTCGCGGCAGATCTGCTCGGCGCGTCTTACGGGGTGAACGAGCGCAAGATCCAGGTCATCCCGCACGGGATCCCCGAGATGGCGCCTCGGGACGAGCAGCGGCTGAAGGCCAAGTTCGGCGTGTCGGGCCAACGGATGTTGCTGACGTTCGGGCTCCTGGACCCCAACAAAGGGATCGAGACGGTCATCCGCGCGCTGCCAGCGGTAATCGAGACGTTCCCCGATGTCGTTTACTTCGTCGTCGGCGCGACCCACCCCATGATCGTGCGCCGCTACGGCGAGGCGTACCGGACGTCCCTCGAACGCGAGTCCGAGCGCCTCGGCGTCCGCGAACACGTGGTTTTCCGCGACCGGTTCGTCTCCAACGAAGAGCTTTGCAACTATCTACAAGCCGCCGACCTCTACGTCAGCCCATACCAGAACGAGGCGCAGGTCACGAGCGGCGCGTTGTCCTACGCGATGGGGGCGGGAGCGGCCGTCGTATCGACGCCGTACTGGCACGCCCAAGAAATCCTCTCGGACGGACGCGGGCACCTGTTCCCGTTCGGCGATCACAGCGCCTTGAGCGCCACCCTGCGCTCCCTCCTCGGCTCTCCCGCGGAGCTCGAGCGCGTCCGACGCTCCGCCTTCGAGTTCACCCGGTTCATGGTGTGGCCGCGGATCGGACAGGTGTACCTCGAGCTTGCGACGAAGGTGATAGCCGAGGCGCCCACCCGATTGACGCCCATCCAGCCGACGCGCGCCAGCAGCCTACCCGAGCTGCGCCTCGATCACCTGATCCGGATGACCGACGACACCGGAGTGATCCAACACGCCACTTACAGCGTTCCCGCGAGGAACACCGGGTACTGCGTCGACGACAACGCGCGCGCTTTGATCGTCGCGCTCCGCGCGGACCGGGTGAGCAGCGACCCGCAGATGAAGCGTCTCGTGACCACGTACCTCGGCTACCTGCACTGCGCCCAGGGCGAGGCGGGTGACTTCCAGAACCTGATGAGCTACGACCGCACGCTCGAGTCGGGTCCTGACTCGGACGACTGCCTGGGCCGCGCCCTCTGGGCGCTGGGGACCACGGTCGAGCTCGCGACCGACGAGGGTTGCAAGCTGCTGGCAAGGGAGATGCTCGACCGCGCCTTGCCGAGGGCGATGGATCTCGGCCCGCGCGGCACTGCGACGACCATCCTCGGCCTGGCGAGCTTGGTCGCCGCGGAGCCGTCCGCCGACGCCGCCCGCAAGAGCCTGAGCGTCCTGGCCGACAAGCTGGTCGAGCGCTATCGGCAGGAGGCCACCGATGACTGGCACTGGTTCGAGCCGACGCTGACCTACGACAACGCCATCATCCCGCTCGCGCTCTTCAGAGCCTTCTCCGTGACGGGCGAGCGGGCGAGCTTGCGCGTGGCGCGCGAGTCGCTCGAGTTCCTCGAGAACGTCTGCTTCGGGGACGGGCACCTGGCGTTGGTGGGGAACGCCGGCTGGCACTGCCGCGGCGGCAAGAAGCCGCACGCCGACGAGCAGGCGACCGACGCCGCGGCCTTCGTGCTCGCCTTTCGGGGCGCCTACCTCGCGACCGGAGATCGCCAGTACCTCCGTCGCATGCGCGAATCGTTCGCGTGGTTCCTCGGCGTCAACCGCCTCGGGACGCCGCTCTACGACTCCGTGACCGCGGGCTGCCGGGATGGGCTCGGGGCCACCCAGGCGAACCAGAATCAAGGCGCCGAGAGCACCATCTGCTTTCTGCTATCGCTCCTCGAGATGCTCGATCTTGCGGGCGAAGGCCTCGAGCACACGTTCGCTCCGCTCGCTGGCCGCTTCGAAGGGGACTAGTAGGCATGAGTAGCTCCGGGTTGGCCGTAACACGAAC
>JBIMKC010000175.1:0-4284 GCA_043673925.1 Chromatiales bacterium | reverse complement strand
TTCGATAGCCTCACGAATCTGGTCCTCAACCTCATCAATAGTTGCGCCAGTGGCAACACAGTCCGGCAAATCGGGTACATACGCAGAGTAATTGTTCTGGGCCTTCTCGATCACAACTGCGTATCGCATGGGAACCTCACTTCTTAACCCCAACTTGCTTAAGAATGCTGTTCAATGTGCCAGGTGCAAGATCATCACTCGGTTGTCCCGGAACCGTGACTCGCCCGGGTTTTGTAGGGTGCTTGAACTGTCGGTGGCTACCCCGTGTAGCGACGAGAGACCATCCATCATCATCGACTCAGAATATCAACTCGGTGGTTCGCTCGCTGTACCAAGTGGTGGAAACGATCGTACCGCAGGATCCGAGAGGTGACCAGAGGTGGGAGACCGGCTTCCGTACGCGTCTCCTCCAGCCCGGCTCGATGGTCTGTGTTATAACCAAAAGGGCCAAGGTCGCTTGCTTTTTCGGGGGACGTCCTTCGGGGGCTTCGCCGGTTCCGGCCAGGAGGTCACGGTTGCGAGCCTTTCATGCTCGATTGGTATGGCCGCGCGTCGGGTGCCGGCGGGATCGATCTCCAGGGCCTCCGCAAGACGCCCGGATCAGTCCGTCGGGATCGAGGATGTACTCGGCTTGATGTTGGTGACGCAGCCCGTCATCAGGAAAAAGACGCCGGTAACGACACAGACCAGGAACAAGGTGGGAGTCGGCGTGGACGATTGAACTTTCATGGTCCTGGGGCGCTCCTTTCGGGGATAGTGGGGTTTTCATAAGGATAAGAAAGGCAACGCGGTTTCGCAAGCATATGGGTTGAGGCACAAAAAACCAGCAGCGACCGTACCGGCCTGACGGATCCATGCTCGTCTCGGACGACGGCGGCGGACGGATCTGGCGGGTGTGTTACTCATTGACCGGGGGCTGCTCATGGGCAAGATAAAGCCAGGTCTCGACCACCGTGTCGGGGTTGAGCGAAATGCTTTCGATTTCCTGATTGACCAACCAGCGGGCGAAATCGGGGTGATCGGAAGGGCCTTGCCCGCAGATCCCGATATACTTACCGGCGTCGCGGCAGGCCTTGATTGCCATGGTGAGCAAGGCCTTGACCGCGGGATTGCGTTCATCGAAGGCAGCGGCGACCAGCCCCGAATCGCGGTCGACGCCGAGGGTCAGTTGGGTGAGATCGTTCGATCCGATCGAGAAGCCGTCGAAATGCTCTAGAAAATCCGCGGCCAGCAGGCAGTTGGACGGGATCTCACACATCATGATAACGCGTAACCCCTCGCGGCCGCGCTCGAGGCCGTGCTGTTTTAGGAGCTCCGTGACCGAGCGCGCCTCCTCGATCGTCCGCACGAAGGGCACCATCGCCTCGACGTTAGTCAGCCCCATCTCCGCGCGCACCTTGCGCAGGGCGGCGCATTCAAGCTCGAAGCAGTCGCGGAAGCTCTCGGCGATATAGCGCGAAGCCCCTCTGAATCCGAGCATGGGATTCTCTTCCGCCGGCTCGAAATGCTCGCCGCCTAAAAGATTGCGGTATTCGTTGGACTTAAAGTCCGACAGGCGGACGATCACCGGTTTCGGGGCAAACGCAGCCGCCAGCATGGCGATGCCTTCGGCCAGCTTGTCCACGAAAAAGCTGACCGGGTCCGGGTAAGCCTGCGTGCGCACGGCTATTCTCTCCTGCAGCGGGCGAGGCATCCGGCCGAATTGGAGCAATGCCTGCGGATGGATGCCGATCATGCGGTTGATGATAAATTCCAGCCGCGCGAGCCCGATCCCCTGATTCGGGATCGCAGCGAACTCGAAAGCCCGATCGGGGTTGGCGACATTCATCATGATCTTCACCGGCAGCGCCGGCATCGTCTCGAGCTTAACCACACTGCGCTCGAACGCAAGCTTGCCGTCGTAGACGAACCCCTCCTCCCCCTCCGCGCAAGAGACCGTCACCTCGCGCCCCTCGCCGATACACTCGGTCGCATTGTTGGTCCCGACCACGGCCGGCACACCCAGCTCGCGGGCGACGATCGCGGCGTGACAGGTCCGCCCGCCGCGGTTGGTGACGATCGCCGCGGCCCGCTTCATGACGGGTTCCCAATCGGGATCGGTCATGTCCGCAACCAGCACCTCGCCGGCCTGAAAGCGTGGCATGTCCGCGACGCCGGCGAGGTGCCGGGCGCGGCCCGCACCGATACGTTGCCCGATGCTCCGGCCGCTCACCAGCACCGCCGCTCTCTCCTTCAGGGAATACCGTTCCAGCGATTGAGCGGGACCCCGGCTTTTCACCGTTTCCGGGCGTGCCTGAAGGATATACAACCGGCCGTCGCTGCCATCCCTGGCCCATTCGATATCCATCGGGCAACCGTAATGCGCTTCGATCCGCAGGGCGTAGCGGGCCAGCTCATGGATCTCGGGGTCGCTCAACGCGAAGCGGCGGCGTTCCGGTGCGGCGACTTCCACGATGCGCGTCGGTTCGCCTTCTCCCAAGATCATCTTGACGGCTTTATCCCCGAGGTTGCGCCGGAGAATAGCGGGCCGGTCCGCTTTGAGACCCGGTTTGTAGACGTAGAATTCATCCGGGTTCACCGCGCCCTGCACCAGCGTCTCGCCCAGTCCATAGACCGCGGTGATCAAAACGACGTCGCGAAATCCCGACTCGGTATCCAGCGTGAAAATCACTCCGCTGGCCCCCAGATCACTGCGCACCATCCGTTGGATCCCGGCCGAGAGCGCCACCTGATGGTGATCGAACCCATGATGCGCCCGGTAGGCGATCGCGCGGTCGTTATACAAGGAGGCGAATACCCGCTTGACGGCATGCAGGACATTACCGAGACCTTGAACGTTGAGATAGGTCTCCTGCTGGCCCGCGAACGAGGCCTCGGGCAGATCTTCCGCCGTAGCGGAGGAGCGCACCGCGACCGGTGTGCCGCCTGGTAATTCCCCATACGCCGCGCCAATCGCCTGTTCCAGGCTTTGCGCAAACGGCGCCTCCAACACCCATTGGCGGATAGCGGCGCCGGTCGTGGCGAGTGCGCTAACGTCGTCCACGTCCAGTGTGCCCAAGGCGGCCCGAATGCGCTCATCAAGCCCGCCGCCGGCTAAAAACTCCCGGAAAGCGACCGCGGTCGTCGCGAAACCGGAGGGAACGCGAACCCCTGTTCCCGCAAGCTTGGCGATCATCTCCCCGAGCGAGGCGTTTTTTCCCCCGACCTCCGCCACATCCGCCATGCTCAGCGTCGCAAAACCGACGACGTAGCGTTGCACCCCTATGCTCCTCACCGTTTCGATTCTGATACTATGGGATCTCTATGCGGCGCACGGTGTTTTTCATTTCCGACAGCACGGGAATCACCGCCGAGACCCTCGGCAATAGCCTCTTGACCCAGTTCGAGGGCCTCGATATCAAGCGTATCACACTCCCCTTCGTCGATAACCAAGAAACCGCCCAAGCGGCGCTGTCGAGGATCGAAACCGCCGGTGCGCAAGATGGAGCGCGTCCGCTGGTATTTGCAACGATGGCCGATCCTGATCTGCTTGATTTTTTCACTGGCGGCCGGGCCTTGGTATTGGATTTGTTTCGCGTCTTCATCGGCCCCCTGGAGGCCGAGCTCGGGCGCCCCTCGAGCCACGCCAAGGGCCGTTTCCATGGAATGGCCGATAACAGCAGCTATGACGTGCGCATGGACACGCTGAATTTTGCCCTCACCCACGATGACGGCATGTCCACGGCGCGTTACCCGCAAGCGGATCTCGTCTTGCTCGGCGTCTCGCGGGCCGGTAAAACACCCACGTGCATCTATCTCGCCATGCAATTCGGCGTGCGCGCCGCGAACTACCCCCTCGCAGAGGAAGATTTAACGCGGCAAAGTCTCCCCAAGGCCTTGGTTCCGATACGCCCGCGGCTTTATGGCCTGACCATCGATCCCGAACGGCTCCATCGCATCCGCTCCGAGCGCCGCCGGCATAGCGCCTATGCGTCGCTCAACCAATGCCGCAAGGAGATCACCGACGCCGAAGCCCTGTTCCGTAGCGAGCGTATTCGGTCGTTAAATGTGACCTCCATGTCGATCGAGGAGATCGGTTCGCATCTCTTGCAAGAGATGGGCTTGGAGCGGCGTTCATTCTAATGCTTGCTCGGAACACGACGGCGAGGCTGGGCCAGCCCACAGGTCATAGGTACATAGGTACGCCAGTGAGTGTTTGCGATTATAGGGGCCAACCCGTGTCGCGACAAAATCCGGCGAGATTTGTTATCCTAGACCCGCCGTGGATGGTTTCAGCACATTTAG
>JBIMKC010000174.1:0-4304 GCA_043673925.1 Chromatiales bacterium | reverse complement strand
CGACAGCAACCGATTGCGGCTGCACGCCTTGGATTTCCCGGAGGGCAAGGGCTTGTTCCAGGAGGGCATTCAATGCTCGGTCGACGACTCGCCCGGCGGTCTGGCCATTAGGACACGCAAGCCGGTGCTCGTGAATGCCCGGGATCTGGAAGGGTTTCAGTCCCCATTCGTCAAGCAGGCGATTGCCGAAGGTGCCCGCTCCGCCTGTTGCCTCCCGCTCATCACCGCGAGCCGCATCCTCGGTACCTTGAACCTGGGCAGTGGACGCGATGGCAACTTCACCCAGGCGGATGTGGAACTACTAAGTCAGGTGGCGGGCCAGATCGCCATTGCCCTTGAAAATGCCCTGGCCTTTCGCGAAATCGAGGAGCTCAAGAACAAGCTCGCGAAGGAGAAGCTCTATCTCGAAGAAGAAATCCGCACCGAACACAACTTCGGTGAGATCATCGGTACAAGTTCCGCTTTAAAATCCGTGCTCAAGCAGGTCGAGATCGTGGCGACGACCGATGCGACCGTCCTCATCTTCGGGGAGACCGGCACCGGCAAAGAGCTCATCGCGAGGAGCCTTCACGACTTAAGCGCGCGCTCCGCCCAGCCGTTCGTGAAAGTCAACTGTGCGGCCATCCCTCGGGAGCTCATCGAGAGTGAGCTGTTCGGCCACGAGAAAGGCGCCTTCACGGGCGCCATCGCGCGCCGGACCGGGCGGTTTGAGCTCGCACACCTAGGAACGCTATTCCTCGATGAGATCGGCGAGCTCCCGTTGGAATTGCAGCCCAAGCTGTTGCGGGTCTTGCAGGAGCAGGAATTCGAACGGCTCGGTAGTGCTCAAACCGTCAAGACGGATGTGCGGCTGGTGGCGGCGACCAACCGCAATCTGGTCCAGATGGTCCAGGAGCAGAAGTTTCGTGATGACCTCTATTATCGTCTTAATGTTTTTCCCATCACCGTCCCGCCATTACGGGATCGCGCTGGGGATATCCCGCTTCTGGTGCGACACCTGGTCAACAAATTCTCTCGGCGGATGAACAGGGCGATTGAAAGCATTCCGGGGCAGGCGATGGAGGCGCTGACTCAGCATCACTGGCCGGGCAATGTGCGCGAGCTGCAGAACGTGATCGAGCGCGCCGTGATCCTGTCAACCGACGGGATGCTTCGCGTGCCGCTGTCCGAATTGAAATCTACGCCTAGAGAATCCTCCGCCGCGCCCTCGGGTTTGAAAACGCTCGAAGACGTCGAGCGCGATCACATCCTGCAAGCATTGCGGGAAACAGACTGGGTGATCGGCGGGCCAGGCGGGGCGGCCGAACGACTGGGCCTCAAGAGAAGCACCTTGCGCTCCCGCATGGAAAAGCTCGGCATCTCCCGCACCCAAGGGTGACGAAGTATCGCCTCAGTGGCGAAATAGCGCCGCCACTGTCCCTCCGCTTCTCCCTATAGATTTCTTTCACGTCCTTCGCACTCCAGCTAAGTGCTTGATCAAACGCAGCTTGGACAGATCCGTCCAGATCGGTCCGAGCTGGTACGCGAGTTGATAAACTGAAAGGTAAGCTGGCCAGGCGCTATGCAGCCGCCAGCGCAGATCCCCAGATCCCCAACGCAGAAAGGAGAGTGATCATGAAAAGCTACGATATCGAAAAAGCCAAAGACTTTTTTGCGGCGAAGGTCGCGTACACGAAGTCAACGGAATGATCCAGCGCGGCGATGATGTTGTCATCGTGGATGTACGCTTGCCGAGTGACTTCCGGCAGGGACACATCCCCGGTGCGATCAACTTGCTTAACGGCCGGTGGTATAAGGCGACCCTAGGCCGCCTCCAACGTATCGCGACCCAGCTCGCGATCAACTTGCCTAACGGCCAGTGGCATTAGGCAACGGGCTTGAGCCGCGATAAAACCAATGTGGTCTACTGCTATTCACAGACCTGTCATCTCGCCGCGGAGGCGGCAGTGGAGATCACCTCGCGCGGCTATCCGGTGAGGGAGATGGAAGGTGGCTTCGCGGCGTGGGAGGCCGGTGGATATGCCGTCGAGGATGGCCAAGCGACGCAGGCAGCGCAAGCGCGTTGACCGCCATTGGAGCGCAGGATCGCGGGGCGTCCGCGATCCTGGACGCATTTAAGCTTCTACTAACGCAAGCCGAACGAAGAGTTTCCATCAACCTGTTTTGGAGAAACCAAGTCAGGCAAGAAGGGCGACCTTCCCATAAAAGATAAATTTTTTGATTAACCAACTTTGGAGAACCAATTATGAGAAATTTGAACGGAAAAGTTGCAATCGTCACGGGCGCATCGAGAGGCATGGGCGCCGCGATCGCTAAAAGGCTCGCCACCGAAGGCGCAAGTGTCATCGTCAACTACAGTGGCAGCGAAGCGCGCGCGAACGAAGTTGTCCAGAACATTACATCTGACGGCGGTAAAGCGAAAGCGCTGCAGGCAAACATGCGCGATCCCGCAGCGATCAAGCGGCTGTTCGATGAAACCTTGGAGACCTTCGGCCGATTGGACATCCTCGTGAACAACGCCGGGACGTTTGCTCCCAAGTCGCTGGAAGAGTCGACTGAGGACGATTTCGATGGGACGTTCGATTTGAACGTCCGCACGGTGTTTCTGGCCACGCGCGAAGCGGCGAGACGCATGAACGAGGGCGGGCGGATCATCAATATCGGCAGCATCAACGGTGATCGGATGCCCTACGCTGGCGGCGGGCTGTACGGAGCGAGCAAAGCCGCGGTCGCGGGCTTCACGCGCGGTTGGGCGCGCGATCTGGGACCACGAGGCATCACTGTCAACTGCGTGCAGCCGGGGCCGATCGACACCGATATGAATCCGGCCGACGGTGAATCCTCAAGTTTCCAAAAGCAGATGACCGCGCTTGGCCGCTACGGTAAAACCGTAGAGGTCGCGGCGCTAGTCGCCTTTATCGCGAGCCCCGAAGCCGCCAACATCACCGGCGCCTGTCTCAACATCGATGGCGGGACCAACGCTTGAAAGGAGTCATGATGGACCTTAAGCGTCGCACAGGCCCAGTGCCGGAGACGACGAAGCCTAAGCGCGGCGCGCCTCCGACTCCGCACAGTCAGATATCACAAAATGCTCCGCGCGGAGTGTATGAGATGGTGCTGGTGCACGGCTGGGGCGAACCGCATCCGATCAGCGGGACGATGATGGTTTTCGGTCCGCGCGACGCGGAGGAATTGGAGATCGTCTTGGGCATCGTAAGAGCGTCATACGATTACGCACGGGGTGAGTTGGGCTAATCCGGAGAAGACTTATGGCTATCGAGCTCAATCACACGGTCGTACCCGCGCGCGACAAGGTCGCGTCGGCAAAGGCCGGGTCGTTAGGCAGCAGAGGGCTATCCACTTGACTCAGGTTACCGCTACTGGTAGTGGTATAGCATGTCGCATCTGCCGAGCAGCCCCGAGTCGGAGGATTTTCCGCGGACTCTGGCCGAATTCGAAAGACGTTTTGCCGCCGAGGAGAGTTGCCGCGTTTACCTGATGCAGCTTCGGTGGCCAGAGGGTTTTCGGTGTCCGTCTTGTGGTGGTGAGCGCGCTTGGCCGACCGGCCGAGGTGCTTGGCTTGAGTGTGCTAGCTGTCATCGGCACATCTCGCCGACGGTTGGGACGATCTTCGAGGGGACACGCACTCCGCTCGTTACGTGGTTCCGAGCCATGTGGTATGTGACGAACCAGAAGGTCGGTGTCAGTGCCTTGGGCCTGCAGCGTTACCTGGGACTGGGCAGTTATCAGACGGCTTGGGCTTGGCTGCACAAGCTCCGTCGCGCGATGGTGCGGCCCGGCCGTGACCACCTTGCCGGTGAGGTCGAAGTAGATGAAACCTATGTGGGTGGCGTAGAGCCCAGGGGAGGCCGCAGGCACTTGGGAAACAAGGCCCTGGTTGTGGTGGCGGCGCAGCTTGACGGAAAAGGCATCGGGCGTATCCGGTTGCGTCGGGTGGCGGATGCTTCTTCGCGCAGTCTCCATGCTTTCGTGCAGGAAGCGATCGTGCCGGGGGCCACCGTGATCACAGACGGATGGGAGGGCTACGAAGGACTGAACGCGCTCGGATATCTCCACAGAGCCAGGGTGATCAGCGGAAGTGGCAAAACGGCTTCGATCCTGTTGCCGCGCGTGCACCGTGTGGCGTCCCTGTTGAAGCGGTGGTTGCTGGGTACTCACCAGGGCGCTGTCTCCCGTGAGCATCTGGATTATTACCTCGACGAGTTCACGTTCCGATTCAACCGACGCAAGTCCCGCAGCCGTGCCAAACTCTTCTATCGACTGGTTCAGCAGGCGGTGGCCAC
>JBIMKC010000173.1:2775-4308 GCA_043673925.1 Chromatiales bacterium | reverse complement strand
CCGCGGTCGGGAACGAGCATCTCTCGTCGGTGCGCGAAAGCTATCTCAAGGGGCTCGGTGCCCAGACAGGCCTTGTCTATCACCACCTGGAGAGCGCGAGCGCTCTGAGGGCCGCGCTCCAGGCTAACACGTTCGCTGAACGCATCCTGGTCGCGGCTGATGTCCGTTGGATCCCCGCGCTCGTCGCACTGCTTATCCTGGTATTCCTGTATGGCATGGTACCGTTGACCCGCGTGGCTGATTGAACCGTTGCGAAAGCAAAAGCTCAAACCGGTGTGGCTCGGGTTTCCGATTTCAGGAATAATTCCCGGCGAATTCGGGAAAAATTCCAACTCAATAAGACAGGAGCACTTATCAAAACCTCTTCATTCAACACTCTGGAAGGCCCGGTCTGGGCAGGCTGGGTCGGAACCATCGCGGTCATCCTCGGTTTCTATCTCGCATCGAGCTATGGCGTCGAAGCAACCAAGCACTACACGCTTTATGCGCAATCGGTGGACGAATTCGCGACTCTATGGAAATGTCCCGAAGGAGAGTTGGAAGAAGAAAACGTGTCCCTGCAAACGTGCGAAGGAATGGCCGAGCGCGTCGCCGCGTTCATCGAGGCCAGACCCGACTGGTTCCGCAGTTTTCAGATCTTTGTGGGAGTGACCGGGACGATACTCGCGATGGTCTCGATTTTTATCGCGATGGGATTGATTGACTGGCGGCCATGGGCGCCTTCGGCTTTCGTCGCGGTGACCGGAGCGCTCGCAGCGCTCGATCTCGCCGTTTTCATCGCCACCGCGAATTCAAATCCGATCCTGCGCGACGAATATCTGTGGAACTCTCTATTGTGGTTTTTGATTCATAGCGGGCTCATGGTCGCCGCGCTCGCCGGAATGAAGGAGGACCCTGCATGAAAACACAAGGCTACAGTTTTGGCGCGGTGATTCTGCACTGGTTGATGGCGGTCTCGATTCTGTTTCTATTCGCCAAGAGCTGGTGGATGATGTCGCTGCCGTGGGGAGAGGCGGTGCGCGGGTTTCCATTTCAGTTGCACAAAAACCTCGGCCTGACGCTCATTCTGGTCGTGGGTCTCTTGCTCTACATTCGCTGGAAGCGCAGTCCTGGAAAACTACCGCAGACGATGTCGGGGTGGATGAAAACGGCGGCAATGGCCGATCATATCCTGCTCTACACGTTGATTCTCGCCGTTTGCGTGAGCGGTTATCTCTCGTCGTCGTACAGCGGTTGGGGCACGACCTTGTGGTGGCTCATCGAACTTCCCAACTGGGGTTACGAAAACGACGAGCTTAACGAGCTTTATTCCGACATCCATATCTATGCGTGCTGGGCGCTCCTGGCGGTGCTCGCGGCGCACATCAGCGGCGCTTTGTATCACGCCTTCCGGCGCGACGGTGTGGTGCGGCGGATGCTGCACCTCTAATCTCTCATTGCGGCGCAATCTCGTCATCGCAAGATTTGCGGTACGACGCGCCTCCCCCGGCGACCGTCCATCCGTTGACCGACCAGCCGCGGTGCGCCCCGCCC
>JBIMKC010000173.1:0-2675 GCA_043673925.1 Chromatiales bacterium | reverse complement strand
GCCTCCCCCGGCGACCGTCCATCCGTTGACCGACCAGCCGCGGTGCGCCCCGCCCCCGGTCCATAGCGTACCGGGACTATCTGCTATGGGAAGTTTTCCCATACAGGTAGGATATATACCCGGATTGCATGTGGCGTTATCACCCGCGAATTGCTGGTGAGGGACTCTATCGAAAAGGGGCTTTCGCTTGTAGATTGTGCGCCACAGGGCCAGCCGCTAAACGCCGCGAATAACAATGGCCTTCTGACCATCGACACCAACAATAACGTGACATGATGCCTCCAAGCGTCGTTTCAAGAAAGCCGCACGCATCCATGCGTGCGGGCTATTCGGCGTCGATCCTGACCCTTACTTTGGTTTCCTCTCCCGGTATGGCGGAGGAGGGGGACGGGCAGAACGAGCGCACGCGCAGTCCCGCCGGGGCGATCGAACGGCCGGTGATCGTAATCAAGGTGATCGCGACCACGCCCTTACCCGCACTGGGCACGCCGCTCGATAAAGTCCCGGCCAACGTGCAGTCGCTGACCGCCGAAGATGTCGAGGAGCAGAATCCTCTCGATTTCTCCGAGATGTTGTTCGACAACATCGGCAGCGTGAACATCAACGCCGCCCAGAACAACCCCTTCCAGAACGATCTGGAATACCGCGGGTTCCTGGCGTCGCCGCTGGTCGGCAGTGCCATCGGCCTGTCTTTGTATATGGACGGGGTGCGCATCAACGAAGGATTCGGCGACACCGTCAACTGGGATCTTATCCCGCAATCGGCCATCTCCAGCGTGGACCTCATCCCGGGCTCGAATCCGCTCTTCGGCTTGAACACACTGGGCGGGGCGATCGCGCTCCGCACCAAGAGCGGTTTCGTCTACCAGGGTACGGAGGTCGAAGCGAGCGGTGGCTCGTTCGGGCGCTGGGCGGTCGAGGCCGAGCACGGCGGTAACCACGGCGGCTTCGACTGGTATCTCACCTTCAATGCGCTCGATGAGGACGGCTGGCGCGACGAGTCCCCGACCGAAATCCGGCAACTCTTCGGGAAGATCGGGTGGGAAGACGATCAAACCGATCTCGATCTCAGCTATATCTTCGCGGACAACGACCTGACGGGTAACGGCTTCGCCCCCGAAAGCCTGCTCGCCCGGGATCGTGACGCGGTGCACACCTTTCCCGACAACACCGACAACAACCTGAATTTCCTGAATCTCAGGGCCAGCCATGCATTCACCGATGCGTTGCTGCTGGCGGGCAATGCCTATTACCGAGGGTACCGACGCGATACCTTGAATGGGGATGCCGAGGTCCAGTGCGTGGATGAGGACGATAGCGCGATAGCGCTGGCGCTGGGCCTATGCGAAGGATCGGCCGCACCCTTCGGCGGCGTCGGTGAGCTCGAACTCGAAGTCGAAGGCGAGGACCGTACTACGCAGACCGACACCGACGGCTACGGCGGGACCCTGCAGTTGAGCCACCAAGGGGCCTTCTTCGGGCGCGCGAACAGCGTCACCGTCGGTTTTGCCTACGACGGGAACGAGACGGACTTCACCCAGAACGAGGCCGAGGCCGAGTTGTTTCAGCAGGGCCTGGCGCGCGGCACCCGGCGCATCGGTGATTTGGAGACCGAGGTGGACGTCGCCACCCGCCAGGACAACTGGGGTATCTATCTGACCGATACCTTCGATATCACGAAGGCCTTGGCGCTTACCTTCTCGGGGCGCTATCAGATCACCGAGGTCGAGATCCGCGATCAGACCGGCGATCCGGAAAACGCCGATCTCAACGGCGATCACCACTTCGATCGCTTCAACCCGGCCGGGGGTCTCACCTACTCGATCTTCGAGGACCTGAACCTCTTCGGCGGCTATAGCGAGAGTTTCCGTGCTCCCACCCCCGCAGAATTGACCTGTGCCGATCCGGAGGACCCTTGTAATCTGCCCAACGCCTTCGTGGCCGATCCGCCGCTCGATCCCGTGATCGGCAGGACCTGGGAGGCCGGCGCGCGCGGGCGCCTGCCGCTCGGCGAGGATCTGCGCTGGCGTGTGGCGTTCTATCGCACGACGCTCGAAGACGACCTCATCTTCGCCGTGACCGAAACGGGCGGCGCCGGGTTTTTCACGAATATCGACGAGACGCGCCGCCAGGGCGTGGAGCTGGGTCTGAACGGGCAGTGGGAGTCCGTGCATTGGTCCGTCAATTACGGGTTCGTGGATGCGACTTATGAATCCGCCGAAACCCTGGCGAGCGTGGTCGAGCCCGACGGCATCCAGGTGCAGGAAGGCGACCGCATCCCCGGCATTCCCGAACACAACCTCAAGGCCGGCGTCGACTGGGCCATCCTCCCGAAGTGGTCGGTCGGCGGCACGTTCATATACGCCTCCGACCAGTTCCTGCGCGGCGATGACAGTAACGAGCTGGACACCGTGGATGATTACGCGATCGTCAACCTGCGCACCCGCTTCAATCCCTGGGAGCATGTCGAGGTATGGGCGCGCATCGACAACCTCTTCGACAGCGACTACGAGACTGGTGGGACCCGCAACTTCAACGCCTTCGCCGATCCGATCGCCGAGGAGCGTTTCCTGGCGCCCGGTGCGCCGCGTGCCGGATGGGTGGGCGTGAAGCTCAGGTTCTAGGGCGATCCGAAAGCGGCCGAGAGTTGTCCCGGCGGCCGGTGATCGTTACCA
>JBIMKC010000172.1:0-4617 GCA_043673925.1 Chromatiales bacterium | reverse complement strand
GATTTCATAGTTCTATGATTATCGAAATATAAGAAAAAAGCAATTCGCTTCTAGTTACCCATTCTGGAATGGCCGCTTTGCGTCGGAAGCCGAAATTCAAACTGAGGCACTACCGAGCTTTGCGTTCATTAACCGTTCGCCATCGATGCGATGCAGCGCACGCCGTCCGCCGATCCGAAGCCGATAGCCCTCCCTACCTCGCAGCTTCGAGATGTCCAGCCGCGCGCCTCCCCTCCCGTTGCCCCACCAAACCTGCAAAGTGAGCCAGGTGGTTATGACGCAATAGCGAAGCGCGCAATGCCTTTCGGCATCACAGATTTTATTTCGCGTGTCGGGTTCACGGCGCCGCGGGGAGACAAGCGAAAAAGCAACCATTGGCGGGTGACTTGGGCGTTTCCGGACATCGTTCATGTTTCCGCGCGGATTTACGCATCGTGATCTAGACTTTACCCTAGAGGATACCCAGCCACAAAAAATCCGCGCTCGCGCAAAGCACGTTTATGGCAATCCACTTTACCAAGACGGTCTACGACCCACCTGAGTCCCAAGACGGCTGCCGTTTGATCATCATGCGGCGTTATCCGCGCGGCATCGCGAAATCGCGGGCGCACGCCTGGGTGCCGCAGCTCGCGCCCACGCTGCCGCTGGTGCATTGGTACCACGACAATAAGCGCGCCATCGAAGCGCAGTGGCAATCGCGCGACCCCGTGCGCTTTGAACGGGAAATCGCGAAATTCTGGAAAACCTATAACCGCCGTTATCTGAGTGAGATGCGCGGACAGTGGAGCCTGATCGAATTACTAGCCTCTCTGCAGCGCGATTTCGGGGTGACGTTCACCTTGCTGTGTGCTTGCCTCGACCATCGGATCTGTCATCGGAGTCTCCTCGCGCGGCTCATTAACGACGCACTCCTCGGTAGGCTTTCGTAGCGCTCCAGCGGTAACGCGTGATTAAAACAATCCGCTGAGATCGACCGAACACTCGGATAAAGCCCCGAGCGTGCGCACGGCCGGTTCGGCGAGCGTCTGAGTTTGTTGATAACCGATTTCGGCGGGTCGGGTGAACACGTGCAAGCATCTGTTTTCGAGATCCACGATCCAAACCTCGGGTATGCCATGCCGGGCATAAAGCGGGAGTTTCACGTCGCGATCGTAGATCAAGGTCGTATCGGCGACTTCGATAATCAGCAGTACATCGGCGGGATGAGGGTGGGCGGATTTATAAAAGTCTTCTCGCTTCAGTAATGCGATATCTGGCTGAGGCTCCGAGTGGGGACCTATGGCAATAGGATTTTGAACAGAAACCAGGGCTTTGCGGCCAACCGCATCTTTTACCATCTCACTGAGCTGCAATACTACCCCAGAATGCGAGCATCCCATGGGCGCCATCTCGATGATTTCTCCCTCGATAAGTTCGACCCGGTCTTCTTCGGCGAAGATGCCCGCCTCGCCCATGCGGTGGTAATCATCCGCCGTGAGACGATAACGGTGCGGCGATTTAGCACTGCTTAACACAATGGCTAATCCGGTAACAGAATGTCTTTCAGTAGCATACCGCTCGGGTACCGTCCGGGCAACCGGACGCCCGGACGACCCGTACTCATCCGCACTTCGACTCCCCGCAGTTGAGGCACGTCAAGCAGCCGTCCATCTGCACCATGGCCTTAGTGTGGCACTTCGCGCACAGCTCGGCGCCGCCGGGAAATTGATCCGCAGCGGATGGTCCACTCAGTTGTTGTGAGCGCTGATACTCGGCGCGCTTCTCTTCGATGAGTTTTTTCTGATGCGTATCGGGCTTGTTGTCCTTGAGTAAGCCGATCAACCGCAGGTGGCTTTCGAGCACGTCCCCGATCTCGGCCACCAAGGAAGGCATGAAGCGCCCGCCCTTCTTGAAGTAACCCCCTTTTGGATCGAACACCGAACGCAGTTCTTCGACCAGGAAGGTGACATCTCCGCCCTTGCGGAAGACGGCAGATACGATGCGCGTGAGCGCGACGATCCACTGGAAATGATCCATGTTCTTGGAGTTGATGAAAAGCTCGAAGGGCCGCCTCAGCTCGTGCGACGTGCCTTCGTTGAGCACGATGTCGTTGATGGTCACATAGAGCGCGTGCTCGGAAAGCGGGGTCTTAATCTTGTAGGTCGAACCCAGCAGCATCTCGGGGCGCTCGACCTTCTCGTGCATCTGTATCACATTATCCTGCGGCTCTTCCGCGGCCGAGGTCTCGGTCGTGACGACGCTGTATTTGACGATGCGCTGCTCGAATTTCTTGCTCATGGCCTGAAGTCCTCGCTCGCTAAAATTTACCGTAGTAGCCCTCTTTGAGGGCGTCAAAGAGGTTGGCGGCCGTGTGGATCTCACCGTCGTACTCGATGTCCTCGTTGCCCTTGGCTTCCACGACGGTGCCGTCCTCCAGAATAAAGCGATAGACAGTGTTTTCGAGATCCTGATCCTTGACCAAGACCCCCTGGAAGGCTTCCGGATTGAAGCGAAAGGTCGTGCAGCCCTTGAGGCCCTGCTCGTAGGCATAGAGATAGATGTCCTTGAAATCCTCGAAGGGGAAATCGGTGGGTATGTTCGCGGTCTTCGAGATCGAGGAATCGATCCAGCGCTGCGCCGCGGCCTGGATATCGACATGCTGGCGCGGGGTGATGGTCTCGGCGGTGACGAAGTAATCCGGTAACTGCGCCGCGGGCGGCTCGGCACACGGTTTGGTATCGGAGTCTACGAAGTGGCGATAGGCGAGGAGCTCAAACGAATACACATCGATCTTCTCTTTGCTCTTGCGCCGCTCGCGGATGACGTTGCGTGCATAATGGTGCGCGAAACTCGGCTCGATCCCATTGCTGGCGTTATTGGCGAGCGAGAGCGAGATGGTGCCGGTCGGTGCGATGGAGCTATGATGGGTGAAACGCGCCCCCGTCTCGGCGAGCGCGTTCACGAGACCGGGCGCCACTTCGGCCACGCGCTGCATATAGCGGCTGTAGCGCGCGTGCAAGATCTTGCCCTTGACCTCGTCGCCGGCCCTGTAACCGTCGCGAGTCATCTCCGGGCGATGCCGCAGCATCGCGGCCGTGACGGTAAACTCTTCTTCCATGATAGGCGCCGGGCCCTTCTCGTGCGCGAGTTCCAAGGCTATCTCCCAACCGGCCAAGGCCATCTCGCGGGTGACCTGCTCGGTGAAGGCGAGCGAGTCCGGCTCCCCGTACTTCATGCACAGCATCGTGAGCGTCGAGCCGAGCCCAAGGTACCCCATGCCGTGTCGACGTTTGCGCAGGATCTCCTCGCGCTGCGGTTCCAAGGGAAGGCCGTTGATTTCGACCACGTTGTCGAGCATGCGCGTGAACACCTGTACGACTTTACGGTATTCCGCCCAATCAAAGCGCGCTTGGCCGGTGAAGGGATCGCGCACGAACTTGGTGAGATTGATCGATCCGAGCAGACAGGATCCATAGGGGGGTAAAGGCTGTTCGCCGCACGGATTGGTCGCCCGGATGGTCTCGCAAAACCAGTTGTTGTTGAGATCGTTGACCCGATCGATCAAGATGAAACCGGGCTCGGCATAGTCATAGGTCGAGGCCATGATCATGTCCCAGAGATGCCGGGCGCGAAGGGTCTTGTAGATCTTGCAGGCGACTTGCCCCTCGCTGTTGCTGAGATAGCCTTCCGTCACCGGCCATGCGCGCCAGATCACCTTATCGGGGTCGTTGAGGTCCAGATCCTCGGTTTCCAGCTCTGTTTGCTTAACCGGAAAGGCGAGTGGCCAGAGGCCGTTGGCCTTGACGGCCTGCATGAAGGCATCGGTGATGAGCAATGAAAGGTTGAATTGCCGCAGCCTCCCGTCCTCGCGCTTGGTGCGAACGAAGTCCTTGACGTCCGGGTGCCCGACATCGAAAGTCGCCATCTGGGCGCCGCGCCGGCCCCCGGCGGACGAGACCGTAAAGCACATCTTGTCGTAGATATCCATGAACGAGAGTGGACCCGAGGTATACGCGCCAGCGCCCGAGACATAGGCGCCCTTCGGACGCAAGGTGGAGAACTCGTAGCCGATACCGCAGCCGGACTTGAGGGTCATACCGGCTTCGTGGACTTTGCCGAGGATGTCGTCCATCGAATCACGGATGGCGCCTGACACCGTGCAGTTGATGGTGGAGGTGGCGGGTTTATAAGCGCGGGCACCCGCGTTCGAGACGATGCGGCCCGCCGGGATGGCCCCGTGGCGCAGCGCCCACAGAAACTCGCCGTACCAGTGCTCGCCGATCGAAGGCGTCGCCTCGACCTCCGCGAGCGCCAGCGCGATCCGCTGGTAGCTGTCGTCCATCGTCGCATCGATGGCGGTACCATCTTTCTTTTTTAAGCGGTATTTCCGGTCCCAGATGTCAAGCGAGGCGGCTTGGTAAGGAACCTCCGCGGCCGTCTCGGAAATTAGCTTGATCGACGCTTTATTCATGCTTCCCCCTCGTTGATGGTGAATCGGATCCTCGGCTGTGAACACACAATATATTGCGTTTTTATAAACTTTACAACCCAATATTATGTGTGGTGAAAAGATATCGCCTGCGGGCGACCAAAGGGGAGAGTTGCACTACTCCCCTTTGGAAACCCCAATGCTAAAGT
>JBIMKC010000171.1:1776-4626 GCA_043673925.1 Chromatiales bacterium | reverse complement strand
CTAACCATCACCTTGCCGACCCATCGCACCAGGCCCGAAAACCGTCAGGATCCGATTCGGGTCAAAAATCTGGTCACGCAGGCAGCCAATCGCCTGCTCGGAGAATTCAGCAAACGCGAAATTGAGCCGTTACTGGCTCGCCTCGAGCAATTGGCCGAGAGCATTGATTATCAATACACGTTAGACGGACTGGCTTTGTTCGTAAATCGCGATTTCGCCCGTGCATTCCACCTGCCCTTTACCTTGAAGGAACGCGTCATGGTGGATGAGTCATTCGGCGCCCGCGATCTCGTCTTTGCCATGAACCGGACGCCGCGCTACTGGACGCTCGTGTTGAGCGAGAAGCCAACCCGTCTGTTTGAAGGCACGCGCGAGAATTTAATCGAAATTCAAGACGGGGGGTTCCCAATAACACATGAAGGACCGGGCGGAGAACAACCTCTGCCCGGCGGCATCGGCATCAACAAATCCGCCTATCGGGATGAACGACATCGCCAGTTTTTCCGCCAGATAGACACCGCCCTCAAGCCGTTTATGGCAGGCGACCCATTGCCGCTGGCTGTCGTGGGCGTGGATCGCTTCCTGGCTTTCTTCAATGAAGTAACAAACCACAAAACTTCGATAGCGACGACCCTGACTGGCAGTCACGATAAAACCTCCTCCCATGAATTGGGGAAACTTGTCTGGCCGTTAGTCAAGGCCGATCTCACTGAAAAACGCCAGCAGGTCTGGTTGAAACTGGATCAGGCCATCGGTGAACGGAAATTCGTTTCTACCATCGGTGAAGTGTGGCGATTGGCAAACGAAGGGCGAGGCAGCCTCTTGTTGGTCGAAGAAGATTTCCACTTCCCCGGGCGGGTGGATGAAACGGGAACGCATCTAACGCCTGCGGATGATCCCGCCGGGCCAGATGTTATAGACGATGCGGTAGATGAGATAGTCGAAATGGTGCTGGACAAGCAAGGGCAAGTCACGTTTGTGGATAATGGTCAACTTGAAGCGCATCAGCGAATCGCGCTGATATTGCGTTACTAAACAGGGCTGCCGCCCTACAAGCGGTTGCGGCTGACCGCACCGTGGAATTGCCTGGGAAACGGCCGTTCTCCCTGCTCAGCGATGGTTTGCCCCGTGACATTAGCGTCTAATCGCGGACGGCCCCTAGGCTTCGCCTCGCGCCGTTGCCCCGTCATGCGCTCAATCTTGGCATTGAAACGTTCATTGCCCAAACGCTGGCTAGGGTATCAGCGCAAGCCGTAGGTCACTGATGGTCTCCGGATCGAGATGGGGCCGGAACCGGTAAGCTACGCGTCGCGCGTTGTCGGCCAGGGGAACACCGGCGGCAGCGAGCGTGTAGTAGCCGGCCACGTTGCTCGTGGCCAAGTCGAGCGCGACGTAACAGGCCGTGACACCTCAGGCGAGCGCGAACTTCAGGTCCTGAATAAGGTCCTCCACATCCTCGATCCCCACGGATAAGCGCACCAAGGTGTCACCGATGCCGAGTGCTTCCCGAGTCTCGGCAGGCAATGAGGCATGGGTCATGATGGCGGGATGCTCGATGAGGCTCTCGACACCCCCTAGACTCTCAGCCAAGGCGAAGATCCGGCAGCGCTCGAGAAACCGTCGGGCATCCTCGAGCCCGCCCTTGAGCACCACCGTTACCATGCCGCCTGAACCGCGCATCTGGCGCCGCGCGAGCGCATGCTGGGGATGGCTTGCGAGGCCTGGGTAATAGACCCGCTCGACCTTGGGGTGGCGCTCCAACCACTCCGCAACCGCCGTGGCGTTTGCCGTGTGCCGCTCCATGCGCAGCGCCAGGGTCTTCATACCGCGCATAACAAGGAAGCTTTCGAAGGGGCTCGCGATAGCTCCGATCGCATTCTGCAGAAAAGCGAGCCTCTCGGCCAACGGCTCGCTCGCGGTGACCACCGCCCCGCCCACGATGTCCGAATGGCCGTTGAGGTACTTGGTCGCCGAGTGCACCACTACGTCGAAACCGAGCTCGATCGGCCGCTGCGCCCAGGGCGTGGCGAAGGTGTTGTCCGCGACGCTCAGGACCCCGCGCCCGCGCGCCACTTCCGCGACCATTCCAAGATCGACCAGCTTGAGCAGCGGATTACTGGGCGTCTCCACCCAGATCATCCGGGTATTGGGGCGGATGGCCCGCTCGAGCGTCCCGCGGTCGGGTAATGGAGTGAACGTGAAATCGAGTCCCGCCGAGCGCCGTCGTACCCCCTCGAAGAGCCGGGTCGTGCCGCCGTAAAGATCGTCGAGAGCCACGATGTGCGCACCGCTGTCGAGCAGTTCAAGCACGGTGGCAATGGCACTCATGCCGGAGGCAAAGGCGAAGCCGTCGCGACCGCCTTCGAGGTCGGCCACGCAGCGCTCGTAGGCAAGCCGGGTGGGGTTCTTAGTGCGCGAGTAGTCGTAACCCTGATGCACGCCCGGACTCGATTGCACATAGGTCGAGGTTGCATAGATCGGGGTCATCACAGCCCCGGTCGCGGGGTCCGGAGGCTGCCCCGCGTGGATGGTGCGGGTAGCGAATCCGTGGAGTTTGTTGGGCGGGGACATGGTTAATCTTCTACTATGCAGCGTGTCATCGTTATTTCATCCTGCGGCGGAGATAGTTCAAAAGATCGATGCGCGTGATGAGGCCGAGGAATTTCTGATCCTCGACGACGATGGGGACCATACCCTGCTCATAGATGCCGAACAGGTCCTCGATGGGTGTCTGGGGTTCGACCGTCTGCAAGCGCGTGGTCATGATCGCCGCGACCTTTTCTCGGAACCGCTTGTCGTCGCCGTAGACCGCGAGGAGCACGTCGGACTCGTCGATGATGCCCACGATCC
>JBIMKC010000171.1:0-1676 GCA_043673925.1 Chromatiales bacterium | reverse complement strand
TCGTCGCCGTAGACCGCGAGGAGCACGTCGGACTCGTCGATGATGCCCACGATCCTATCGCCTTCGAGCACGGGGAGCTGGGACACGTCGTAGAGCTTGAAGCGCCCGTAGGCCGTGAGTAGCGTGTCCCCGCGCCCGACCGTGACGACCGCCCGCGCCGAATGCGGCCGCGAGATGAGGTCGCGCAGATCCCCTCGCCGCCCGCGCTCAAGAAACCCTTGGTCTGCCATCCAGTAGTCGTTGTACATCTTGGACAGGTACTTGTTACCGCTGTCGCAAACGAAGGTCACCACCCGCTCGGGCCGGTCGCGCGTGCGGCAATACTGCAGCGCTGCGGCGAGCAATGTCCCCGAGGAGGAGCCCGCGAAGATCCCCTCCTTGCGTAGCAACAGCCTTGCGGCCTCGAAGCTCTCCGCGTCCGTGATCGTGTAGGCCTCGCGCACCCGGGAGAGATCGCAGATAGGGGGAACGAAGTCCTCGCCTATGCCCTCAACCATCCAGGAGCCCGCCTCACCCAGCGTCCCGGTCTTGACGTAGGGCGCGAGTACCGAGCCCTCGGGGTCCGCAAGCACCATCTTGACCCGGAGGGCGACCCGCGCGAAATAGCGGCTCAAGCCCGTCAACGTGCCGCCCGTACCGACCCCGCAGACCACTGCGTCGAGGCTCTGCCCCATCTGCGACCAGATCTCCGGCCCTGTGCCCTCCTCGTGCCCTTTCGGGTTGGCGGGGTTAGAGAACTGATTGACGTAGAAGGCACCCGCTCGCTCGCGTGCCAGGCGCTCGGCGATGTCCTGGTAATACTCGGGGTGGCCACGCCCGACATCGGACCGTGTCATAACTACTTCCGCTCCCAGCGCCTTAAGGTGGAAGATCTTCTCCTGGCTCATCTTGTCGGGGATGACGAGCAGGAGCCGGTAGCCCTTGCGGGCGGCGATGAGGGCCAGCGCTAGCCCGGTGTTCCCGGCCGTCGCCTCGATGAGGAGACCGCCCGGACCGATCTTGCCCTCATGCTCAGCCGCCTCGATCATGGAGCGGGCAATGCGATCCTTGATGGATCCGCCTGGATTCTGGCTCTCGAGCTTGACGAAGAGCCGGCAAGGCCCGGTGTCGAGCCGGGTGATCTCCACCAGCGGCGTGTTGCCAATCAGTTCGATAACGTTGCTCACGGGTGCTTCCGCAGTGCCGGCCTGACGATCATGTCCCTAGCTTAACTACATCAGCCCGGCGGACACCAGAGGCGCAAGGCGGCATCCGCGCTAGAATACGGGGTTGTATAGTAAGGCGCGTCCGCTAGACGGAGGGGCAATGGAGCAGACAAACGTTGCGACGCAATGGGCGGGGCGTGGGTTTAGCTGCGCTATCTGGACGGACCCGCCCGGGCGGGTGTGGGCCGACTTCGTCCACGACGCTGATGAGATCGTGATGCTAATCGATGGGGAGATCGAGGTGTCATTTCGGGGGCGAACGCTCCACCCTCAGCCAGGCGAGGAGGTGTTGATACCGGCCGGCGCGAGCCACACGGTCAGAAACATCGGCGAGACCACGAACCATTGGTATTACGGTTACCGCCTTGCGCGCAGCGAATAGAAACCCGAGATGATCACTGCCGCCTATCGCTGGGTCGATCGCAACATTCTTGAGCTCGGCCGCGAAATGCGGCTGTCCTATCTGCCGCC
>JBIMKC010000170.1:0-4627 GCA_043673925.1 Chromatiales bacterium | reverse complement strand
TTCGAGTTCGAGGCCTACCAGTGGGCCATCGTTGCGAAGATGGACCTCAGCGAGGCCTTCGCCCCGATCGACGCGCTGCGGCGCCGGATGCTGACCTGGGGCGTGGGCCTGGTGGTAGCAGTGATGGTGCTGGCCACCCTGGTGTCGGTTCAGTTTACCCGGCCGATCTATCAACTGGTCGAAGCGGCCACCCGGGTCAGTGCCGGGGAGACGGACCTCGAGGTCCGTGTCGATGCGAAAGACGAATTCGGCGAGCTGGCCCAGGCCTTCAATGCGATGACCCGCAACCTGAAGTCCAAGGTAGAAACGATCGCGCAAAAGGTACGCGAGAAGGAAGAGCTACTCCTGCAGATCCTCCCCGGCTCGGCCGCCGCCCGGATGAAGGAGGGGGAGATGCAGATCTCGGAGACCCATGACGACGTCACGGTCCTGTTCGCCGAGGTCGCTGGGTTCTCTGGGCTGACTGGCTCTCTCCCGCAGGACCGGGCGCTTGGACTGCTGAACGATCTCATTGTGGCGTTCGACGAGGCGGCGGAGCGGCACGGGGTTGAGAAGGTCAAGACTATCGGCACCTCCTACCTGTGCGTTTGCGGGCTCTCGGTCCAGCGGGCTGACCACGCCCAGCGCATGGTTGAGTTCGGCTTGGACCTGCTGCGGATCGTCCGGCGCTTCAACCAGGAGCGCGGTACCGACCTGGGGGTGCAGATTGGCATCAACTCGGGCGCGGTCGTCGGCGGCGTGACCGGGCGGAACCGGTTCATCTACGACCTGTGGGGCGAGACCGTGACGGTCGCCCGCGCCATCAAGGACGAAGACAGCGCGCATGGCATCCACGTGACCGAGGTGGTGCGTGACCGCCTCCAGGACCTCCACGAATTCGTTTCCTCCTCCGAGATCGAGGTCCCCGGGAAGGGCAAAGTGGAGCTCTGGTCGGTCAAGGCGGCTTAAGGAGACCCGTCATGTTCGAGTGGTGGTCGCAGTGGGAACCGTCAGCGCGCTGGGCACTGGGTCTGATCCTTGGACTCCCCACCGTTCTCCTCGTCCTCAACGAGGTCGCGGTGCGGCTACGGCGGCGGGGCGCGTCTCTGGAAGGGCCGGTGCGCGCCCTGCGCACGTTCGTGGTGCCGGCCCTGGCCACGTTACTCATGCTGCTCAAGGTGGCCGAGCTGGGGCGCGACACCTTGGCAGTTCGCCTGGCGGAGACGGTCCTTTGGGTCTTCGTTATCATCGCCTTTCTCTCGTTCTTCAATGCAGTGGTGTTTGGCCAGGTCGCCGAAGGTAGCTGGCAGGCCCGGATCCCCAAGCTGCTGCGCGACTTGCTCCAGGTCCTCCTGGTTCTCATCGGCGGGGCCATCGTCCTCTCCAGGGGTTGGGGGGTGGACCTGGGAGGGCTGCTCACCGCGCTCGGAGTCGGCTCGATCGTTCTCGGTCTGGCTTTGCAGGAGCCGCTGGGGAACCTCTTCTCCGGTATCATGCTGATGATCGAACGGCCATTCGCCGTCGGCGACTGGATCCGTGTCGGGGGCACGGTGGGCAAGGTGATCGAGACCAACTGGCGGGCGGTCCACATCCTCCCTGGCCTCGAACATGAGGTGCGTGTCATCCCCAACGGCGAGTTGGGGAAAGGGTCGTTCGATAATCTCAGCCGGCCGACACGCGTGTACGCCGCAAAGCTCGCCCTGAGCTTCTCCTACGACGATCCGCCCAACAAAGTAAAACGTGTGCTCCGCGAGACAGCCTTGCGGACTCCCGGCGTTCTCGAAGACCCGCCCCCGTCGGTGCGGACCTCGTCGTATGACGATTTCTCCGTCGCCTATGGTCTGTACTTCCGTGTGGCAGACTATGCCGAGCTGGCAAACGTTTGGGACGAGCTGCTGACGCGGATCTGGTACGTCGCGAAGCGGCACGGCCTGACCATGCCCTACCCGATCAGCACACAGATTGAAGTGGAAAAGGCCGAGCTTGAGGCCGCCGAGCGGAGCCCCGTGCCGGCCGACGCCCTGCGGGCGTTTCCGCAGCTGGGCCTGGCCCGGCCGGAGGCGCTGGGCAGTGCCCTTACCCGGGAAGCGGTGAAACAATACGCCCGCGGGGAGCGCATCGTGGCCGAGGGGGAGTTTTTTGCCGGACTACATCTACTCCTTAGCGGCCAGGTCACCCTGTCTGTACGCGACACCTCCGGCCAGGAGAAGGAGGTCGGTCGGCTAGCGCGCGGTGAATACTTCGGCGAAAAGGCCTTGCTCTCCGGATCGACCAGCGAGGTGACCGTGACTGCCCTCGATGATGTGGAAATCCTCGTGCTCGATGGGGCTAACCTGCAGGCGCTGCTGGATCAGACGCCACGGGCCGTCCGCGAGATCGGCAATGTCATGGAGGCCCGGCGCCAGACGATCCGGAAAGCACGGTCAGCGGCGCGGGCTCAAGCCGCTTCAGCCAGCCCGGAGCAGGAGTCGTAGAGGCAACACTCGTTGTGTGGTGGCGTTTCGAATCCTGATCGCCGGCATCGTTACATAATGTAGGGATACCCTTTCGATTCTTTCGTTTTGCTTTGACGCCGCCCGTAGGGCCTCGGTTTTCAGCCTGCGACCGTAGGCTTGTCTGAAAATCCGAGATAGGGAAGTCGCGTTACGTTACGTTACGTTCGGAGACCTTCGATATAGGTCTTAATCGCGGGCAGCGCCGTCATTTTTTCGTAGAAGAAATTGTTGACGATATTCAGCACTTCTGCTTGGGCGGCTTCCACCTGGGGACCAAGCGGCGCTCCTTCTTCCTGGCGCGCCAAGTTGCGGTACAGACGCAGCAGGTAGCGCACGATTTCCAATTCCTCTTCGCCTTCCAGCACTTTGATCACGGCCAGGATCAGGTCGTCGGTCTGGTCGAGAATGCTGTCCAACGAGAAGACGTCGCTCTTTTCCGCCGCTTCTTCGACGGTTTTCATTAGAGAATAAACTTGGTAGAGCAGGGCCGCGGGTTCGTCGAAGAGCTCGCGCAAGAACGCCGCTTCTTCATAGCGGCCATTCATGCGGAAGACGTTATACATGCGCTTGGCCGCTTTGCCATAATTGGGATGGCCGCTGGCGAAATATTTTTTGACCTCGCCTTCCAATTGCTTCATGTAGTCATCCATCGAGTCGGATGACATTTGGTTCACCAGCTTGTTGAAAATGGGCGCCGACTGGGCATCGAGATAAATTTCTTGAAAATAACCATCCAGATAGCCATCCAACGGGGCAATCTTGCCATCGGGAGCTTCCCAAGTCACATCGAGCATATTGCTGGCATTGGTCAGTTGACCGCGGTTGGCGTCGGCGATAACCCAGTCCAACTTGCACCAGCCGGGGTCGTGGGCCACTTCGTCCCAGGTGATGACCACCGGATTGCCTTTCAGGTCGGTCGCTTCCAGTTGACCGGCGGCAATTTCATCCGGCAGCCAGGAAATGGGCGATTTTTTTCCATAGGTGCGCTCCCCGCGACTCACCTCCTGCGGATAGTTGCCAAACTTGATTTCGATCAATTGGTAGTTGGGGCCGGTCACGGTATTTAGCGCCTTTTCGCGCATTATCCTGGACAGCACGTTGCATGCGTCGGCGCGCGTGGGCGCGATGATATTGACCCGTTCGAAGTAGTCGCAATCCCCGGGATAGGTTTGAATCTTGGATTGGGCGGCCGAGCCGGAGAGCGCCAGAGCCGTCTCCACCTCGCCCGGGATGTCATCGAATTCAACAATTTTGCCGATGGCGCGAAAGCGTGCCAGGTCCTGCGGGCTGAAATCCAGCATGGAGACCTTGTGGCCAAAGACGCCGGTCGCCTGGTCCATCACAATGTCGCTGCCTTCGGAGGAGGTGGTCACGGCGGTCATCCACCGCTCCAGTTCCTTCGCGTCGAGTTGCACGCCAAGACGATTGGCGGATTCAATTACTCGGGCGCGAGTCGTTGAAGTTTGATCGTGGGTTGTGCTCATGCTCCTTCCTTTCTTTGTTGAGTGAAATGGTCACTGCGTAAATTCTCCTGCAACATCATACCAAAAATTTCGCCTTGTTCGATGGCGTCGTCTAATGCAACGTGTGTGTGTGGCGCCTCCCCCAACCATCGCGCGGGCAAATTGTCGCGGCCACACTCCTGATAAGCTTTTCCGAGCACCGCCATCGCGTACGAGCGAACATCCAGGGCCAGGCGCGCGAACGGGCTGTCGCCCACAAGCTTTATTAGATACCAGTAAACAAACATGAAATCAAAAGCCGCGGGATAACCTACGAAAATCGGCTTGCCCGGCAATTGCCGCAACCAGTGATCATACCGGCGCATGGCCTCTTCCGGCGGCTGGGGATTGTTGCGACAGGCGGCCCAGGCAGCCGGGTGTTGCGCCCACCACGCCATGGTCTCGGGATGGCCCCTGGCCCCGGGCAAGGGATGCAGGTTGGCTGTAAAGGTTGCCAGCCGCATCTTGTCTGCCGTATACGCCGCTGAACCGATGCTCAACATGGAGTGCGGCCCGGGAATGGGGCCATCCGCTTCGATGTCGGTGCTCACGTAAATTTCTGCGTTCATCATTATTTCGTTTCCTGGGATTGTTGTTTTAGTGGCTTCGCTGTCTATGCTTCAGCCATAGCCACGCGGCTCAGGGGGAAAG
>JBIMKC010000169.1:0-4634 GCA_043673925.1 Chromatiales bacterium | reverse complement strand
GTCAAGATCACCGGCACCTGTGCGCCTAAGACGAGGCCCGCACACTCGGCGTGGGCGACAAAGGTCAACTCCTTGGCAAGCATGTTGCCGGCCTCCATATTCGGCGCGACCAGCACCTCTGCACGGCCCGCGACCAGGGAGGTAACGCCTTTGGTGCGCGCGGCGTCGATATCGATGGCGTTGTCCATGGCCAGCGGCCCGTCCACCAGCCCGCCCTTGATCTGGCCACGCTCGGCCATCTTGGACAGGATCGCGGCATCCAAGGTCGAGGGGATCTTGGTGTTCACGGTCTCGACAGCCGACAACACGGCCACGCGCGGCTCGGGGATCCCCAGCGCCATGGCCAGGTCGATCGCGTTCTGCACGATGTCGACCTTGTCCTCCAGGGTCGGCGCGATGTTGATCGCGGCATCGGTAATGAGCAACAGCTTGCTTAATCCAGGCACGTCCATGACGAAGGTGTGGCTCACCCGGCGCGAGGTGCGCAATCCGCCGTTGGATTTCACTACATGGCGCAGGAGCTCATCGGTATGCAGGTAACCCTTCATCAAAGCAGACGCGCGTCCCGCATGCACCAGCGCGACCGCCTTGGCACCGGCGTCACCGTGATCGGCGGCATCGATGATCTCGATGCCGGACAGCGACTTTCCTAGCTTCTCCGCGGTCTCCCGAATGCGCGCACTCGCTCCCACCAGCAGCGGCACAATGAGGCCGCGCTCGCGCGCGAGCAAGGCCCCACCCAAGGCCTTCTCCTCTTCCGGGCAGACTACGGCCGTTGGTAGCGGATCCAGATCATCGGCGATATCCAGCAGGCGGTCGAAATGCTGGTGGCTTTTAAGGACCAGGTTGGGCAGATCGTCGGCCTCAAGCTCAAGCTTTTTCTCCGGCGCGATGACCTCGGCGTAACCGTCGGCGATGAGCTCGCCGCTCTGATTGCTCACGCGGGTCTCTAGCAGCACGACGCGTTTGGGCTTTTTCTCGGTGACGCGCACCGTCGCAGTCAGCTCGTCACCCACCCGGGCGCGGTCATGGAAGCGCAAGGTCTGCCCCTGGTACAGCGTCCCCACGCCTGGTAGCACGTTGCCCAGGAGGGCGGAAAACAAGGCGCCAACCCACATGCTTGGTGCGATCGCTTCAGGCTCCCCGTCGCTTTGTGCCTTGGGCAGGTGTAAGGGATTTAGATTCCCCGAGGCATGGGCGAAGATAAACAGGTCGTTGGCGGTGCACACGCGGGTGAGTGAGGCCTCATCACCGACGCGGATCTCATCAAAGGTCTTGTTCGCGGCCATCAGGATGACCCCTCCACGGTTTGCGTCTGAACGGCTCCCGATCGACGCCGCCGCGCAGCCGTCTCACTGGGGGATTGGGTCGCACCAACGCCCAGGATCGTCTTCAATTCCTCCAGCATCATGAGGGTGGGTTCATTCATCTCTTCAATGGGACCGGCGATCTCCTCCAGTAACCCCAGTGCGCTTCCCCGCTCGGCAGGATCCGGCAAGAGCTTGGGCAGCGTGGCCAAGGCGCGCTCGGGATCGAGGTCCACGATCAGCGATTGTTCATAGATGATCCGGGCGCGCGTTTCGCTAGCCATACTGGCGAAGGGTTCGCGCGAGCGTAGGATGGCGTTGGAGCGCTCGAGCCGGCTACGTCGCACCGAACCTCGCGCGTGCGCCATTAAAACCAGCATGCGGATCACCGCCTCCGGAAAGTGCCCTTGCTCTATGCGGGACAAAACCTCCAGGACTTCCGGCTTATGCTGCACGTCTTCATCCCGGTCCATTCCGCGCCTGAGGCTCTCGTGCTCGGTCATTCGGTGCATCATGGGCAGGCTGTAGATGCCATGGAAGATCACTTCGTACCAGGCATCGCGGACATCTCGAAACAGGTTGAAGCTTTGCTCGATCAGACCGGCATTGAATCGCTCGAGCCGTATGAACGGATTGTCCTCGGCTGCGGGCCGCCGGTTTTCGCGCACCTTCGCGGCAAGGGCCGCAACACCCCACAGTCCAGGGTTTTTATCGCTTAAGAGATAGCGCCGCTGGCGCAAGGGATGGGACTCGACCAACATCGCGGCCGCTTCGGGAGTAGACATGGCTTGTACGAACGGACGCAGGCTTAGATCGTAGAGATCGGTCGCAAGCTCCGAAAGGCGCGCAACGGACTTGAATTGCTGCTCGTCTTCGCGACCGTCGTCGTAGAGAGCCACCAGATCTGCGATCGTTCGTTCCTCGAAGCTGACCGAGTACTGAGGCGACGCCCCATCGGATGTCTTTTCGGTGATTACCAGCTCATAGAGTCCTGGCGCTAAGGCCTCGATGCTCTTCAGCGTGGAGCCGATCTCCTTGTGCTCTTTCTGGGCGATCTTGGCCGAGACGAAGATCCCGAGGTGTCCGATTGCCGCATGCAGCGTGTATAGGATCCGCTGCCCGCGCAGCTTGATCTGCCTCACGTCGCTGTACAGATCGGCGATCCAGTTCAGTGCCTGCGGGGGAGGAGTGATGTTGTCGCCCTCCGAGGCGAAGACGATGATGGGCGAGCGAATCTTGCGCAGATCGATCGCCCCGCCATCGTCGAAGCGGGCGCGGCCTCTGGGGAGCTTGTTGCCGATGAAAAGATCCTCCAGGATCCACCGGATCTCCGCCGCATTCATGAAATAGAAGCCGCTCCACCAGCGCTCGAACTCGAGAAACCGCGGTATCTCGGTGTCGGCTTTGGAGTAGAGGTCATAATACTTACGCCACCAAGTGGCGGCGGGATTGAGCCCCTCGAAGTTGAGGACCAAGTGGGCGCCGTCAAACTTTCCCGCGCCGAGATCCGAGATGATGAGCGCGGGCAGGGCGCCGCCAAACAGCCCGCCCATGTAGCGCAAGGGATTTTTCCCCCGCGTGCCGGCCCAATAGGAAAGCGGTGAGCCGTTGAGCACCAGGGGGCCGGTGATGTCCGGATTGGAGGCCGCAAGCAACATCGCGGCCCAACCGCCCTGGCAGTTGCCCACGATGACGGGCTTAGGTGCATCGGGATGCCGCACCATCACCTCGCGCACGAAATGGACTTCGGCTGCGCACACATCGGTCAGGGTCTGACCGGGCTCGGGTTGCGGGCGAAAGATGACAAAGTACACGGGATGGCCATTCGCAAGCGCGACGCCCACTTCGCTTTGGCTTTTGAAGCCCCCGATCCCCGAGCCGTGCCCGGCGCGCGGGTCGATGATGACGTAGGGGCGGCCGTCCTCGCGCACCAAGGTCCCTTGCGGCGGAATAATGCGAACCAACGAGTAATTGACCGGCCGCGCCAGTTGGCGGCCGTCGACGATCACCTCGAAGTCGTAAGCCAAGACCGGCGGGCAACCGGCGGCCTCGTGGGCCAGGTAGGCATTGCCACGCTGACGCAGGGCATCCACATACAAGACCCAGCGCTGGCTGGCGTCTAGCACATATTCGCGCGCGAATTGAAAGGCCTGCGGCGAGCTTGCGGTCGCTGTGGTCAGGATCGCTTGCAGCTCCGCAAATCTATTCGCAAGCTCCTCAGCGTGCCCGCGCGGGATGTTTTGTAGGTGCTGTGCCAGCAGATTGCCCACGGTTTGAAAATAGCGGGCGTTATCTTGCACGAACTTCTCACCTGCCTGGACGCGGGCCTCTCGATCCCTCCGGCCTTCGTTAATGAAAGACTCTTTAACTAAAGACTCTGCGATTGCATTCATTCTCTACTCCACGATGTTATAGCCGTGCGGCGAGATAAAAGATCGCGCGCTGTTGTGCACGTGGTCTTGCCATCGCTGCGTGGCGAGATCTGTCAACACTTGGTGTGCCCCACGTCCGTCTTCTTCGGGCCCGGGCCGGAGTTGGCGATAGCTTCCGTCGGATCCCATCTCCCAAGCGCTGCGCCTATCCTGCAACTGCACGTCCAGGCATTGACGGAGCAGCGCTCGCAGCTCCGGTTTCTCCACCGGGGCCAGCATTTCCACGCGACTCTCCAGATTGCGCTTCATGAGATCAGCCGAGCCGATGAAATACTCCTCTTCGCCGCCGTTCTTGAAGTAATAAATTCGCGCGTGCTCGAGAAACCGCCCCACGATGCTGAGAACTCGAATGTTCTCCGACAGCCCGGGAATACCGGGCCGTACCCGGCAGCTATCCCGAACCAGCAGGTCTACCTGCACCCCGGCTTGGGAAGCCTGATAAAGGGCCTTGGTGATATCCTTGTCTTCCAGGGCATTGGTCTTGAGTTGGATCAATCCCGGTGAGTCTTGCGAATGCTTGCTGATCTCCCGCTCGATTTTGTCGAGCAGGCCACGCTTCATAAAGACAGGCGCGGATAAAAGCTTACGGTAAGCGCGCTTACCGGCTTGGCCGCTGGTGAGAAAGTTGAAAAGCTCGGTGAGGTCCTGCCCGATCTCGGGATCGCAGGTAAACATTCCGAGATCGCTATAGATCCGGGCCGTGCCTGCATGGTAGTTGCCCGTGCCGAAGTGCGCATAGCGCCGTAGGCCGTCGTAGTCGCGGCGGAGCACAAAAATCACCTTGCAGTGGGTCTTATATCCCACCACGCCGTACGAGACATGGATCCCCACTTCTTCCAAGTGATTAGCCCAGCGGATATTGGCGGACTCATCGAAACGCGCCTTAAGCTCGACC
>JBIMKC010000168.1:0-4646 GCA_043673925.1 Chromatiales bacterium | reverse complement strand
TCCTCGGCGCGCCAAGCAGGCCGCCTTCGGCCCCGGCCAGCTTCGCTGGCGCTCGGGTACTCGCCCCTGGGCCTGGCTCTCCTGAGACCACGAAGGTCGTAAACGCCGCTTACGGCACCCTCGACGGGACGCCCGCCGATTCCGCTGCCGAGCCATTATGGACGGTCCGGTTTCAATCATGCGCCGAGCGTTATTATCAGCTTTTATCTACGGGTACTTGCTACTGGCCGGTTGCGAGGCGGGTGAGCGGGCCGGCATCAGCGCGCCCCGTTCTCCAGTCGGTCCGGTGCCGGTCGAGCCGCAACGGCCCGGCGATCCCGAACGCGGCTATCGGGCCCTCGTCACCGAGCCCTATGTGAGCTGCGGCATTCCCTACGCGGCTTACCGGGAGAGCGCCGACCCGCCCCCGCCGTCGCATCGCTTACCGGGCCGGGAGGGGCGCAACGCGGAGTTGCCTTACAATTTCACGGCGCATACGACTAAGGACGGGGTCGAGCTGGTGGTAGCGAATTGCCTGACCTGCCATGCGGGATTTTTCGATGGGCGGCTCATCGTCGGACTCGGCAACGAAGCGCTGGATTTTACCGAGGACCGCGTGCCCTACATCGAGGGACTGGGCGCCTACGTACAAGACGAGAAAGCGGCGCGTGAATGGCGGAAATGGGCGGACCGGCTCGAGGCCATCGGCCCCTACAGCACCACCGACACGGTGGGTTTAAACCCGGCGATCAATATTACCTGGGCGCTCTTCGCGCACCGCGATCCGAAAACGCTCGCCTGGTCGCAGGCGGCGCTCATCGCACCCCCGCCCACCCGACCGTTGCCCGCCACCGTGCCGCCCTGGTGGCGCATGAAGAAAAAGCATGCGATGTTCGATACGACTGTCGGCCGCGGCGATCACGCGCGCCTCATGATCCTGGCCTCGACGCTGTGCACGGATAGCGTCGAGGAGGCGCAAGCCATCGATGCCTACGCGCCCGATATACGCGCCTTTATCGAGTCCTTGCAGCCGCCCGCTTATCCGTTTGCAACCGATCAAGCGCTTGCGGCGAGGGGCCATCTGCTATTCGAAGCCAACTGCACGCAATGCCATGGGACCTACGGAGAGAACTGGACCTACCCGAATCTGGTCATCGATCTGGCACGGATCGGTACCGATCCGGCCGTGGCCCTGGCCGCCACCGGCGGGAGCGAAGACCGGTTTCTGCGCTGGCTCGGTGAGTCGTTTTACGGCGAGTCCGCGCGCCTCGTCCCGGCCCGCGGTTATATCGCGCCACCCTTGGATGGCGTCTGGGCCACGGCGCCTTACCTGCACAATGGCTCGGTGCCGACGATCGACGCCTTGTTGAACAGCGGGAAACGTCCCGGGTATTGGCGCCGGTCGTTCGATTCCAAGGACTATGATCAAGAAACGCTGGGCTGGAGATATACCGAGCTTGCGAAAGGCAAGGAAGGAACAGATCCCAACGCGAGGAAATGGGTTTATGACACCACGTTGCCCGGCGCTACCAATAGCGGACATACCTTTGGCGATCATTTGAACGAGGGCGAGCGGCGGGCGGTCCTCGAGTATTTGAAAACGCTGTGAGAGCAACACCGGATCTCGTGGCGCATCGCGGGTATGCGCTCCATTATCCGGAGAATACCCGCGCTGCCATTCGCGCTGCGCTCGCGGCCGGCGCCAAGTATTTCGAATGCGATGTGCAACTCACTGCGGACCGCGTACCGATCCTGTTTCATGACGAGATCTTGGATCGCGTCTGCGGCGTACCCGGCAGGATCCATGAATTCAAGTTCGCCGAGTTAGCTCCGCTGTCGGCCTATGAACCCGGGCGCTTCGGCGAGCGCTTCCGGGGCGAACCCATCGCCGCGCTGGAGGATATCGGCTGCATTCTGAAATCCAACCCGGACGTCGTGGGTTTCATAGAAATCAAGGTCGAGTCCATCGAGCAGTTCGGCGTAGACCTCGTATTCGAGCGCGTCGACGCGGTGCTTTCGCGCTGCGCGCGCCAGGTTGTTTTGATTTCGTATTCGGGGGAGTTTATTCACTATGCGCAGGGTTACGCCATCGGCGCGATAATCGACCGTTGGGAGGATCTCGATAGCGTACGCTTGTTGCGTCCGCACTATGTCTTTTGCGATATCGATGGGTTACCGCCCACGGGCGAGCTTCGGCGCGAAGGCGCGAAGCTCGCCGTGTTCGAGGTCCGTCATGCCGCCGTGGCGTTGGCGCTCTGGGAACGCGGCGTGGAGCTCATCGAGACCTTTGCGGTGGGGGAATTGCTCGGGGAGCTTTGTCACGTTCGCGATCCGCGGCCGTGACCGAAGTCCGTTACGATATCGCCGTCGTGGGCGGAGGAATTCACGGGGCCGGCGTGGCCCAGGCTGCGGCCGGCTACCGCACCTTGGTGATCGAAAAGAGCGCGCCGGGGGCGGGGACCTCGTCCCGATCGAGCAAGTTGATCCACGGCGGGCTCCGCTATCTCGAGAGCGGCCAGATCAGTCTGGTGCGCGAATCGCTGCGAGAGCGTGAGATCCTGTTGCGCATCGCGCCGGGTCTCGTCCGCCGCGTTCCATTCCTGATCCCGGTGTATCAAAGCTCGGCGCGTCCGCCGTGGAAGATCCGCTTGGGCTTGTCGGTCTACGCCCTGCTCGGGGGCGGCCAGCGCGGTACTCGGTTTCGGTCGCTCGGGCGCAACGCGTGGAATACGCTCGGCGGATTGATGACCGACGGGCTGCGCGCGGTCTTCGAGTATTGGGATGCGCAAACCGACGATGCCGCCTTAACACGCGCGGTCTTGAGCTCCGCCAGGGCTTACGGCGCCGAGGTGATTTATCCGGCGCTTTTCGAGGACGCCGTGCGCGAAGGCGATGCCTATCGCATTCGCTATCGCGCGCAAGGGCAAGTGCGCACCTGCGTGGCGACCGTTTTGATCAACGCCGGTGGCCCCTGGGTCAATGAGATCCAGGAACGGGCGCAGGCGCCCTCGCTGGCTATCGATCTAGTGCAGGGGACCCATATCCACCTCGACCGGCCGTTGACCGATCGGGTGTTCTATGTCGAGTCCCCGCGCGACCGGCGTCCCGTATTCGTGATGCCTTGGCGCGGCGCGACGCTGGTCGGAACTACCGAGACCGTGTTTCGAAGCGATCCGGAGTCAGTCCGGCCGCTTCCCCAAGAGATTGAGTACCTCGAAGAGACGCTCCGCCATTATTTTCCGCGTTATCCCGGGAAACGCATGGAAGCGACGGCGGGGTTGCGCGTCCTGCCCAAGCAGGAGGCTTTACCCCAGGGCCGATCGCGGGAAACCGTCCTGCTTTGCGACGACCCAGCCCGGCCGCATCTGGTGGCGATCTACGGCGGCAAGCTCACCGCCTACCGCGCCACGGCGGCGAAGGTGCTTAGGATCCTCGGACCGAGTTTACCGCCCGTCGCCAAACCTGTTCGCACCGACCACATCGAACTAAGCGCGTCAGCGATCGATTAGCTTCGCGGCGGCTGGTGGCGCACCATGCGTGCGATAAGGTATAACCCGGAGCGTGAAAAAACCCCATGTGTCCGCCGCCCGCCCGATCCCGGTGGGTTTTTTACGCCATCCTGCCCATCTTCTAGCATTGGGGTTTGGCACAGGGTGTGCTCCACTAGCACCGGGTACAGCCGGAACGGTTTTTGGAGTTCTGGTGTACCTGGCGTTGCAAGCCGTCCCGGTGCTGTGGTATTTAGTCGTGACGGTGGTTCTGTTCGGTGTCGGTGTGCTCGTATGCCACCGTGCGGCCGAGGCCCTGGGGTCGCACGACCATCCCGCGATTGTTTGGGACGAAGTGGTCGGTTACCTGGTAGCCATGACGGCGGCGCCGGACGGTTGGGTTTGGATCGTGTTCGGGTTCGTGCTGTTTAGAGCCTTTGATATTTTCAAGCCCTGGCCGATTCGAACCATCGATGCGCGCGTTTCGGGGGGAGTGGGGATCATGCTTGATGATGCCGCCGCAGGGCTGTATGCCTTTTTAGTCATGCAGGTGACCGGATATTTGACGCACTAAGACGACGCATCTGCCTTAATACGAGAACTAGATCCTATGGCGCAAAACCATCTCAGCCCGGTTATTGCGATTATGGTGGTGCTGTTTTTCGCACCCCAAGCGCACGCCGATATCTACAAATACGTCGATAAATACGGCCGCGTCTACCTCACCGACCGGCCAAGCCATTCTGGCTATAAACGCATTGTCCGGACCTGGAAGGGTTGGACGCTGCCCTCGGGCAAGGGATATGCCGATAGCGGCAAGAATCGTAGTCTCTATGCCCCCGCCATCGCCCAGGCGGCACTCAGGTATAAGCTTCCTCACGCCTTGTTGCATGCCGTGATCAAGGCCGAATCGGCTTATAATCCAGGCGCGGTCTCGCCCGCCGGCGCGGTGGGGCTCATGCAGCTTATGCCCGGTACCGCGTTACGCTACGGCGTCAGCAACCGTAAGGACCCCATCGCGAATTTGAGCGGCGGGTCGCGTTACCTCCGCGATCTCATGGGCATGTTCAAGAATAACCTGGTGCTCGCGCTCGCGGCCTATAACGCCGGTGAAAACGCGGTGATCCGCTATGGCCGCAACATCCCGCCCTATCCAGAGACCCAGACCTACGTGCGGCG
>JBIMKC010000167.1:0-4728 GCA_043673925.1 Chromatiales bacterium | reverse complement strand
TCGGCCGGTAACTCGGTGACGGGCTGCCCGCGCACGATCGCGATCGGGGCGTCTCGCGCGCCGCGAAGCGCGCTGCCGCTCGCGGGCTCCGCGCTCGAATCGGGCGCCATTATGCTGTTCACAAACGATTAACGGTACACCACGGCCATCGCCTCGCGCACCTCTTCGATGGTGTCACGCGCAACATCGCGTGCGGCCTCGCAACCTTCGGCGACGATGGCCCGCACCGTATCGGGATCCTTGGCATACTCCTCGGCGCGTTCCCGGATCGGTGCGAGCTCCGCGAGTATGGTATCAATCACCGGTTGCTTGCACTCCAGGCAGCCGATCCCGGCGTTACGGCATCCATCCTGGACCCAGGCCTTGACCTCATCGCCCGAGTAGACGGAGTGAAACTGCCATACCGGACACTTGTCGGGATCGCCGGGGTCTTGCCTGCGCACCCGCGCCGGATCGGTGCGCATGGTCTTGAGCTTTTGCACGATGGAATCCGGGGCTTCGCGCAGTCCAATGGTATTCCCGTAGGACTTGGACATTTTCTCCCCGTCGAGGCCCGGCATTTTGGATTCAGGTGTGAGCAGCGCTTGCGGCTCGGGTAGTATCACCCGGCAGCTGCCTTCAAGATAACCCAACAAGCGCTCGCGATCACCGAGCGCGATGTTATGTTGCGATTCCAGGTAGGCCCGGGCCGTAGCCAGTGCCTCGTTATCCCCTCGCTCTTGAAAACGCTTGCGCAGATCGAAATACAGCTTGGCGCCCTTCTTACCCATCTTGCGCGCGGCTTCCTCCACCTTTTCCTTGAAATCCGGCTCCCGTCCATAAAGATAGTTGAACCGCCGCGCCACTTCGCGCGCAAATTCAATATGGGCCACTTGATCTTCACCGACGGGAACATGGCCCGCTTTATAGATTAATATGTCGGCGGTTTGCAGCAACGGATAGCCGAGAAACCCGAAGGTGGCGAGGTCCTTGTCCTTGAGTTTCTCTTGCTGGTCTTTATACGTGGGAACGCGCTCGAGCCAACCGAGAGGCGTAATCATCGACAGCAGCAGACTCAACTCCGCGTGCTCGGGCACCCGCGACTGGACGAACAGCGTAGCCTCCCCCGGATTGATGCCTACGGCGAGCCAATCGATTACCAGATCCCAAACCGAATCCGCGATGCCGCTCGGGTTCTCATACTCGGTCGTCAACGCATGCCAGTCAGCAACGAAAAAGAAACAATCGTATTGGTGCTGTAACTCGATCCAGTTCTTCAAGACACCGTGATAATGCCCAAGGTGCAGCATTCCGGTCGGGCGCATCCCCGACAAGACACGGCGATTAAGACTAGGGCTCATGGACAAGCTCTTGGCCCGTGGCGAGCAAACAGCACGTGCTTCGGGCCCGGGAGCGGCGGCCCCGCCGCGGCACTCCCACCGGAAATCCATGGATTCATTCCCCTTTGATCGCCGTCAACCACTCATTCAACCCCGCGAAACCGACTACCCGCGCTATTGTTTCACGGATTCGACATCGGCGAATAGAGTCGCCGGGGAGTTTCCTTTATGATTATACGAGTACTCATTTCGCACCTATTATGAAACTCCTCTTTGATCTGTTCCCCGTCATCGTGTTTTTCACGGCCTTCAAGCTGGCCGATGACCCTCGCCAAGGGGTTTTGACCGCGACCGCGGCCGCCATTGTGGCCACGCTCATTCAGGTGCTCTATGCCTGGATTAAGCACCGCCGTGTGGAACCCATGCTGCTGGTCACGCTCGCGCTGATCGTGATCCTCGGCGGCGCCACGCTGCTTTTACAAGACGAACGCTTTATCAAATGGAAACCGACGGCGGTCAACTGGCTGTTCGCGATGGCCTTTCTCGGCAGCGAGTTTATCGGGAGCAAGAACCTGCCGCAGCGCATGATGGCGGGGCATATGAATCTACCCGAAGCCGTCTGGACCCGCGTCAATTTGAGCTGGGTGATGTTCTTTTTAGCCTTAGGGACCGCCAACCTCTATGTGGCCTTCAACTTCACGACCGAAGTCTGGGTCAACTTTAAGCTTTTCGGTATGTTAGGCCTCACCTTGGTGTTTGTATTCTTACAAGCCCTGTACCTCATGCGCCAATCGGATTCCTTACACGGTAAGGGGCGCTAGCAGTGTATTACGCCATCATCGGTGACGATGCGAAGGATAGTCTCGACAAACGTGAAAGCGCCCGCGCGGCGCACATCGCGCGCTTGCAGTTCTTGCTGGATCAAGGGCGTGTCCTCATCGCCGGTCCACACCCGGCGATCGATAGCGAGGATCCCGGTCCGGCCGGATTTACCGGCAGCTTGATCGTGGCGGAATTCGACTCGCTCGAAGAAGCGGAGATCTGGGCTAAGGAAGATCCTTATGTGACTGCGGGGGTCTATCAGCACGTCACGGTAAAACCCTTTAAGAAGGTTTTCCCTTAAGTGTCTCATCCCGATCGGATCACGCGCCTGCGCCAGTGTCTGGATGCTGCACTCGATCCCCTGCGGCTTGAGATCGACGACGAGTCCGCGCATCATCTCGGGCATGCGGGCGCGGCGAGCGGTGGCGGTCACTATACGGTCACGATCGTCTCGGAGCGATTCCGGGGCCTCGCGCCCATCGCCCGCCACCGCACCGTTTACGCTGCCCTGGGTGGCCTCGTTGGCACCGATATCCACGCCATCAGCATCAAGGCATTGACCCCGGATGAAGAGCGAACCAGCGGATAGCGGGCTGCTTGACGCGGGGTTCGACGCGAGGCCTCCCGCCGCCAGCCTCGCCTGGCATTCGCGCGATGACCGCTCGTTCCTCTACCATGGCGACCGCTCGGAGATCATGACCAATATTCCGGATGGCAGCATCGATTGCATCTGGACCGATCCGCCCTATTTTCTCTCGACCGGCGGGACTACATGTGTGGCCGGCAAACGCGTGCCGGTGGACAAGGGCGCTTGGGATCGGAGCCAAGGACTCACGGTAGACCACGATTTTAACCGTGCCTGGTTGCGCGATTGCTACCGCGTCTTGAAGGCCACTGGCACGATCTGGGTCAGCGGTACGCTGCACGTCTACCTCTCGGTCGGCATGGCCCTGCTCGAACAGGGATTTCGGATCCTCAATGACATCGTCTGGGAAAAACCCAATCCTCCCCCGAATCTCGGCCGCCGTTGCTTCACGCACGCCACCGAGATCGTGCTCTGGGCCACCAAGGCCGCCAAGGGAAGCCCACACCGATACACCTTTAATTACGCCGCGATGCGGTCGGACAATGGCGGCCGGCAGATGAAAAACGTGTGGCGCATCCCCGCGGTCGGCCGAGCCGAAAAAGTGCATGGCAAACACCCTACACAGAAACCGGTTGCGCTCATCGACCGCTGCCTCAGGGCCAGCACCCAGCCGGGCGAGCGGGTCTTGGACCCCTTCGCAGGAAGCGCATCGGCCGGGATCGCGGCATTGCAGCTCGGACGGACGTTCACCGGATGTGAGCGCGAGCGCGGATTTATCGACATCGCGGTACGGCGCTTAGCGGTGGCCGACGCCGCGCTCCCCTGGTAAGCCCGCGCCGTGGACGCAATCGTAACGCTCGCGATGGAGCTCATCGCGCGGCGCTCGATCACCCCCGAGGATGGCGGTTACCAAGTGCTGATCGCCCTCGATCCAACCGATCCGCGCTTCCCACCAAAATCGCGCGCTTTTACAACCCCGTCAACAGCGAGCAACTCCATGGTACTGCGCATGAAACCGTGGTCTGTCCCCGGACCCGCGTTGCATTTCATCCGGGCTACGCTGGCTACGTGCGCCCCGGAATGACGACCTCCGGCACCAACTTCAATGCCTGTGCACGGCGAACGAATCCACGGTCATCAAAGGTCACGAATTGACCGCAGGCGGCGCTGCACACCCAGTGGAGGGCATCGGCGAAGTCCAGCCCGCGCCGGTGGAGCTCGACGGCATCCTTTACCGCTTCCCATCGTTCCACGGTGACATGGGCCATGCCGAGCAGGTGATCGATCGTCTGACAGAAGGTGTCCGTATTCACTGCATAAAACCCGCGCATCACCCATTCGAATTCCAGGACGACGGTCAGTGGCACGAAGACGGCCGATGATTCAATCATTACGCGCCGCGCACGCGGCCGCTGCCGCCCGGCTTCGGGGTCGTCCGGGTCTTCGCAGTAAAAGCGGGCGAGGATATTGGTATCGACCGCAATCATGCCGGCCCTTCGGCATTCTTCCTGAGCAGGCTTGCGGCGTCGAACTCCGCTAGGCGCCTGGGCTTGCCCGTGGCCTTGAGCTTGACCAAACCGTAGCCGACCGCCGGATCGGACGGGCTCACCCGCCGTCTGGCGACCAGTCGGATGGCGCCTCCTTCATCGATAAACTCCACCTGGGTCCCCGGCGTAAGACCATACTTCGCCCGGATTTCGGCTGGGATGACAATTTGGCCCTTCTCGGTTAGCGTGGCTGCTGGCATGGCGCGGTTCCCGGAGATTAAGGAGATGACATTGTAGCACGGCGCTTACCGGGTAAGCGCCCGAGGCTCCCCTTGGGCAGCATCCGTAGCCCGTATGGAGCGCAGCGGAATACGGGGATTCCGTGCTTCTATCGTCCCGGATTCTATTGCATTTCATCCGGGCTACGCTGGCTGGATGAGCGGGGCCGCGGGCGGAAGAGTAGAGTAGAGAGCAGGCTCTCGCCTGCCCTCCCTCATCAAACCGTGCATGCAGT
>JBIMKC010000166.1:1342-4798 GCA_043673925.1 Chromatiales bacterium | reverse complement strand
TAGATCATGTCGAAGTTTAATATTGCCGAAGCCAAAGCCCGCTTCTCCGAACTGGTCCAAAAAGCCATGCTGGGCGAAGAAGTAATTATCGCGAAGGACAACAAACCGTTGCTGAAGCTTGTTCCATTGCAGCCACGCGCGGCTAAGCATCGGAAACCCGGGTCGGCAGAGGGTAAGATCTGGATGGCATCCGATTTCGACGCGACACCTCAAGACCTCGAAGATTACTCTTGATGCGGCTATTGCTAGATACGCACGCTTTCCTTTGGTGGGTAAACAACTCGCCCGAACTGTCCAGGAGGGCGCGGCGGGCCATCGCCCAATCGGAAAATGAATGCCTGCTTAGCCTGGCGAGCTGCTGGGAGATGGCGATCAAGATCAGTCTCGGTAAGCTCCGGATCCCGAGCGTGATAGAGCGTTTCGTTCCAGAGCAACTTGCAGCGAACGGCTTTTACCAGCTTGGGATTGAATTCAGGCACATTGCCCGCGTGGCCGCATCCAGGCGGACACAGCTGGTGCGACAGCCCGTGTCATTGAAGATGCGTAATGCCTAAAATGCGAAGACCGAGAAATCATAGCTGAATGAAGTGATGCGCAATCCGGGGACGCATAGATCTCATGCGTCCCCGGATTCACTTCGTCTCATCCGGGCTCCTAATCTTCAGCCGCTTGCGGCTTGAAGGCCGCCATCAATTGCTGTTGCGTCCTCACCGGGACCGGATCGTAGTGGCTGAACTCGATGCTATAGCTGCCGTGACCGCCGGTCATGGATTTGAGTTGTGATTGGTACTGTTCCAATTCGCTCAGCGGCACCTGCCCCGCGATCTCGATCAGCCCGCCGGGCAAGGCGCTGGTATTGCTCACCCGCCCCCGCTTGGTGGACAAATCACCAGTAATGTCGCCCATATTCGCGCTAGGTAGGGTAATGCGGATCTCGACGATGGGCTCGAGCACCACGGGCTTGGCGCTCTTGAAGGCTTCGCTGAACGCCTTCTTGCCGGCCGCGACGAAGGCGACTTCCTTGGAATCGACGGGATGGTACTTGCCGTCATACAAAGTAACCTCAAGGTCTTGGATTTGGTAGCCGGCGATGACGCCTTCCTGGATCGCCTGGAGGATCCCCTTCTCGACGGCTGGAATAAATTGCCGCGGTATGACCCCTCCCACCACCGCGTCGACGAATTTATAGCCCTCACCGCGCTCGAGTGGGCGGACGCGTAGGAACACTTCACCGAATTGGCCCGCGCCGCCGGTTTGTTTCTTATGCCGGTGGTGCCCTTCGGAGGGCGCCGTGACCGTTTCGCGGTAAGCGATCTTGGGTGGCCGGATGTCGACCTCGACGTGGAAACGCTCTTTCATGGTTTCCAGCAGGACCCGGACGTGGAGATCCCCGAGACCGCGCAAGACGGTCTCGTTGAGCGCGGTGTTGTGCTCGACGCGCGCGCTCGGGTCCTCCGCTTCCAGCTTATGCAGGGTATCGGAGAGCCTTTGTTCATCTCCGCGGCTTTTCGCCTCGATCGCGAGGCCGTGCATCGGCAACGGGAAGCTGACCGACTTGAGGTGGATGTGGTCCTCTTCGTGGGAGTCGTGTAACACCGCATCGAAGTGGATTTCATCGACCTTGGCGACGGCGCATATGTCACCCGGGATCCCGACTGGGATTTCGCTCGACTCTTTCCCCAAGAGTTTAAACAGGTGTCCGACCTTAAACGGCTTGCGGCCATCCCCGATAAACAACTGGCTGTCCTTGGTGATGGTTCCCTGATGAATGCGAAAAATCCCCAAACGGCCCACGAAGGGGTCGATGGCCACCTTGAAGACGTGCGCCAATGCGTGGCGAGCGGGATCAGGTGCGATCTCGACGCGTTCGGCGCTCACGCCTTCACCTTTGAGAAAGGCGGGCGGATTGCCTTCCAGCGGATTGGGCATCAGCTTGACCAGGATCTCGAGTAATTCCGCAAGCCCGGCCCCGGTCCGCGCGGAAACGAAACAGACCGGGATCAAATGCCCTTCGCGCAAGGCTTTCTCGAACGGGTCGTGCAGTTGTTCCGGGCCGAGCGATTGCCCTTGTTCGAGATAAAGTTCCATGAGCGCGTCATCGACCTCGACGACTTGGTCGATGAGCCTAGTATGCGCCTCTGCCACCGAGGAGAAATCCGTGGCTTCTCCGGCGGGCTCGAAAAAGCAATCGACGACTGACCGGCCGTTATCGGCGGGGAGATTGATGGGCAAGCATTCATCCCCGAAACCGCGCCGGATTTGCTCCAAACAACCGAAGAGATCGACGTTCTCGGCATCGATTTGGTTGATGACGATGAGCCGATCAAGCTCCCTCGCGCGGGCCCATTCCATCATGCGTTGCGTGACCATCTGTACCCCGGTCTGGGCATTGACGATGATAGCCGCGGTTTCAACCGCCGCAAGGACCGAGAGCGCTCGCCCGATAAAGTCCGGATATCCCGGAGTGTCGATGAGATTGAGATGCTTGCCTTGATAATCGAACCCAAGGACCGTGCTATTCAACGAGTGCTGATGCGCCTTCTCCAGGGGATCGTGATCGGAGACGGTGTTGCCGCGCTCAACGGTTCCGGTGGTCTTAATCGCACCCACGCGTTCCAATATCGCCTCAACCAGAGTCGTTTTGCCCGCTCCCGCGTGACCCACCAGCGCGATGTTTCGTATATCCTGGGTTGTATAGCCTGCCATGCGCTACCTCGCAGTTTTCTTGTTAGCCACGTACTTCGGAGTATAAGAGGCAATACAAAAGGCGCAAGAAAAAAATGGGGCTGACTCGGTCAGCCCCAAGGCGCTGGTGACGAACACGCAAGCAGCAGCGGTGTCGTCGTTCCCGGGAGGTTACCGGCCTCCCCGGTAGGCGTCAAAATTCATGCTGTGCGAGCAGATCTCTCCCCTTGCGGGTGAGATAACCGTCCTCACTCAAGTAACCCATGGCGATCGCCTTATGGACGATAGATTCCGGCGTCCCCTCCGGCAAATAAAGATCGCCATCGCCATAGTGGTGTCTCAGCACCGACGCGATCTCCAGTTCGTTTGAAGCGTTCGCACGATTTTCTAATGCGTTCATGGGATGAAAGATGTTAATTGTATCCTTTACAAATCATTAAATCTTTGACTTAGTATACTACATGAACTATACAAGATCAATATCATCTTTTAACCCATTGTATATTATTATCTTACACATGACGGGGACGCGTTCTTACCCGGAACACAAGAAAAAATCGCGTAGCCGTATGTGGACAGCTACGCGAACGTGGGACCCAATCTTAAGCCGTCTTGGTTGCGGCTAGCTTTTGGGTTTCGCCGACATAATTCTCGAACCACGCGCCGGTTTGCGCGTTCCAATCAAGCAGTCGATCCCGCGCCTTGGCGCCTACTGCCAGCAGATCCGGCACGGTTGTGGCCATCAACTCGCTCTGCGCGGTTGCGAAGACC
>JBIMKC010000166.1:0-1242 GCA_043673925.1 Chromatiales bacterium | reverse complement strand
CGTTGAGGCGAAATTTAGGGAAGGTGTTCTTTGGCGAGATATCCGTGAGTTTGCATCTCTTCCAGGGCTAATCGTGCGCTGGAAGGCGCTCTGCAAGCCCCGGCCCCGGTAGAGTGATACCGGCGTTGCGTCCGCTGACACGATGAGCTTGACGTTCAGGCCGGACCAAAGGACTAGCGCCGGCCACCACTGCAAGCACTGGGGCGTCCGCACGCTTCTACTCAACCGGCAGGACAGTGACGTTCTCATCAATCATCTTCCGCGGTTAGGTACCCGATCGCGCCGGCCGTCCCTGCCACCCTTGGACGTTTTTCAAACCCATTCTCTCGGTCTCAGGAAATTCTCATAGAGATCGGCCTCGGCGCTACCGGGCTCTGGTTTCCAGTCATAGCGCCACTTCACCAGAGGCGGCAGTGACATGAGAATGGATTCCGTGCGTCCGCCCGATTGCAGGCCGAAGAGCGTACCGCGATCGTAGACAAGATTGAATTCGACATAGCGGCCGCGCCGATAGAGCTGGAAGTCGCGTTCGCGTTCTCCATAGGGATGGTCCTCGCGGCGCTCGACGATGGGTAGATAAGCAGCCAGGTAATGATCGCCGATGCTGCGGGCGAAGGCGAAGCACTGCTCGAAGCCCCAGGCGTTGAGGTCATCGAAGAAGAGGCCGCCGATCCCGCGCGGCTCGGCTCGATGGCGGAGGTAGAAATACTCGTCGCACCAGCGTTTGAAGCGCGGGTAGACCTCGGCGCCGAAGGGCGCGCAGGCCGCCTGGGCGGTGCGATGCCAGTGACGCGCATCCTCTTCGAAGCCATAGTAAGGCGTGAGATCGAAACCGCCGCCGAACCACCAGATTGGATCACTGCCCTCGGCCTCGGCGCTGATAAAGCGCACATTGGCATGCGAGGTGGGGACGTACGGATTGCATGGATGCATCACCAGCGAGACGCCCAGGGCGCGGAATCCCCGTCCGGCGAGGTCCGGGCGCTGGGCGCTGGCCGCGAGCGGCAAGCGCGCGCCGTGCACTTCGGAGAAGTTGACCCCCGCCTGCTCGAACACACGCCCCTCCGCGAGCACCCGCGTCAGACCGCCGCCCCCCTCCGTGCGCCGCCAAGGGTCTGCCATGAATCGTGCCACGCCGTCTACTTGTTCGAGAGTCCTGCAGATCCGCTCTTGGAGATCACGCAGGTAGCTCCGTACCGAGTCGAGCGCCAGCGCCGTGTTCATGCTTTGATCCTTTACTAG
>JBIMKC010000165.1:0-4802 GCA_043673925.1 Chromatiales bacterium | reverse complement strand
TCCTGGCCCAGCATGTCGGGGGTGACCAGGACCACCCCTTGGGGGCTCACGTGAAAGCACTTGCCGTCTTCGTCCAGATCCTCCCCGATGACCGTACCGGCGGGAATACCGCAGCTCTTGTCGAGGATGGCGCGGCGGATGCGGCAATGGGAACCGATCTCGACATCGGGAAGAACGACGCATTCCTCCACCGTGGTATACGACTCGATGCGCACATTGGAAAACAAGAGTTAACGGCACACCTGGGCCCCGGAGATGATACAGCCTCCCGACACCATGGATTCGAGCGCCATGCCACGGCGCTGCGCTTCGTTGAACACGAGTTTGGCTGGAGGCAATTGTTCCTGATAGGTCCAGATGGGCCACTGCTGGTCGTAGAGGTTGAGCTTCGGTGTCATGGCGATCAATTCCATGTTGGCGGCATAGTAAGCATCGACGGTCCCCACGTCGCGCCAGTACGCTTCGCTGCTCCCGTCCGCTTGCCGAAAAGGATAGGCGTGGACCGCATAGCGATGGATGATCGAGGGAATGACATCTTTGCCGAAATCGTGGCTAGACCTCTCGGTATCGGCGTCCTTGATGAGCTGCTCGTAGAGAAAATCGGTATTGAAGACATAGATCCCCATGGACACGAGCGCCGCATCAGCGCAACCGGGCATCGGCTCAGGGTTCTCGGGTTTTTCCTGGAAGCGCACGACCCGGAAATGGTCATCAACCGACATGATCCCGAAGGCGCTCGCCTCGCTCAAGGGGGCCTCGATGCAACCGATCGTGAGATCGGCCTTGTGCTCGAAGTGGAAGGCCAGCATCGGCCCGTAGTCCATCTTGTAGACATGGTCGCCGGCCAGGACCAACACGTAGCTCGGTTTGTAGGTCCGCAGGATATCGATGTTTTGATACAAGGCATCCGCGGTGCCCCGATACCAGACCTCATGGACGCGCTGTGAGGCGGGAAGGATCTCGACGTATTCTCCTAGCTCCTTGTGCAGAAAACCCCAGCCGCCCTGCAGATGACGGATGAGGGAGTGGGCCTTGTACTGCGTCAGCACCCCGATGCGCCGGATGCCGGAATTCACGCAATTGGAAAGGGGAAAATCAATGATCCGGAACTTGCCCCCGAAGGGCACCGCGGGCTTTGCCCGCCAGCGGGTCAGGTCCTTGAGCCGAGCGCCGCGCCCGCCCGCCAGGATCAAGGCGAGTGTGGTGCGCGTCAGACGGCTGACGAATCGCGGGCTGTTCTTTAGTGGCATGGCTTCAGCGATGTTTGCCGACGCGTCTCTGTCAGATTATAGTGGAGTTGCGGCCGTGGCGTTGGCGAGCGCCTCCTCAAGCCGCGCCCAGCCGGCCTCCGCGCCGGGCAGGCCAAAGCGCAGACTAGCCGGTTCCGTAAACAGGCGGGTCAGAATCCCTTGCCGCGCCAGCCTCTCGTGGAGGGCGGCCGCGTGAGGGATCGGCGCCCACTGGAAAAGCGCACAGCCTCCGCCCGGGGCCAGGCCATGCTGCCGCAATAGCGCGGTGAGTCGCTCGGCCTTCTTAAGGAGCTGCGTTCGGGTGGCCTCGTGCCAGGCGCGATCCGCCAAGGCGCGTTCCGCGACCCAACGAGACGGCGCGGCCACGGTCCAGGGGCCAAGATGGCCGCCAAGCCGATGCAGCCAGGACGATTCGGCCAGCACGAAACCCACGCGCGCGCCGGCCAGGCCGAAGAACTTACCGAGCGAGCGCAAGACGATGACTCCGGGCCGGGTACTGTAAGGAGCCAGGCTATCCGCCGGGGTGGGATCGATAAATGCCTCGTCCACCACCAGCCAGCCGTCGCGGGCAGCCAGGCAGGCATGCCAGTCGAGCAAGATTTCCGGTGCAAAGCGATCGCCCGTGGGGTTATTGGGGTTAATGACCACCAGCACGTCCACATACCTTGCGGCACTGCCGAGATCAGCCACTGGTACCGCGGCGACCTGGTGCCCGGCGCGCCGCCAGGCGTAAGCGTGCTCCGCATATCCCGGGGAAATGATGCCCACACGGCAAGGCCCGCGCAGCCGCGCCAGCGCTTGAATCGCCGCTTGCGACCCGGCGACCGCGAGCAGTGCGTCCGTGTCATAGTACGCGCGCGCCGCCGCTTCAAGGCCGTCCTCGTCTTCGGGCAAGCGCGACCATGCCGAAGGCGGCAATGGGGTAGCCGGAAAGCCATCGGGGTTTATACCTGTGGACAGATCCAGCCACTCCTCCATGGGCATACCGTAGCGTGCCGCGGCCTCGCGCAGTCTTCCGCCGTGCTTAAGCATGCAAGGCCCCCGCGAGGCCGAACACGGTGAGCCACAAGCACACGCCACCGCGAACGAGCCCGAGCGCCCGCTCGATGTCGTCTGCGGCGGGCGGCTGCCCCGCGCCGAGCACCGGGCGCGCATGCCACTCGCCCGCATACCGGGCGGGCCCGCCAATGATTACCCCGAGTGCCCCCGCTCCCGCGGCCATCACCGGCCCGGCGTTGGGGCTAGCCCAGCCGCGGGCTTGGGTGCGCCAGCACCGGAGGGCTTGCCGGGAGTTCCCGAGCACTGCATAGGTCAGTGCCGTTAGCCGCGCCGGCACGTAGTTCAACGCATCGTCGAGCCGCGCCGCTGCCCAGCCAAAGTCGAGATAGCGGTCGTTGCGGTAGCCCCACATGGCGTCCAGCGTGTTAACCAGGCGATAGAGGAGCGCGCCGGGCGCGCCCCCGAGCGCGAACCAGAAAAGCGCGCCGAAGACGGCGTCGTTGCCGTTCTCGAGCACCGACTCGGTGGCCGCGCAGGTGACGTCGAGCGCCGCTGAATCGCGGCTCACCATAAGACTGGTACGGCGGCGCGCCTCGGCCTCATCGCCCATCCGCAGCGCCGCGGCCACCGGCCACGCATGATCGTGGAGGCTCCGGTGGCCCAGCGCGAGATAGAGCACGGCTACACTGAAGACCAGCCCGGCGCCCGGCGGCGCGGCCAATGCCGCCGCGCCCGCCGTGAAGGGTGCAACGAGCAACACGGTCGCGCACAGGCCCCTCACCCGGCGAGCATGGGGAGAGACGTCCGTGCCACCGTAGCCCCAGCGTTCGCAGAGGGTGGCCAGCCGGCCAAACCCCACCAGTGGATGAAACCGTCGCGGTTCGCCGAGCGTCCAATCGAGCGCCAGCGCCGCGGCCGCGATCAGCAGGGTTGTCATGCTTGCGTCCAAAAAGCGTTGCATCCTACCACAGCCCGGACTCGCTGGCAGATTCGCCGACCGGGGACCGGCAAACCTCTTAGTCCGGCGGGAAGACGCTTAAATCCCGGCCTCAATCCAAGTAGGCGGAGCCGGTTGCGCTCGATCTCTCCCGCAGCGCGCTCTGTTTGGTGATTCCCTCCTCGATAGCGAGCCTGATGAGGTCGGCAAGACTGGAGGCGCCGAGCTTCTGCTTGATGCGCAGCGAATAGTTCGATACCGACTTGGGCGATAAGGACAAAGACTCCGCGATCTGCGCGCATGCCTTGCCCTCGGCGAGCATGTGGAAGATCTCAAACTCGCGTGCCGTCAGTGCGGCAAGCGTGCTCTTCTGCGTGTCCAGGCTGCATAGGGCGATCGCCTGCGCGATGTCCTGACTCAAATAGCACTCCCCTTGACCGGCGCGCCGGACGGCCTCGACTAGATCGCGCGGCGCGCTGGTCTTGGTCACGAAGGCGGTGGCGCCTGCCTTGAGGGCCCGGGTCGCGATCATGGGATCGTCGTGCATCGTGAAAACGACTACCGCCGTGTCGGCGAAGCGGGCGCGGATGCGCCGAATGGTCTCGAGTCCCCCCATGCCTGGCATGGCCAGGTCCACGACCACGACGCGCGGGCGGTGCTTGAGGCAAGACGCGTAGGCATCTTCGCCCGAGGATGTCTCGCCCGCGATCTCGAACCCCGCCTGCTGCAGGAGCAGGCGGCATCCCTGCCGCACGATGGCATGGTCATCGACCAAGAGGATCGTAATGGTGGATCTCATACGCCGCTTATCGCCACTCGAATACCTCCGATATCCCGATTTCCAGGGAAAGTCCCCGCCGCAGGAAATGATAATACAGAGATCGATTGGTGAGGTAGTCCCATTGCGGCGGGCCGGAGCCGCCTCATAACATGACGGCGTGTCGAAGGGCCTTGGCCCAGCGACACTCCACATGACCTCAGGTTCAGGGACGAACCGCTTTTCCTCACGCCCAAACGGTCTCGTCCCGAAAAAAATACCAAGAGGAACAAGTTACAATGTCTCGAACAATCACAGCCAAAAATCTTGCCACTATCGTGACCGTCACGGCTCTATCCGTGACGGTCCCAACAGCGTCTTCGAATGACGAGATCATCCGCTTGTCTCAAAGCGACGAGAACTGGGTGATGCAATGCAAGGATCAGGCGTGCGCGCGCTATAGCAAAATGACGGATATAGACGCGGACAATGTCCGGCGGCTCCGGCCCGCATGGAGCTTTTCGACTGGCGTGTTGCACGGTCACGAGGGTGGGCCGCTCGTCGTGAACGGCATCATGTATATCCACACGCCATTCCCCAATAATACTTTTGCTTTCGATCTCGAGAGACCGGGCGAGATCCTATGGGAGCACAAGCCCAAGCAGGACCCGGCGGCGCGCGCGGTGGCCTGCTGCGACGTCGTCAACCGTGGCCTCGCCTACGCCGACGGCAAGATCTTCAAGACCCTGTTGGACGGCCACATCGTGGCGTTGGACGCCAAGACGGGGAAAGAGATCTGGAAGATGGAGAACTCCGATATCAAGGTCGGCTCGACGCTTACCATCGCACCCTTCGTCGT
>JBIMKC010000164.1:1285-4844 GCA_043673925.1 Chromatiales bacterium | reverse complement strand
AGATCATACGCTCTGCCTCCACCAATTCCCCGGCCCGCCCGGACCGGGGTCTTTTAAGCGTGAGGGAAGAGCCGCACAGCGGCCGGTACGGGCGTTTCGGGGGAGCGATGTTTTCTTGGGTTATGCATAATAGTTATTTGGTAATTCGGATCGATTATTTATGGCAATAAGCAATCGTCTGCTAGATTACGCAACATGGCGCCGTTCTTCCCCGAGTTTCTTTTCGCTGAATCTTCGCACCGCCAAGCACTATTACCGGCCGGTGCACGCGGACCCAGCCGACCTGAAGCGCTTTCAGGAGGTCCAGCGGGTCACCGTGGACGAGGAGTTCGGCGGATGGACGCAGGACGCATTTCGGCGAAGTCGGCGTGTTGTACCAGTTCTATGGCGCACCCTCCAATGACCCGCCATATCGTCCGCTGGATCGCGTGGACGCAACTGGCTATGGGCCTGCTCCTGCTCTGGTCGGCCCTGGGCGATGCGCCGATACCTGCCGTGCTCACATTGCCATAAGAGAGAGCCGCGATGCCACCCACCAGCCAGAAGCGCCCGTCTCCCAGTCGTTCCCCGATCCCGGGATTCGGACTGACGCTGGGCTACACGATGATCTACCTCAGCCTGATCGTGCTCGTCCCGCTCGCTGGGGTATTTGTCAAAGCGGCCGGGCTCGGTCTTGACGGCCTCTGGCCGATTCTCGGTTCGCCTCGTGTGCTGTCGGCGCTGAAGCTTTCCTTCGGAACGGCGCTGATCGCGGCGGCCATCAACCTGGTCTTCGGCATGCTCGTGGCCTGGGTATTCGTGCGCTACGAGTTTCCGGGCAAGCGGCTCTTCGATGCGACGATTGATCTGCCCTTCGCTCTGCCTACCGCGGTGGCCGGCATCGCCCTGACGGCGCTCTATGCGGGCAACGGCTGGGTCGGCCAGTTTCTGGAACCGCTGGGCATCAAGGTGGCCTACGCGCCGCTCGGCATCGTCGTCGCGCTGACCTTCATCGGCCTGCCGTTCGTGGTGCGCACGGTCGAGCCGGTGCTGAGAGACGCCGAGAAGGAACTGGAGGAGGCTGCCGCCTCGCTCGGCGCAACGCGCTGGCAGACGGTGAGCCGGGTCATCTTTCCCGCCATCCTGCCCGCGCTCTTGACCGGCTTCGCGCTGGCCTTCGCGCGCGGCGTCGGCGAATACGGATCGGTGATCTTCATCGCCGGCAATCTGCCGCATGTGTCCGAGATCGCGCCGCTGCTCATTGTCATCAAGCTGGAGGAGTTTAGTTATGCGGGCGCCACCGCGGTGGCGGCGGCCATGCTGGTTATCTCCTTCACGCTGTTGCTGGTCATCAACGCGCTGCAGGCGTGGACCAACCGCCACCGGACCCAGCGCCATGTCGAACCAGCACTGCCTCATCCTGTGCTTCAGGGAGCTGGAGCATGAGTCCGCGGATCGACCACTCACTGCTCGATCCGCCAAAGCTCCCCTTCGAGCCGCTGCTACAACGCAATGCCGTGATCACCGAGCAGCCTTGGGTCCGCTGGCTTCTGACGGCCGGCGCGCTCACCTTCCTGATGGCGTTTCTTCTGCTTCCCCTGGTCGCCGTGTTTACGGAGGCCTTGCGCGGCGGCTTCAAGCTGTACTGGGAGTCCTTGAAACACCCCGACGCGCTGGTGGCGATCAGGCTGACCCTCACCGTCGCCGCCATCGTGGTGCCGCTGAATCTCGTCTTCGGCGTGGCCGCGGCCTGGGCCGTTACCAAGTTCGAGTTCCGCGGCAAATTCTTCCTCATCACGCTGATAGACCTGCCGTTTTCGGTGTCGCCGGTGGTCTCCGGCCTGATATACGTGCTGATGTTCGGCGCACAGGGATGGTTCGGTCCGTGGCTGGCGGCGCACGACATCCACATCATCTTCGCCGTGCCCGGTATTGTGCTGGCCACGGTGTTCGTCACCTTTCCCTTCATCGCGCGCGAGCTGATACCGCTGATGCAGGAGCAGGGCACGGACGACGAGCAGGCGGCGCTGTCCCTGGGCGCGAATGGCTGGCAGGCCTTCTGGCGCGTCACGGTGCCGAATATCAAATGGGGCCTGCTGTACGGCGTGCTGTTGTGCAACGCCCGCGCCATGGGCGAGTTCGGTGCGGTTTCCGTGGTCAGCGGCCACATCCGCGGACACACCAACACCATGCCGCTGCACGTGGAAATCCTCTACAACGAATACAACTTCGCCGCGGCCTTCGCCGTGGCCTCGCTGCTGGCCGGGCTGGCACTGGTCACGCTCGCGTTGAAGTCCTTCCTCGAAGCACGGCACGGCGCCGAGCTTTCGGCCTCTCATCGTCATTGACGGAGCTCCTCATGGACATTCGAATCCGCCACATTCACAAAAGCTTCGCCGGCTTTCCCGCGCTGGTGGACGTCAATCTCGACATCCGATCGGGCGAGCTGATCGCGCTCTTGGGTCCGTCCGGGTCCGGCAAGACGACGCTGCTGCGCGTCATCGCCGGGCTTGAATTTCCGGACTACGGGGAGATCCTGTTCGGCGCCGAGAACATGGCACGCAAGCCCGTGCATGAGCGCCGCGTCGGCTTCGTGTTCCAGCACTACGCGCTGTTCAAGCACATGACCGTGCTGGACAACATCGCCTTCGGTCTGCGCGTGCGGCCCAGGTCCTTGCGACCCGGTGAAGCCGAGATCCGCCGCAAGACCGTCGAGCTGCTAGACCTGGTGCAGCTGGGCGGCCTGGAGCGGCGCTACCCGCACCAGTTGTCCGGCGGCCAGAAACAGCGGGTGGCCCTGGCCCGCGCCCTGGCGATCGAACCGCGCGTGCTGCTGCTGGACGAACCGTTCGGCGCGCTCGACGCCAAGGTGCGCAAGGACCTGCGCCGCTGGCTGCGCGAGCTGCACGACCGGACCTGTTACACGACCGTGTTCGTCACCCACGACCAGGAAGAGGCACTGGAATTGGCCGACCGGGTGGTGATCATGGACCGTGGGTGCCTCGAGCAGGTCGGCACGGTGGACGAAGTGTACGAGCACCCGCGCACGCCGTTCGTCTTCGACTTCCTGGGCGGCACCAACGTGCTCGACGCCGAAATGCACGGACGCAAGGTGTTCCTGCGCGGCGCCGAGCAACCGCTGGTGACCGACATCATCCATCCCGATGGCCCCGCCGACCTCTACGTACGCCCCGGCGACCTGCGCCTTGCGGACCCGGGCTCGCCCGGCATCGAGGTGCGCGTAACCGCCGTTCAGCGCACCGGGCCCATCGTGCGCGCCAGCGCCGACGTATTGGCCAACGGCACCGGCGTCAGCATCGAACTGCCTCATCTGCACCACGACGCAGCCAGGTTCCAGGCGGGCGCCACGCTCCGGCTGAAGATGATGCAGTTCTGCGTATACCCGCGAGCCGTTGCGGCTCATGCACACCCGCTTACGGATGCTCCGGAACCGACCTCCGCCGAATCGCAAGAGCGCACCCGCGCCTAGTGACGCTTACTGGATGGATTTTACGTCCGCTCTTTGGTATCGATACAACGGCTCGCCGTTATTGCTGGACGGTGGCCGTCAGAATCAGGC
>JBIMKC010000164.1:0-1185 GCA_043673925.1 Chromatiales bacterium | reverse complement strand
AGAGATCGCGAGCGAATAGTTTGTTGCCAATACCTATTCGATCCTTAGGGGATCCGCCATGTAGCGAGAATAGATCATGGAGGCAATCTATGCAATATGGGAGACTTGACCCCGGATGTGCCGGACGTGGCTGGAATCACCGGCGTCTGCGAGCGGACGTCGAGGTTTTGCGCGCGGTGCCGCAGCATGTGGTCCATCAAGACCAGCGCTAGCATGGCCTCGGCGATGGGCGTCGCGCGGATCCCAACACAGGGATCATGGCGGCCGAGGGTGACGACTTCGGCGGGGTTGCCGAGGACATCAATCGAACGGGCCGGCAAGCGCAGGCTCGAGGTCGGTTTAAGCGCGATGCCGACCACAATATCCTGGCCGGAGGAGATCCCGCCGAGGATCCCGCCCGCGTGGTTGCTGAGAAATCCTTCCGGCGTCAGCTCGTCACGGTGTTCGGTCCCTTTCTGGGTCACGCTCGCAAACCCGGCGCCGATGTCCACGCCCTTGACGGCATTGATGCCCATCATGGCCTTGGCGATGTCGGCATCGAGCCGATCGAAAACGGGTTCTCCGAGACCCGGCGGTACGCCGGTGGCGACCACGTTGACGCGCGCGCCAATGGAGTTACCTTCCTTGCGCAAGGCGTCCATGTAGGCTTCGAGCTCGGGGACCCGCTGCGGATCGGGGCAGAAAAAGGGATTCTGGTCTACGGCCTCCCAGTCGCGGAGCTCGATGCGGTGGTGCCCGAGCTCGGCGAGATAGCCGCGGATCGCGATGCCGTAGCGCTCGCGCAGGTATTTCTTTGCGATCCCGGCCGCGGCGACCCGCATGCAAGTCTCGCGCGCCGAGGCCCGGCCGCCGCCGCGGTGGTCACGGATCCCGTATTTCTGCTGGTAGGTGTAGTCGGCATGGCCGGGCCGAAACTGCGCGAGGATCTTGTCATAGTCCTTGGAACGCTGATCGGAATTTTCGATGAGGAGCCCGATCGGCGTGCCGGTGGTCTTGCCTTCGAAGACACCGGAGAGGATCTTCACGAGGTCGGCTTCACGGCGCTGGGTCGTGTGCCGGGAGGTTCCGGGCTTGCGCCGATCGAGATCGCGCTGCAGATCCTCTTCGGACAACGCGAGTCCGGGCGGACAGCCGTCGACGATGCAACCATAGGCCGGGCCGTGGCTCTCCCCGAAAGTGGTGACG
>JBIMKC010000163.1:0-4846 GCA_043673925.1 Chromatiales bacterium | reverse complement strand
GCTAACCCAGGCTACGATTTCTGGTTCAAGAAAATGATGCCTAATGATGGCGGCACGATGGCAGAATGCGTTACGCAATTTCGCGTTACGGTCCTAAGTGACAGAACGCTTTGACCAACTCAATAATGCTCCGAGTATCAATATGAAATTCAGCGTTACGATAAACCGCGACGAAAACGGTATTTGGGTCGTCGAATGTCCGGCCATTCCCGGCTGCGTGAGCCAAGGCCAGACCAAGGATGAGGCCTAGAAAACATCCAGGATGCGATTTACCAGTGTCTCCAGGTCCGCGCGGAGCGCGGTTTGCCTTTGACTATCGAGACCCGACAAGTCGAGGTAGCTGCATAGTACCGTCAGCGCCTACCGTTCTCAGCGGACGCGAGGTTGTCCGCGTATTCGAGTCGCTGGGGTGGCAGGTCGCACGGCAGAGCGGGAACCACATCGTCATGGTCAAAGAAGGTGAAATGGCCACTTTGTCGGTTCCCGATCATCGCGAAGTCGCAAAGGGTACGCTATGAAGCCTCATTCGCGCGGCTGGCTTGACGGTAGCTGAGTTTATGGCGGTGGTATAACGATGGCGCCGCTTACTAAGCGGCGGTAGACGGGCGCATTCTTCCATCGCGGCTGCGAGATTCTGTTTCTGCCGGGCGCAGTCGAGCTGCCAAAACCCGGCGCGGTAAAGACCAACGCGAGGATCACGGCCGCGAAAAATATTTTACACAATTGCGCATTACCCCCTATCTTTGCGGTGCAGGCCGATCGATACTTTAATACAGTTGAGTATCACCCGTAGCGCATAGCGAACCCACAGCCCAACCCCATCGCGTAGCCCAGGCATGCCCCGGGAGACGCAAAGCGCATTAGACCGGCGGTCGAGTCCCTTCCCTCCAGTACCCGAGATCAAAGCAAACGCGAATGCTGTCGATAACGGCCGATACATTTAAGTGGATCAAGCATGAGGGGAACAGTCTTACCGCCATCCATGAGCGATCGAAGCTCGATCCGCTCGCTAGGCACGTCGATGCGCGGCCGCGAACGCCGGCTGGTGCTGGCAACCGCCGTCTGCCTCGGAATGATGCTGCCGGCCCAGGCTGACTACGAGGCCGGGGTGAATGCCTATTACCGCCAAGACTACGAAGCGGCGTTGCGAGAGTTCAAGACGGTTGCGGCGGCGGGCGACGAGAACGCGCAATACAATGTCGGTCTCATGTATTTGAAGGGACAAGGCGTGCCCGAAAATCCCGAAGAAGCTTCGCGCTGGTTCCATCGCGCCGCCATGCAAGGGCAGGTGGACGCGCAAAGCTTCCTCGGCGCTCTCCATGCCGATGGTCAGGGCGTGCACCAAGATTATGCGCTCGCCGCCTACTGGTTGACCCAGGCCGCCGATGCCGGTCATCCGGCTGCCCAAACTTTTCTCGGTCAACTCTACTTCGACGGCCTGGGCGTAGCGCGGGATTATGTTCAAGCGTACGTCTGGTTCAGCCTGGCAGAGGCGAACGGCTACCGGGAGTCACAGGCCTGGCGCGAGAAAGCCGAGACGCGCATGAGCGGCGCGCAACATGAGGAGGCGGTCCGCCGAGTCCAAGAGCGGTTGCCGCATTGGGCGCAGCGGACTCAAGGGCTAAAGCAGCCGTAGCTCCCGCGCTCCCGCGGACCACGGCCGGCGCCTACGCGGGTGCAATGCCGCCACCAATTCTTCTTGCTCGACGGGGTACCCACAGTTGCATGAAGTCACTGACCGAAAGGCGCTGCAAGCGTTCGTCGTCTTCGAAGATCCCGACGATTTCGTTGCTCTTAGCCGGTGTAAATACCTCGTGTATGTTACGCTTGAATTTGTCTTTTAGGAGCGGCAGCGCCTCGAGGCGGCGGCGCGGATGGCCGAGCGGAAACTCCACGGCGCTATCGGCTTGGGCGCCATCGTGGAAACTAACCGTGACGCGGTTACCCACGGCTCGTTGCTCCGGATCGTAATAATCACGTGTATAACAGGGGTCTTCGATGACCTCCATCTTGGCGCGCAGCGCGTCTATGCGCGGGTCGGCGGCGATCTCGTCCTCGAAGTAATGATAGTGCAACTCCCCGAATAAGAGACCGATCGCCGCCACGTATTGCAGGCAGTGGTCACGATCGGCAGGATTCGCGAGGCGCCCCTGCTTGTCGATGATGCGCAGTGCGGGTTTTTGGGTGGCGAGCACAATCTTGCCGATGTCCGCGAGCCGGTCTTTGACATCGGGATGCAGTTTAATCGCGGCCTCGGCCGCGCTCTGCGCGTGAAACTCACACGGGTAGGCCACCTTGAACAGGATGTGCTCGACCACATAGGAGTTCAGCGCGCGGGAGAGATTCAGGGACTTTCCCCGCAGCAACGCCGCGTGAAAGCCGTAACGTGAGGCGCTCAAGGCATGCGGATAGCCCGGTTCACCCGCGAGCGTCAGCAAGGCCAGGCGCGCCCCGCGCGCCGTGGCGTCGCCCGCGGCCCAGGATTTGCGCGGGCCGGCATCCGGCGCATGACGGTAGGCGCGCAGGTTTCCCCCATCCAATAGCGCCTGAGACACGGCGTTCATCACCTCTGCCTTGCCTCCTCCGAGCAACGCGGTGGCGAGCGCCGCCGAGGCGATCCTAACCAGGATGACGTGGTCGATGCCGATCTCGTTGAAACTATTGGTCAGCGCCAACACGCCCTGGATCTCATAAGCCTTAACGAGTGCCGTCAGTAGCTCACGCATGTGCAAGGGTTCGGCGCCGCGGGCGAGCCGCCGGCGGCTGATGTAATCCGCGCACGCCAGCAGAGCCCCCAGGTTATCCGAGGGATGTCCCCATTCGGCGGCGAGCCACGTATCGTTGTAGTCCAACCAACGGATGAGACAACCGATGCAGTAGGCCGCTTGCACCGGGTCGAGCTCGAGCCCGGTTCCCGGGACGCGCGCCCCACCGGCGAGCATCGCGCCCGGCACGACCGGCCCGATGTGGCGGCGGCACTCGGGGTTGTTTAGCGCGGCGCAAGCGCAGCCGAGCGCATCCATGAGGCAGTAACGGGCGGCGCTGAGTGCTGGCTCGCTGGGGGCCTCGTGACCGGTAACGTAATCGCCGATGATACCCAGCAACGGATCCGGGTCTTGCATGGCGGCGCTCGCTACCTTCGTCATGGCCGCTCGGCGAGCGGAACGTAGGCTCGCGACGCGGGACCGACATACTCGGCCAGCGGCCGGATGAGCCGGTTGTCTTGCCGTTGCTCGATGATATGGGCCGCCCACCCGGCGCTGCGGGCGATGACAAAGATCGGCGTGAACAGCGACGCCGGGATCCCGCAGGCGCGGTAGACCAGGGCGCTGTAGAAATCGAGATTCGGGAACAGGCGTTTCTCGCGCTGCATGACGGCTTCTACGCGCTCGGCGATCGCCTGGAGCCTCGTGTCGCGGGCCTCCTCCCCGAGCCGGCGCGCCCACTGTTTCATTATCGGCGAGCGCGGATCGCGGCGCTTGTACACCCGGTGCCCGAAGCCCATGATCAGCTCCTTGCGCGCCAGCCGTTCGAGGATCCCTTGTTCGGCCTCGTCGGTGCCGGCAAAGCTCGCGATCAAGGCCATCGCCGCCTCGTTGGCGCCTCCGTGCAGCGGTCCGCGCAAGGCGCCGATGGCGCCCGCGATGGCGGAATAGAAGTCGGCGCGGGTCGAGGTGATGACGCGCGCCGCGAATGTTGAGGCATTGAACTCGTGTTCGGCATAGAGAATGAGTGACACCTCCAATGCGCGGCGATAGATTTCCTCACCTGCGTGGCCATGCAAGAGGCGTAGTAAATGCCCGGCGAGATCGGCGGCGGGAGAACCGAGATATATTCTTTGACCGCGGGTGTGGAACTGATACCAATAGAGCAGCATCGCGGGCAAGCGCGCCAATAGCCGTTCCGCGAGGGCAGGGACGTCCGCCGATTCGGGTTCGAGACAGCCTAGGGCCGACACGCCGGTGCGCAGCACATCCATCGGATGGGCCGCGGCCGGCAGCCGTTCAAGAAGCGTTTTGAGGTCCAGCGGCAGTTCCCGCGCACCCGCCAGCCGCATGCGGAAATCACTAAGATGGGCGGCGTTGGGCAGCTTGCCGTTCAGCAGCAGGTAGGCGACTTCTTCATAACTCGCCTGCGCCGCGAGCTCGGCTACATCAAAGCCACGATAAAAGAGGTTATCGCCCGCGGCCTCGGCCGTGCAGATCGACGTCCGTCCGGCGACGACGCCCTCGAGTCCTCCCGTGGTCAGCGCTCCCATCGTATTTCTACGCGGCGATCTCCAGATCCTTGATAACGGTCATCAAGAAACGCGCTGCCTCCCCGCCGGTCACGGCGCGGTGATCGAAGGTCAGGGACAGTGGAATAATGGTATGGACGGCCGGTTGGCCGTTCGAGGCGACTACGGCTGAGCGGATGCGGCCGGCGCCCAGAATCGCGACCGTCGGCGGCACGATGATGGGATTGGCATAGCGGCCCCCGAAGGTCCCGAAGTTCGACAGCGTAATCGTGTAACCGCGAAGCTCTTCGGGAGGGATAGTACGCTTGCGGACCGCCTCGCGCATCGCATTGAGTCCACGGCGCAGGTCGTCCGGCGGACGCTCGCCGACATCGCGCAACACCGGCACGAAGAGACCCTCCTCGGTGTCCACGGCGATCCCGAGCTCGACCTTTTTCAATAAGCGGCGCCCGAGCGCGTGGCTGTCGTACCAGGCGTTCAGAGCGGGTTCGGATCGACAGGCGGCGACCAGCGCGCGGATGAGCCGCAACGTCACATCACTGCCCGGCGGCCAGGCGTGGATATCGGCGTCCTCGCAAATCGTCACCGGCACCACCTCCGCGTGCGCCG
>JBIMKC010000162.1:0-4872 GCA_043673925.1 Chromatiales bacterium | reverse complement strand
AAATTCGATGCCGTCACTGAAAAACGATCGGCTGCTGCGTGCGCTTTTGCGCCAACCCGTCGATGTCACACCGATCTGGATCATGCGCCAGGCCGGGCGCTACCTTCCGGAATACCGTGAAACCCGCGAGCGGGCCGGGGATTTCATGACCTTGTGCACGACACCGGAGCTAGCGTGCGAAGTGACGCTGCAACCGCTTGCGCGCTTTCCGCTGGACGCCGCCATTTTGTTCTCTGACATCCTCACGATTCCGCATGCGATGGGCCTCGGCCTCACGGTACAAGAAGGGATCGGCCCGCGCTTCGCGCGACCCGTGCGTACCGAAGGAGACATCAACGCCCTGGCGGTACCCGATCCCGAGCAAGATCTGCGCTACGTGATGGAGGCAATCCGGCTCATCCGCAAGGAGCTCGACGGCAAGCTACCGCTCATCGGCTTCGCCGGGAGTCCGTGGACGCTCGCAACGTACATGGTCGAAGGCGGGAGCAGCAAAGCCTTCCGGCGTATTAAATGCTTGATCTACGATAGACCGTGGAGCGCCCACCGGCTGCTCGATACGCTGGCGCGGGCGGTGGCCGACTATCTCAATGCACAAACGGCCGCCGGCGCCCAGGCGCTCATGATCTTCGACACTTGGGGCGGCATGCTCACGGCGGCTGCTTTCCATGAGTTCTCGTTGCGTTACCTGAAACAGGTGCTGGCCGCGCTGCACCGGGAGCACGACGGGCAGCGGATCCCGGTCATCGTATTTACCAAGGGATCAGGCGGCTGGTTGGAGGCGATGGCCGAGAGCGATTGTGATGCCGTCGGCCTCGATTGGAACATCGACATCGGCGAGGCAAGACGGCGCATCGGTCAGCGTGTCGCCCTTCAAGGCAACCTGGACCCCGCGGTGCTCTTCGCCGCGCCCGAGCGGATACGCACGGAGGCGGCCGCGATTCTCGCGAGCTACGGCCAAGGCGCGGGCCATGTCTTCAACCTGGGACACGGGATCGAGCCGGAGGTCGAGCCGGACCACGTCCGGGTCCTGGTCGATGCGGTTCATGAGTTATCCGCACCCTACCACCGCTAGATGCAAAGGTCTCCCGCGGCGCACCGATCCGGCTTGCGTCAGGTGCGGTCGGCGATGTGAAATACAAGCTGCAGCAGTCCTTGTTGCAATCGATGATGGAGACCGAGGAGCCAGTTTACCTGGATTTCCGCGACGCCTTCCAATGGGCGCGGGAGTTGGTGTAACAACCTCACCACCCATCAATTTCTCAGATCAATGAAAAAAGCCCCGTCATTCCGGCATGGATTGCCAGAATGACGGGGCTGGAGAGAATTTCAAGAATTGTAGGGGTTACGGGATACGCTTCTGCTTCTCGCAGTTGGCCCCCGTATCAGCGCCGCTGCCGCCGTTACAGGTGTCTTTACCCGCGCCGCCGTCGAGGGCGTCATTCCCGTCCTCCCCCTGGAGGTCATCGCGGTCTTCGCCGCCCACGAGGGTGTCGTTTCCCGATTTGCCTTCGAGGTGGTCATTACCCTTCGCGCCGAAGAGCAGGTCATCCCCGCCCCGTCCCTTGAGGAAATCATCGCCGCCGAGACCGAAGATGCAGTCATTGCGTTGAGTTCCGTGGATGCGATCGCCTCTCCGTGTACCCAAGATCACCCTCGCGCCCGCGGGACATACAGTACCGGGGATCGCGTCGAGCGCCGCCCGGAAATCCACCCGCCCGTGTCCGTCCCAGTCCGCGCCCGCGTCGGGCGCATCGTCCGGGTCATCCGGCAGGTCCTGGGCCGTGTCCCGGATGATCAAACGGACCTGATCCGGTGTGAGCGTGACCCCCAGATCCCGGGCCCGCGAGATCACCAGGGCGGCAAGGCCGGAGACCAACGGGGTAGCGAAGGAGGTTCCATGAAGACCAACCGCTAAGTTGGGAGTTTCGCCCGCGAAGGTGCAGCCCGCGAACCCGGTATCCACATCCGCCTGGCTGCAGACAAGGAGGGTCGGGATATCCACTGCCGGCGCCACCACATCCACCCCGTGGGACTGACCCGGCGCGATGCCGAAATTGGAAGGAACGTACCGCTCATTGATCCTGCCTGGGGAACCCGGTCCGACGATGGTCGAGCCGCTATCGCTGCCCCCGACGGCGATGGTATGGGTGCAGGAGGCGGGGGAGATAGGACCCTGCACGTTATTGTTGCCGGTACCGGCCACCACGACGGCGCCTTGGCCCGTGGCGTAATCGATGGCAGCTTCAAAAAAGGGAGTAACGGTCGGGCAGTCCGATCCGGGCTGTCGCCCGAAGCTGAGATTGATCACATCGGCGCCGTTATCGGCGGCGTAGACGATGGATTTGACGGCGCTAGAGCCCCGAATTACATTTTCGTCCGCTGACACTTTCAAGGCCATCAACCTCGCGCGGTGCGCGGCGCCCGCGACCAGTATGCCGTTATCGCCCACGGCCCCGGCGACCCCGGCCACCGCGGTGCCATGGAATACGTTTTCGTCTGCGCCGCTGTCGCCGTTGTTATCGATCCCATCGCCTGGATCGGGACTCGGGTCGCCATCTTCGCCACTACATGAAATCACGGGATCAAAGGCGCTGCAAAAGTCGTAGCCGTGTACATCGTCCACGAAGCCGTTGCCGTCATCATCGAGACTATTGCCTGGGACCTCATCCTCGTTGACCCAGATGTTGGCCGCGAGGTCCGGATGGTTGAGCGCCACGCCCGTGTCTACGATGGCGATGACCACATCCTTGCGGCCGCGGGTGAGGTTCCAGGCCGCCTCGGCGCGCAGGTTGTCGTTGCCGAGATACCACTTCTGCAGGTCCGTTAACACACCGCCGAAGTTTTGATACAGAGGGTCATCGGGGACAAAGTATAGCTCCATGAGATGATCCGGCTGCGCCCATTCGACGCGTGGGTCTTCCTTGCAGGCGGCCACCGCCGCCTCCACGCTCTCCCCCTCGGTCATGATCTTGAGCTTGACCATGCCGATCTGAGGGGTGTGCTCCAGCACCTCGAAACCCATGGTTTCGAGGAAGGCGGTCTGCTCCGCGGGCGGGACCCCGGCGCGGAATTTCAGCAGGATCACGCCAGGGACATGGGCGGGGGGTTGATTCTGGGCCGGCGGTTCGCCGGGGGGCGGCGAGGGTTCCGCCAGGAGCGGCGGGCTCAGGCAGGTCAATAAAGCCGCCCCTAACAGGCAAGCGGTGGATGGAAAATTCCTTTTCTTGCTCATGACAAATTCCTTATCGATGAAAGTTGAATTACATAAAATTCCCATCCCTTCTTCATTATCCGCGGCCCATTAATTGGGCGCAAGTTTTTATCCCGCTTCAACGGCCGGCGAAAGCACCTCGCACACCCAGTCCGGCGCCAGATCGAAGTAAGCCTTCCGAGTTTTCATGAATGCTACTCGATTGGGCGTTGCTAGGGGTTTCCAGAGCTGTAAGGCAATGCGAAAATGGCGTTGAAATTCTACTGCCTCGACGTGTGTTATGAAGATTCAGGAATTCATAGATGATCTATTCGGTCCAGACCTTCCGATTGGCGTCCGGGCCTATGACGGCACCGTGATGGGACCGGTCCAAGCGCCGGCAATCCTCGTCATCCGTTCTAAGGACGCCCTGCGCCGGATCGCGACCTCTCCCGGGGAAATCGGATTCGCGCGCGCCTATGTCGCGGGGGATGTTGAGATAGAAGGCGACATCCACGCGTTTGTCGAGTTGCACAAGCGCCTGCCGAACATAAAGCTCTCTCCGCGGCAATGGTGGATGGCGTTGAAATTGATCGGGCTGCATAACCTTTGGCCCGTCACACCGCCCGTGGAGGAGGCGAAACCACAACGGGACCGCCATTCGCGTGCAAGCGACGCGGCCGCGATCGCCCATCATTACGACGTGTCAAACGACTTCTACCGTATCATCCTCGGACCTTCGATGACCTATTCCTGTGCCGTGTTCGAGTCCGATTCGGATCCCCTCGACCAAGCGCAGGTGAAAAAGCATGATCTCATCTGCCGCAAGTTGGGCCTGGGTCGGGGCGACCGGCTCTTGGACATCGGGTGCGGATGGGGCGCCCTCGCCCTACACGCCGCGAAACATTATCGGGCCAGAGTGGTCGCCATCACGGTCTCGGATCGACAAGTGCACTATGCCCGGCACTGGGTGCGGAGAGAGGGCGTGGCCGATCGCGTGGAGATCCGATTCCAGGATTACCGGGATGTTGACGATGGACCCTTCGATGCCGTCAGCTCGGTCGGAATGTTCGAGCATGTTGGGGTTGCCCGCATGAGCGAATATTTCAGCAAGGTATATGCGTTACTGCGCACGGGCGGCCGCTTCCTCAACCACGCGATCAGCCGCAGGCCGTTCCAGACCGAGGCCTTGGCGCGGTCCAGCTTTCCAAACCGGTACGTGTTCCCCGACGGCGAGCTGATCGAGGCCGGAAGGATCCTTTCCTCGATGCAACAGGCGGGATTCGAGGCCCGGCATCTCGAAAATTTACGCGAGCATTATGTGCTCACACTGAAACACTGGTGCCGTAATCTCGAAGCCCAGTGGGACGCAGCCGTCGCCGCTTCGTCGATCGGCCGCGCGCGAGTTTGGAGGCTCTACTTGGCGGGGTCAGCCTCGCGTTTCGTGGGCGACTGGATCCGCGTAAACCAGATCCTGGCGGTCAAGACCGAGGTCGGTCAGGGAACCAGCGGGATGCCTCTGCGTCCGGACTGGGACGGGCCGTTGGGGGATTAAAAGGCATCCGGTTACGCAAGGGCTACCGAGTGTCCTGGGATCGCTTGATCCCGACCTTCTCATGCGGTAGCGCAATGACCCAGGCCCGCGCCCGCAAAGCCCGCAGGAGCGGCTTAGGATCGCGAGC
>JBIMKC010000161.1:1205-4876 GCA_043673925.1 Chromatiales bacterium | reverse complement strand
ATAAAGTTAAACGCTATGTGGGCGTAGGCCGTGCGCTTGGCATTACGTGACAAGTTGAGCGATGCAATAAATGAGGTAATGGTGGTGCCAAGGTCGGCACCTAGCGAGAACGCAAGGCAAGTCTGCCAATCGAGCACCCCGGATACACCCAAGCCCATAACGATGCCGATGGTTGCAGACGAGGAGTGGATGAGTGCCGTGATAATCGCGGCGGTGACCACGCACGTTATAACGCCCAGGATACTATCGGCCGACAAGCCTTGGATCACGCTCATGACTTCAGGGATGCCTTTCAATGGCTTGAGGCCGCCGGTCATCAGGCTTAGGCCATAGAAGATAATGGCGAAACCCAGCACGGCGAGCGCAATGTTACATACCTTATCCTTATTACTGAACACGTATACCAATGCCGCCAAGCCGGCGACCAAAAGGGCGTAGACGCCGAGTGGCAGCGCAATAAGCGTGTTGGTGAGCGTGGTGCCGATATTGGCGCCCATGACGACGCTGATCGCCGGCCTGAGTGCCAGCACCCCCGCATTGACCAAACCGACGGTCATCACTGTCATGGCGGTACTGGATTGGATGATCCCAGTAATCAGGGTCCCCGCGAGCAGACCTTTAATCGGTGAGCCAGCGAATTTGGCAAGTATCGCCCGCATTTTGTTTACCGCCAGAGCTTGGATACCTTCTTCCATGAACAGCAGGCCAAGCATGAAAATGCCTAGGCCTCCAATGACCGGGACGATAACGTCCTTAAACATATCTATAACCATGTTAATTTATCCTTTCTTATTGAGATTGACTTGAAGATTGCAGCTTCTGGGCGTTGCGTTTGCTATGGCTCGATATTCAGCTCAAAAATCGATGTCGATCGATATCATCCTGCTCATGGAAGGACTCTTGCCAGGCTAGGAATAGATCAAACGTTTCTTATCTCTGCACCGCTAATGCCACCCCTTGTCCGCCGCCTATGCAGAGCGTTGCCAAGCCCTTGTGGGCATTGCGCCGTTTCAACTCGTAGAGCAGGGTGACCAAAACCCGAGCCCCCGACGCGCCGATGGGGTGCCCAAGCGCGATGGCCCCGCCGTTGACATTGACCTTGCCGGTATCCCAGCCGAGCTCGCGGTTGACCGAGATCGCCTGGGCGGCGAAGGCCTCGTTGGCTTCGATGAGGTCTAGTTCATCCACGCTCCAACCGGCCTTTTTCAGGCATTTCTTCGAGGCCGGGATAGGACCGGTGCCCATGATCGCGGGGTCCACACCCGAGCTCGCATAAGCGCTGATCCAAACCATAGGCGCAATCCCTAAGGCGCGGGCTTTGGCCTCGGAGGTTACGATCACCGCCGCCGCCCCATCGTTGAGCCCCGAGGCATTGGCGGCCGTTACCGTGCCGTCCTTATCAAAAGCCGGACGCAGTTTCGCCAGGCCCTCTGCGGTGACCCCTGGGCGCGGAAATTCATCGCTGTCAATGATGATGGGATCGCCTTTTTTCTGCGGGATCTCGATGGGAATGATCTCCTCTTTGAATCGCCCCGCTTTCTGGGCCGCCTCGGTCTTCTGCTGGGTCGCGGCGGCGAATCGATCCTGTTCTTCGCGGGCGATCTTGTACTGCTTGACGATGTTCTCGGCCGTCACCCCCATGTGATAGTTATTGAAGGCATCCCACAGCTCGTCCACGATCATGGAATCCGACAGGGCCCAATCCCCCATTTTCATGCCGAGTCGGGATTTTGGGAGCACATGGGGCGCCAGGCTCATGCTCTCCTGACCGCCGGCTACCACCAGCTCGGCGTCCCCGCATTGGATCGCTTGGGCGGCGAAGTGCACCGCTTTGAGTCCACTGCCACAGACCTTGTTGATGGTCATGGCGGGCACGGTGGGCGGGATCCCGGCCTCGATAGCGGCCTGTCGGGCAGGATTCTGCCCACAACCGGCGGTCAATACCTGACCCAGGATGACCTCGTCCACTTGCTCCGGCTTGATACCCGTTTTCTTTAAAAGCGCGGCGATGACTTTAGCGCCCAGGCTATGCGCCGGGATGCTGGACAGGCTTCCACCAAAATTGCCGACCGCCGTGCGACCGGCGGCGACGATGACTACCTTCTCGGTCATTTCTTACCCTCCTCTAACTGGTTTGCCTCGCGAGCTTCAAACTCCACGGAATTCCGTTTGCAGACACAGAAGCTCGAAGACGTAACGCTAGGCGAGCAGCCGATGACACTAATGAGTCGTCCAACCACCGTCCATGGCGAGGGCAGCACCGGTGATCTGCGCGGCCTCATTGCCGCAGAGGAACACCGTCAACGCGCCGAGTTGCTCGACGGTGACGAATTCCTTTGTCGGCTGCTCGCCAAGCATCACGTCTCGGATGACCTGGTCCTCCGTGATCCCCCGCGCTAGAGCGGTATCCTTGATTTGGCCTTCGACCAGCGGCGTGCGCACGTAACCCGGGCAGATGGCGTTACAGGTGATCCCGTCCTCTGCAAGCTCTAAGGCCACGGTCTTGGTTAGGCCCAAGAGCCCGTGCTTCGCCGCCACATAGGCCGATTTGAAGGGGGAGGCAACGATCGCATGGGCCGACGCGATGTTGATAATGCGCCCCCAGCGCTGGGCCTTCATCCAGGGCACGGCGACGCGGATGGTGTGGAAGGCCGAGCTGAGATTGATCGCGAGGATGGCGTCCCATTTGTCGACGGGGAACTCCTCGATGGGTGCCACCTTTTGGATACCGGCGTTGTTGACCACGATATCCACGCCGCCCAGTTGCGCTTTCGCCTCCTGCATCAGGGTCACGATTTCCGCAGGTTGACTCATGTCTGCGCCGTGATAGAGCACTCGGACACCGGTTGCGGTCTCGATCTCCGCGCGCGTGCGCTCGATCTCAGCCGCATCGCCGAAACCGTTGAGAACGATCTGAGCTCTCGCCTCGGCCAGGGCCCGGGCGATGCCGAGACCGATGCCGCTGGTGGAGCCCGTGACTACGGCCACTTTATGTTTGAGCATGTTGGCTACACCGCCATCTCCGGCACCGAGCTGTTGACGATCAGCGGCGCGCCCGTTGCGGCCCGGATCGCTTCCACCGTGATCCCTGGCGCACGCTCTTTTAACACGAGGCCCTCGTCGCTGGGCTCGATCACCGCCATCTCGGTGACGATGAGACTCACGCGACGGAGCGAAGTGAGCGGCAGGGTGCATTCTTCCACGATCTTGTGTTTGTCCTTGGCCGTGTGCGTCATGGCGACGATGACCCGCTTCGCGCCCGAGACCAAGTCCATGGCCCCGCCCATGCCGGGCACCATCTTACCTGGGATCATCCAATTCGCGAGTCGGCCCTGGGCGTCGACCTGCAGCCCACCCAAGACCGTCATGTCGAGGTGGCCGCCACGAATAAGTCCGAACGAAGTAACGCTGTCAACGCTGGCGGCGCCTGGCACCGCGGTGACAAAGCCGCCGCCTGCGTCGGTGAGGTTAAGATCTTCCATTCCCTCGGGCGGGCGCGCCCCCATGCCCACGACACCGTTCTCCGATTGAAAAAAGATCGTCATGCCGGGCAGAACGAATTGAGCTACGAGCGTCGGCAGGCCGATCCCGAGATTGACCAGGGTATCGGGTTTAAGCTCTAGCGAGACGCGTTTGGCGATCAGGTTTTTCTCATCCATCTTTTCATGTCC
>JBIMKC010000161.1:0-1105 GCA_043673925.1 Chromatiales bacterium | reverse complement strand
CCTTGCGGTACCAGCTCCACCTTCAAAGCGCCGGAGAACATCTGCCGCTGGGTTTCGGGGTTGGTGCCGATGTGGGAAACGATGAGACATTTCACCGCCTTAGCGTCGATGAGCTTGCCGATCCCGACTCCGGGCCGCGCGCTGTCATTGGCAATGACGGTGAGATCCTTGCGCCCTGCCGCAACCAAGGCGCCGATGAGACGCTGCGGCGTGCCCACCGCCATGAACCCGCCGATCATGAGCACCGCCCCATCGGGAATGAGCGCCACAGCCTGATCCGCTTTAATCGCTTGTTTCATGCCGCGTTCTCCGTTAGTGACTCGGTCTGAGCTTGGCTGCGCAACAGTCCTCGTGTGTGCTCGGCGATCATGCGTTCTTCGTTGGTCTTGATCACGAATACGCGACAGCGCGATCGGTCGGAGGAGACCACCGTCTCGCCGATGCGATTGCGATGGTGGTCCAACTCGATGCCCAGCCACTCGAACCCGCTTGCTACCCGTTCTCGGACGCGATGCGCGTTCTCGCCTATGCCACCGCAGAAGACCAGGGCGTCGATCCCGCCCAGGATCGCCGCCATCGCGCCCAACTCCCGGCGAATACGAAACACGAAATAATCGATAGCCTGAGCGGCTTCGGGCGCATCGGATCCCTCCAGCACGCGCATGTCGTGACTGATACCACCCGATAGGCCCTTAAGCCCGGATTGATAGTAGAGCATCTGGCTCAGCTCATCCGGCGACATGCCTTTGTTTTGCAACAAATAAAGCAGAACGCCAGGATCGATCTGCCCGGTGCGTGTGCCCATGGGCAAGCCATCCAGCGGCGAGAAACCCATGGTTGAGCCTACGCTGTGACCATCGCGCACCGCACACATGCTGGCGCCGCTACCCAAATGGGCTACCACCACCCGTCCGGCTGCGTGCTGGGGCGCGATGCGCGCCAGCTCACGGGTGACGTACTCATAGGATAAACCGTGAAAGCCGTAGCGGCGCACGCCCTCATCGTAGAGCTGCCTCGGAATGGCAAAGACATCGTTCACCCAGGGATGGGCGCGATGAAAGGCGGTATCGAAGCAGCCCACTTGCAGCGCTTCCGGAAACGCCGC
>JBIMKC010000160.1:0-4918 GCA_043673925.1 Chromatiales bacterium | reverse complement strand
CGCAGTCCCAACTTCGCGTGGTTCGTGGGTTTCGTCGGCGGCAGCGTGCGCGGCGGCGATAAGAGCGACGACCTCCGCGTGCGGGCGGTGCGGGGCGGCCCGTGATCGGCCCTGAGCTCTACTCGTTCCGCGCGTTGTGGCGGCACTACCACGGCGCGATCTACTCTTCGAATAACAGCCGCTGCAACACCCGCTCATAGATCGCCGAGAGTGTCGTCAGATCGGCTACGGCGACGCGTTCGTTGACCTTGTGAATGGTGGCATTGACCGGCCCCAGCTCTACGATCTCGGTCCCGCCGGGCGCGATGAAGCGCCCGTCCGAGGTCCCGCCGCTGGTCGAGAGCGCGGCCTGGTGCCCCGTCACTTCCCGCCCGGCGCTTAACACGGCGTCGAGCAGTTTTCCCTGTTTGGCCAGAAAAGGTTCGCCCGCGATGCGCCAGTCGCAGTCATGACGAAGCCCGTGACGGTTTAAGATGGCGAGGATGCGTTCCTTCAACGTCCCTGCGCTCCAGTGGTTGGAGAAGCGAAGGTTGAACGAGATCTCGATGTGAGCGGGGACGACGTTGTCGACGCCCGTCCCGGCGTGGACATTCGTGATTTGAAACGTGGTCGGCGGGAAGTGCTCATTGCCCGGGTCCCAGCGTGTATTGAAAAGGTCCGAGAGTACGGGTAAGGCCAAATGGATGGGATTGACGACGCGATCCGGGTAGGCCACATGGCCCTGTACCCCGTGGATCCGGAGCGTGGCGCTCAGCGAGCCGCGGCGGCCGATCTTGACCGTATCGCCGATGCGCTCCTCGCTGGTCGGTTCCCCGATCACACACCAGTCGATGGTCTCGCCGCGCGCTCGCAGGGTTTCCACCACCTTCGCGGTCCCGTCGATTGCGGGGCCTTCCTCGTCGCTGGTGAGGAGAAACGCCAATGATCCCCGGTGATCGCGGTGCCCGGACAGAAAGCGTTCCGTGGCCGTGACCATGGCCGCGAGGCTCCCCTTCATGTCGGCCGCGCCCCGGCCGTATAAGAAATCATCGCGAATTTGGGGTTGAAACGGATCGGCGTGCCAAGACGACGGCGGACCGGGGGGCACGACATCGGTGTGACCCGCGAACACCACGAGCGGCCGCGCCTCGCCGCGGCGGGTCCAGAGGTTCTCGACCTCACCGAAACGCAGGGCTTCGATGTGAAAACCCAGGCGCGCGAGCCGCTCGGCGATCAGCGCTTGGCAACCGCCGTCCTCGGGGGTGATCGAGCGCCGCGCGATGAGATCCATCGCGAGCTTTACGGTCGCGTCCACGGCGTGGGCTTACCAGGGGAGCGCGGCGTCGGCCACCGTTAAGCGCCGTACCGCGATGTCGTCCGGAATATCCATCATAATCTCCGAGCGGTCGCCATGATAGAGGAACGAGCGATCATCGCGCGACCCCGGAATCGCTCCGAGACGATCGTGACCGTATAGTGACCGCCTCCGCTAGCCGCGCCCGCATGCCCGAGATGATGCGCGGACTCGTCGTCGATCTCAAGCCGCACGGGATCGAGTGCAGCATCCAGACACTGGCGCACGCGCGTGATCGAACCGGGATCCTCGCTATCGATCGCCGGGTGCAGGCTGTTGACCAAAGGCGAAGGGCAGGAAATACTCCTTGTCGAGCAGGTTATCGACGTTGAGCTGCAATGTACAAGATTAAAACTCTGCTTCCCAACAGGGGCGCCGTGTGCTGGTCAGAGATCGCGCGCGTGGTGGCCGTGTCCTTTTTGTATGTCGCCACCGCCAAGCTCGGGCTCATGTATGCCGTCGTCGGCAACACTGTCACGCTGGTCTGGCCACCGAGCGGGATCGCGGTGGCGGCGCTCCTGGTCTATGGCTACCGCCTGGTCCCCGGAATTGCCCTGGGGGCCTTGCTGGTGAATCTGGGGACCGGGATACCGCTGCTCACCGCCGGCGGTATCGCCATGGGCAATACCCTGGAGGCCATGACCGGCGTTTTGTTGTTAACTCGTCTCACTCGCTTTCACAACTCCCTGGACCGGCTGCGGGATGTCTTCGCCTTGATCGTCTCGGCCGCTCTATGCAGCACGATGGTCGGCGCTTCCCTGGGGGTCGCCGCCTTAGCCCTGGCGGGCACTATCCCCTTAAGCGAATATGGTTCGGCCTGGTTGAAATAGGTGACGGCGGACGGGAGCAGCCTGAGCTACGACCCGGCGAGCGGCCAGTACAAATACGTCTGGAAGACCCAGACGAGCTGGGCCGGGACCTGCCGGCAGCTCCTCGTCACCCTCGACGACGGCAGCGTGTACAAGGCCAACTTCAAGCTCAAGTAGATCGGACTGTTCTTCCCTCGGGGGCGCCACGGAGGGCGCCCCTGCCGCTTTTCCTATCGCTACGGGAGGGCGGCCGCGACGTGGAGAGGGGTCCCCGATCCAAACCCGGCCGCGCCGCCAGCCCGGTGTGCGATCGGGCGGCTGGTATGCGGTGTGCAGAGTTCGGGGTCAGAGTAAGAATTCCTAAGCAGTTTTTACTCTGACCCTGAAATCCCCCCGTGCTTTAACTAGAATAACCGCGATCGCTGATACCGAATTGTGCGAAGGTTAACCTGCCGCTGGGAGCCCCCGCGACGTACTGTTCAAAGAAGGCGGAACGGTAGCGCAGTCACGCCTTGCCCGAGCGGGAGCACGATGTCGCCGGTATGGAGCACGTATCCGTCTTGACGCACGTTGGATACCCGATCGCGAAATCGCTGGATATTTTGAGCCATCGCCGGTGTAGGCGTGGCTGACGCCTTCACCTCGACGGGGACGAGACCCTTCGCAGTCTCCACGAGCACGTCCACTTCTTCGCCTGTCGCGGTGCGCCAGAAACTGATGCGCGGCTCTTCGCCGCGATGCCAGAACGACTTGAGGATCTCACTGACAATGACCGTTTCGGCGATCGCGCCAGCCATGGGGCCGGCGGCCGCATGCGCTGGGTCCTTGAGGCCGACGAGATGGCACAGGATACCGCTGTCGGTGAAATAGGCCTTCGGCGTTTTCACCAGCCGTTTTGTAACATTGGCGAAGTGAGGCCTGAGAATCACGATCTGATGCGATGCTTCGAGTACCGACACCCACGCCTTGACCGTATTGATTGCCAATCCGAGATCGCGACCGAGATCGGTGAGGTTCAGCAACTGAGCGCTGCGCGCGGCAAGCGCACGCACAAACATCTGAAACTGGGTCAGATCGCCCACTTGGCGCAGCGTCCTTACGTCGCGCTCAAGATAGGTCTGAGCGTAACTCGCGAACCACAGAGAGCGGTCTCGATTCGGATCGGTCGCGAGCTCCGGATAACCACCGTCCAACGCGCATCGCCAAAACGAACCCGCCGCGGGCGGTGTTTCGGCGCGGATCCGCGAGGTCCTCTCCCAGTGTAGCGGTGCTCCCGGGCTACCTTCCCGCTCGCGCCTGGACAGCGGCAACAGCTTTAAAACCGCGGCCCGGCCGGCAAGCGATTCGGCCACCTGTTGCATCAGCAGCAGGTTCTGTGAACCGCTTACGAGATACTGTCCTGTACGGGAGCGCTGCGCGTCGATGCGCTCCTTGATATAGGGCAACAGATCCGGCGCATACTGGATCTCGTCCAGGATAACCGGTGGCGCCCAGAGATCGAGAAACCCTCGGGGATCGGCCGCTGCTGCCGCCCGCGTGTCGGGCGGCTCCAGCGAGAGGTAGCTGTGACTTCGGGCGAAATGCTGCCGCAACAAGGTCGTCTTGCCGGATTGCCTCGGCCCGGTCAGTACCACCGCCGGGAACTCGCGTGCCGCGCGGGTGAGGACGGGTTCGAGGGTGCGGGGGAGATACGTCCTGTCCATAGCGTGTAATTATGCATCCTAAATGCACGATTGCAAGCAGCCAGCCGCGTGGTGACTTGGGCGAGCCGGGAATCAAGCCCAGGCGTATACCACCCGCCCGGACACACCCCTTTCCGAAGTGTTGCGGGAGGCGGCTCGCTGCTTCTAATGTACGCTATCCTCTTCCCGAGCTAAGAACGTCGTTTCGGTTCGTATCGTCTAGGCGACATCAAAGGTCCACTGGATCAAAGTTGAGATCGCGCGCCGCGGCGAGCAGCCGTCTGTCATAGCTCGCGAGCTGCACGGGTTGACCCTGGGCCCGGAGGAACTCCATCGAGGCGAGGTGCAGCGCATCCAGGGTACGAACCGGGTGGGGGAACGGCTCTAAGGCCCTGGCCAGCACCGGCGGCGCAAGTTCCAGAAGGGCCACCTGGCCAATCAAGGTGCGGACGTATTCGCCGTGTGAGTGGGTGAGACCGCGGGCATGGACGCGGGTCCACAACTCATATTCCAGCAGGCGGCTGGAAACCAGCGTCTGTGCCCAAAGGCTTTCTGGCGGGGAGCGATCCTCTGCAAGGAGATGGGCCAGGGCCACCGAGGTATCGAGGTAGATCACCGCTCTTCGCGGTCCTCCGCCAATTCCTCCAGCAGTTGGTGGAAAGGCACGATGGGCGCGCGGGCGGGAGGCCCCCCGGCGGCGGGGTGATCCAGCCGCGGCGCACGGATTCGGCAAGGATCGCATCCGCGAGTAACAGGCTTCTCCCCGCACTGGGTGGCACGAGCTCCGCCACCACGCGATCACGGTCGGCCACCAGCACCCGTTCTCCACCCGCCGCCAGACGGACATATTCACTGAGCTTATTCTTGAGGGTCTTGAGCCCGACGGCACGCATCGCGAGATAGTAGCCCCCGGAGGCTACTTCATCAAGAACTATCGGATTCGGGACACCTTTCGCCTGGCAACGGATCGCCACCCCGGTGCCGCCGTTCGCCCCCTCATCGAGGCGGGAATCAACCGGTTGATTTCCCCGGGTTACCCCGCTGCGCGGCTCTCTCAAGAAACACATTTGAATAGCCTGGTTTCATAGCGTTAT
>JBIMKC010000159.1:0-4924 GCA_043673925.1 Chromatiales bacterium | reverse complement strand
CACGCAGATTCTCGGTTGACAGCCCGTGTCTATCGCCGCAAACCGGAACTTGTAAAGCCAGGGAAAGGGGTTTGAATCGTACAAACGGCGTTTAATCGTACAGTGCTAAAAAAATAGCGCTGTAACTTATTGATTTTGGCGCGCCCGGAGAGATTCGAACTCCCGACCCCCTGGTTCGTAGCCAGGTACTCTATCCAACTGAGCTACGGGCGCAGTCGAGGATCCCCGATCGTCTGCGGGTTGTAGACGTGAGGATGGCGGAGAGAGAGGGATTCGAACCCTCGATGGAGTTTTTAGCTCCATACTCCCTTAGCAGGGGAGTGCCTTCAGCCGCTCGGCCATCTCTCCACGCTTTAAACACCTGCGCTTTGTCTAAGTTAACGCAGACCCGCCCAGTCTAAAGCTAAGATTTATCGTTGTTGTACACCTTTTTCTAACCCCGGCTCCACGGCGACGCTGGTCTTGACTATCCCCCCCGCCTGTTCCTGTTGGATCCGCTGATAGATCTCCTCTCTATGCACGGCGATTTCCTTCGGTGCGTTCACGCCTATACGTACTTGGTTTCCCTTCACTCCGAGCACCGTTACAGTGACGTTGTCGGCAATCATCAATGACTCGCCGACTCTCCTAGTCAGTATCAGCATCTCCTGCCTCCAGTATCACTAGCGTACTTGACGCCTGAGAAATTGCGCTTTGTTCCCCGCCTTAAAGCAAAGGACTCCTGTCCTACATTGATCAGTTTAACCCGTGCAGACGCTAAATGCGAGATGCATTGCTGAGCTTCTAACTGCTTAGGTGGAACTTTTTTCCAGACTGAACGCACTGTGTAAGGTCCGAACCCCAAGCTCTAGATATTTCTCATCAACAACGACGGAAATCTTGATTTCGGAGGTTGAAATCATGCGAATGTTGATGCCCTCCTCGGCCAAGGCCCGAAACATCTTGGACGCAATCCCGGCGTGGGAACGCATGCCCACGCCTACCACCGAGATTTTCACGATCTTGTTATCCCCCTCGATTCCACGTGCCGCCAGATCGCGGGCGATTTTTCCAAGTGACTCCAATGCCCTGTCGTAGTCGTTTCGATGCACCGTAAAGGTGAAATCCGTGGTCCCATCCGCTCCGACGTTTTGAACGATCATATCGACTTCGATATCCGCATCGGCGATCGGACCCAGGATGCGCGCGGCGATGCCCGGCTTATCGGGCACACCGAGGACCGTGAGTTTCGCCTCGTCACGATTGACGGTAATTCCAGACAGTAGGGGTTGTTCCATAGACGCATCCTCAGGAGCGATGAGCGTTCCGCCGCCCTCCGCAAACGAGGAGAGCACGCGCAGCGGCACGTTGTATTTGCTTGCGAACTCCACCGAGCGGATTTGCAGGACCTTGGCGCCGAGGCTCGCCATCTCCAGCATTTCCTCGTAGGTGAGGCGATCGAGGCGGCGCGCCTCGGGCACGATGCGCGGGTCGGTGGTATAGACCCCGTCCACATCGGTATAGATTTGACATTCGTCGGCCTTGAGCGCGGCGGCCAACGCCACCGCCGTGGTATCGGACCCCCCGCGGCCCAGGGTGGTGATATTTCCCTGCTCATCCACTCCCTGAAATCCCGCCACCACCACGATCACACCGGTGTCGAGATCCTGCCGCACGCGTTGGCCGTCGATATCGAGAATGCGGGCCTTGTTATGAGCGCTGTCGGTCAGGATATGCACTTGCCCGCCGGTGTAGGAGCGGGCGCGCTGCCCGGACGCTTCCAATGCCATGCACAGGAGCGCAATCGTCACTTGCTCGCCCGTGGCCAGCAACACGTCGAGCTCCCTCGGGTTCGGTCGCAGGTTGATGTTTTTCGCCAGCGCGATGAGCCGATCGGTCTCGCCGCTCATCGCCGAGACGACCACGACCACCTGATGACCCGCCCGGTGCGCCGCGCTAGCCTTATCCGCAACGGCGCGGATGCGTTCAACGCTACCGACGGAGGTCCCCCCGAACTTTTGTACGATTAATGCCATGGCCAACCCCGCCGCAAAGGCCGGCCACTCTAACCGAAGAGCGAAGGAACGGGAATTGGCCTCACGGCGCGATTTGGCCCCGAACCCAGTCGCCCACCGTGGCGAGCGCGGCTTTTAATTTGCCCGGTTCACTGCCGCCGGCCTGAGCAAAGTCAGGCCGCCCCCCGCCCTTGCCGCCGATCTGTTGAGCAACGAAATTCACCAGATCGCCGGCCTTCACGTGGCCTATCAGATCCTTGGCTACGCCGGCCACCAAGAGTACTTTTCCAGATTGCACGCTTGCGAGCACGATGACCGCGCGCGAGAGCTTATCCTTCAAGCGATCCATGGCCGCGCGCAAGGACGCGGGATCGGCGTCCTCGATGATCTCCGCGAGCACCTTGACGCCGGCGATATCGACCGCGGCCTCGGAAAGATCGCGTCCGGTGCTGAGCCTGGCGCGAAGCTGCTGATTCTGTTTTTCTTCGTGCTTGAGGTTCTGCAACAACTGCTCTACTCGTTCGCCGAGTTGCTCGCGCGGCACTTTCAAGAGATCCGTGATCTGCTGCAGTTGCTGGTCGCTCCGGATCACCCAGGCGAGCGCCCCCTCCCCCGTCTGGGCCTCGATACGGCGGACTCCCGCCGCAACCCCGGTCTCCGAGACGATCTTGAATAAACCGATGTCACCGCTATGCTGCACATGCGTACCGCCGCATAGTTCGACCGAGAAATCCCCTATCTTGAGCACCCGCACCTGCTCCTCGTATTTCTCCCCGAAAAGGGCCAGGGCGCCGCTCTCAAGCGCCTGACCCACGGGCATGATTTGGGTTTCGACTTCGCGATTGGCGCGGATCTCGCGATTGACCAAGCGCTCCACCTCACGCAACTCATCGGACTCGAGCGGCCCCGTGTGCGAGAAATCGAAGCGCAAGCGCTCGGGCGCCACTAACGAGCCCTTTTGTATGACATGCGTGCCCAGAACTCGCCGCAAGGCCGCGTGCAACAGATGCGTCGCGGAATGATTAAGCGCCGTGGCGCAGCGTAAGGCCGGATCGACCTGCGCGTGGACGGACTCCCCTTCTTTTAGGACTCCCCTCGTAAGCGATCCGAGGTGCAGAGTGGCGCCGCCCAGTCTCTGGGTATCCGAGACGCGAAACAGGCCCTCGCGCGCGCATAGATCCCCAATATCACCCACTTGTCCGCCGGCTTCCGCATAAAACGGCGTTCTATCGAGCGCCACGACCCCCTGTTCTCCAGCTTGCAGCGCGGGAACCCGCTCCCCCTGCCGATACAGCGCCGCGACACGGGACTCACTCTTTACCCCCGCGTAGCCGGTGAACTCGCTGCCCGAGACGCGCAAGGGATCATCGGCCGCGAGCGCGGGCAAGAGCGACTCCGTTGCTCCCGGTAGCCCGAACTGGCTGGCCGCCCGCGCCCGCTCGCGCTGTTGCCCCATCTCCCGCTCGAATCCCTCCATGTCCAAGGTCAAGCCGCGCTCACGCGCGATGTCGGCGGTGAGATCGACCGGGAAACCGTAGGTATCGTAGAGTTGAAACACGTCGCGCCCCGGGATCACGCTCCCGGACAGATCCGCAATCGAACGCTCCAGAAGCTTGAGCCCGAGATCGAGCGTCTCGGCAAAGCGCTCCTCTTCCTGTTTCAAAACCCGCTCGATGGTGGCTCCCCCCTCCCGCAATCTCGGATAAACCGCACCCATCTCGGCTGCGAGCATCGCTACCAGCCGGTAAAAGAAAGGTTCCCGTAACCCGAGCCGATGGCCGTGCCGAATGGCCCGGCGGATGATGCGCCGGAGCACGTAACCGCGGCCTTCGTTGGAGGGGACCACGCACTCCGCGGCGATGAAGGCGCAGGAACGGATGTGATCGGCAATCGCCTGAACCGAGGTCCGATGCACGGCGTCTTTGTCGCTGACCAACGCGGTGACCGCGCCCGTCAGGGCGCTGAACACATCGATGTCGTAGTTACTGTGGACGCCTTGCATGACGGCGGCGATGCGCTCCAAGCCCATCCCGGTATCGACCGAGGGATGCGGAATCGGGTGCAAGCGTCCGCTGTCATCGCGGTCATACTGGGTGAATACCAGGTTCCAAATCTCCACATAGCGATCCCCGTTCTGCTCCGGGCTCCCGGGCGGCCCGCCCGCGATCGCCGCGCCGTGGTCGAAAAAGATCTCCGAGCAGGGACCACAGGGGCCCGTTGCGCCCATGGTCCAAAAGTTGTCTTGTTCTCCGCAGCGCGACAGGCGGCGCTTATCGACTTTGATCTCATCGAGCCAGACCGAGGCCGCCTCGTCGTCGTCCTGGAAAACCGTGATCCAGAGCCTTGCCGGGTCGATGCCCAAGGACTCGGTTAAAAACTCCCAGGCGTAGTGAATCGCCTCGCGTTTGAAATAATCACCGAAGCTGAAGTTTCCAAGCATCTCGAAAAAGGTATGGTGGCGCGCGGTGTAACCGACGTTCTCGAGATCGTTGTGCTTACCGCCGGCGCGCACGCATGCCTGGCAGGAGGCGGCGCGCTGAAAGGGGTGCTGCTCGCGCCCCAAGAAGACATTCTTGAATTGCACCATACCGGCATTGGTGAACAAGAGCGTCGGATCGTTGGCCGGCACCAACGGTGAGCTGGGAACAATCGTATGCTCGCGCGCGCTGAAGAAATCCAGAAATGCCCGCCGGACCTCGGAGCTGCTCTTTATCGACATAGGATTCAATCGTCCGTATCTAACGCGCGCCGGACCCGCTCCGGAATGAAACCACGGTTTACCAAGTAGCGTGCTTGACGCGCCCGCTCCTTCCTATCCACAGGTAACCGCGTGCCAAAGTGTTTGGCCCTGGCTTGAAGCATACGTTCTTCCCAGCACGGGTCCCCGGTACGGATTAATCCCGCGATGATCTCCGCGTCGATGCCGCGTT
>JBIMKC010000158.1:0-4994 GCA_043673925.1 Chromatiales bacterium | reverse complement strand
AGGGCTTCAAATCCGGCCAGGACCTCTTCGTAGTCGCCCTTCTTGAAGGCCTTGGCCGCCGGGGCGCCGAATCAGGGCTTTCCGTAAATCCCAAGCATTCGCGGGCTCGGGAGCGATGACGAACTGGACTGCTTTGCCTTGGAGTGTCGCGATCGGCTGTCCGTCTAGGTACAGGATCCGATAAGAGGTCAACGCAGGCACGCGCTCGCCGGGTGTGATGATCCCGGCGAGGTTCAAGGGGTCCGCGCCGCTCACGGCGATTAAGCTACCCGTCTTTTCCTCGCGCCGCACATCGCGGAGCAGCCCCACGGCCTCGGGGAGGGCGTACTGTTCGCCGCTCATCGCTTCCACGAACCGGCCCCCGCGGATCTCGCCCCTTGCTTCCAAGCGCCGATAAACCCGAACCAGATCGCGCCACGGCGGTAAGCTGGGCTCGCGCAGGGTCAAGCGCCGGAAGACGACCCCATAGCGGCGGAGCAAAATCCAGGCGCATGCCTCCAGAGCGCCCGTAGGATCCTGCGTGAGCAAGGGATCCGGCGCAGGCGCTGTCCGCAAGCGCTTCTGCACCAGGACCCAGCGTCCCGCGGCGTGGTCACGCACCCACCCCCGCCGCCGTGATCGCCGCTGGCGGCCGCTGGCGGGCGTGAGCAGTAAACGCAAGCCGGCGAAGCTATCGCAGCTCACGATCCCCTTCACAACCAGCTCGGCGAGCGCCTGTTCCACCTGGGTCTTCAGGTAACCGAGCTCCGCGATCAAATCCTCGGTAAATAAGGCTCCCTGCCGGCGCAGCGACTCGGCAACCGCCCGCGCGTGCGGGCCGAGTTCGATGCTGCCGGAGTCGGCTGGCTCGGCCGGCCACTCGCGTTGGCGAGCCAAAAACGTGATCGGCGTGGAACGTAGAGGCCCCGCGCCGTTCCCGGCGGGCGGTGCGGCTGGGCGCCGGCGCCAAGCCATGCGTCCCGACAAGCACAGGCGATCGATCCATGCGGGATCGTAATCGCCGAGACGTGCGGGGAGGAGTTGTTCTTCCCAGCTCGCCGCGGCTGCCTCGAAGCCCTCGAGCCGTTCCAATACGGCCGCGAGGGCAGGCTCGCCGCTCAAGCGCGTTGCGGGATCCACATGCTGCCAGCGGAACAGAAAACGCAAAAAATCCGCCGCCGCGACAGGTTCGATCTCTTGGCGAAGCCGCTGTACGGTATAGCGGTGGATACGCGCGAGCAAGCGCCGTTCGCACCATTCCTCGCGATCCTGCCCGGTGAAGTCGCCGCGCAAGACATAGCCCTGGGATTCGAGGGTCAGCAGCGCGATCCGTAGGGATGGCTCCGCAAGCTCAAACTCGAAGGCAAGCGCAGCCGGTGTCGTGGGTCCGAGGACTTCGAGCCGACTACGCAGCAATTCGACCAAGGCATCCTCTGCGGTCCAAGCCTTCGACGCATACTCCGCCGGTACCTGCACGGTCGGAGTGGCGGCGGCGCCGGGATGGAGCGCTAAAAGCTCGGGTAAGCGCTCCACGGCGACCCACGCCCGCCATTCCCCGAGGCATAAAATCGTTGCGCGCCTTTCCAACTTAAGTTGTTCCAGCAACACGCCCCAGTCTCCCGCGTTCGCCGCCTCGCTAGCGGCGCTACGGCGGCCCTCGAGCTCGGTGACAAATCCCGCCGAGGTCAGCGCCTCGTGCAACTCGTCGGCCGTCGATACATCGGGCCAGGCCTCGGCGCATACGCGTTCGATGGCGCCTGGATCCAAGCGCCCAAGCCGCTCGGCGGACTCGATATCCAGCCAGCGGCGGCTGAGGATGGCTTGAGTGCGCCGTTCCTCCAAGGGCGCATCATCGAGAAAGGCATAGGGCCGCGCATTGAGGATCTCTTGGGCGAGCGGCGAGGGTTCGGTGAGATCGCGCGCGAGCAAGCGTATCTGTCCGGCTTCGATGGTTTTCAAGAGCGCTTCCAGCCCGTCGATGTCCATGGCGTCGGTGAGGCAATCGCAGAGCGTTTGCCGCACCAAGGGGTGGTCCGGGATCTCGCGCCGTCCGGACAGGTGCTCAAGACAGGCCACTTGATCGGGGAACACGACCGCCAGGAGATCCTCCGCGCGCATGCGGTGCAAGCGTGGCGGGACCTTGCGTCCGCCCTGGGCGCGCGGGACGGCGAGCGAGATCGAAGCGTTCCAGCGCCAGCGCAGCCTGAACATCGGCGCATCGAGCAATGCCTGGGTCAAGACCTCGCGGACGCTGGCCGCGTTGAGATAGCCCCAAACGTCGGGGAGGGGAAAACTATGAGTCTCGCCGAGCGACAACACTACGGCGTCTTCCGTGGCCGCGGCTTGAAGCTCGAAGTTGAACTTGGCGCAGAAGCGTTTGCGTAGCGCCAGACCGAAAGCGCGATTGAGGCGCGATCCGAACGCCGAGTGCAGGACCAACTGCATGCCGCCCGACTCATCGAAGAAGCGTTCCAGTACCAGCGTCTCCTGGGTCGGGAGCACGCCGAGCGCGGCGCGCGCGCTGGCTAGGTATTCAGCGAGCTGCAAGGCGGCGGGCTCCGTGAGTCCACAGTGTAGCCGCAGCCAGCGGACGGCCTCCTCGATACCGCTCTCGACGAGCATCTCGTCGAGGGCGGCGCGAAGGCGGGATATGGCCTGTGATAGGGCGGCGGTCCGCCCGGGCGCCTCGCCCAGCCAGAAGGGAATGGTGGGCGGCTGGCCCCGGGCATCCTCCACCCGGACGATGCCGGTCTCGACGCGCAGGATCCGCCACGAGGTGTTGCCGAGCTGGAAGATGTCGCCGGCCAGGCTTTCGATGGCGAAGTCCTCGTTGACTGTCCCGACGAAGGTGCCCGCCGGTTCTTGGCGCACTTCGTAGTCGGCGTTGTCGGGGATGGCTCCCCCGCAGGTCACGGCGATCAGGCGGCTACCGCGCCGCGGCCGCAACCGCCGCTGCACCGTGTCGCGATGGAGATAGGCGCCGCGCCGGCCCCGGCGCGTCGTGAAGCCCTCGGACAGCATGCGGACAAGCCGCTGGAATTCAGGACGGGCGAGGGCGCGGTAAGGGTAGGTGCGAGCGATGAGATCATAGAGCTGATCTTCATCCCAGTCTTCGTTGGCGACCATGGCCACGATCTGCTGCGCGAGCACATCAAGCGGGCCCGGCGGCACCTTACCTTGATCGAGATCGCCGCGCCGGACGGCTTCGAGCAGCGCCGCGCACTCCACCAGATCGTCGCGGCTCAATGGAAACAGCCGGCCCTTCGGGAGCGCCGAGAGCGCGTGGCCGGAGCGTCCGACGCGCTGCAGCAGCCCGGCGATTGACCGCGGGCTGCTGAGCTGGCACACGAGATCCACCTCGCCCACATCGATCCCGAGCTCGAGCGAAGCGGTCGCGACGAGCGCGCGCAGCGCCCCGGCCTTGAGCCGCTGCTCCGCGTCCAGCCTGTGCTCCCGCGCCATGCTGCCGTGATGGGCCGTAATTGCGTCTGTGCCGAGGCGTTCGCTCAGATGGCGCGCCACCCGCTCGGCCATGCGCCGGGTGTTGACGAATACCAGCGTCGTGCGGTGCTCGGTGATGAGTGCCGCGAGGCGCGCGTAGACTTCCTCCCAGACCTCGTTTGACATCACCGCGCTGAGCGGTGACGCTGGGATCTCGATCCCGAGATCCCACGCCCGCTCATGACCCATGTCGATGATCGTGCATTGGCGATTCGCGCTCGCATCGCAACCAGCGAGAAAGCGTGCGACCTCGTCGATGGGGCGCTGTGTCGCCGAGAGACCGATGCGGGTGAGCGGCAAACCGGCAAGCGCGTCGAGCCGGGCGAGGCTGAGCGCCAGATGAGCCCCGCGCTTATTACTAAACAGGGCGTGGATCTCATCGATGATGACCGTGCGAGCGGAGCGAAGGATGTCCCGGCCACCGACGCTCGTGAGTAGGATATAAAGCGATTCGGGGGTCGTCACCAGGATGTGGGGCGGGTGCTTACGCATCGCAACACGGTCGCGGCTCGGCGTATCGCCCGTGCGAACGAAAGCACGGATGGTTGGCTCGACGCCGTAACGCTCGCGCAACAGCGATTGAATCCCTTGCAGCGGGCCCTGAAGATTCCGCTCGATGTCATTGCTGAGCGCCTTCAGCGGCGACACATACACGATTTCCGTCCGATCGCCGAGGTGCCCGCTTTCAGCTTTACGCACGAGCACATCGATCGCCGCGAGAAACGCCGCCAGCGTCTTGCCCGAGCCTGTCGGAGCCGCGATTAGGGTATGGTGGTTTTCAACAATGGCGGGCCAAGCGCGGTGTTGGCAGGGCGTCGGCTCACGGAACTGGGCTTGAAACCATTCTCGGACAGCGGGATGAAATTGGTCCAGGCTCAATGCTTATAACCTCGGGCTAGGCAGATCGCTGCACCGATTAGAAAGCTGTGGGAACAAGCGACGGCTACCGTCGAGACCCCCAGTGTCGCGATAGTGCAAGGGTGGAGCGCCTCCCTTCAAGAGGCCGCCGTCGACGACCCGCCCGAGCACCAGCTCGTGGTCGCCGGCGGTGCACCGGCTCGCAACCACGCACTCGAAATACGCCAAGCATTCCGCCAAGACCGGTGCGCCGGTGCGTTTTTGTGACCAATCGATCCCTGCCAGCTTATTCTCGCATCGTGGTTGAGCGAAATGGGCGGCGAGCGTCATCTGATCTCGGCGCAGCACATTTACGGTGAACGCTCCGCTCGCGATCAAGAGGGGATAAGACGTGTGCTCTGGATTTATACTGAGTGCGAGCAGGAACGGATCAAAGGACGCCTGCATCACCCAGGCGGCGGTGAAGGCATTGCACTCGCTGCCGTGGGCGACGCCCACGACATAGACGCCGTGGGTAAGCTGGCGGAAAAGTTGTGCGATCGCGGACATGGGTTTTTTGACGTATGCTGGATCGTACCCCTGGGGCGGACACCGGTCGAGTAGGTTCCCGCGACGGCTCACCACCCGGACGCGCCAAAAAAGCACCGCGCCGGTGA
>JBIMKC010000157.1:0-5070 GCA_043673925.1 Chromatiales bacterium | reverse complement strand
ACCCCGTGGTGGCGAAATCTAAATTGACTTCAACGCAGGTCTCCCCACAAGCTATTGAACGCGCTAAGCGCGGCCACCGCAGCCGTCTCCGTGCGCAAGATCCGCGGCCCCAGGCGCAAGCCTAAGAACCCGGCTTGGCGCGCCGCATACACCTCCTCCTCGCTCCATCCCCCTTCGGGTCCGGCCAAGAGCGTGAGCTGCGGTTCGGTCAGAGTAAGATCCGACAGCGCGGTCTCGCCTGCGGTCGCAAGCAGCACCTTGACTCCCGAAGACGCGCGCGCCAACCAGGTGGGCAAATCGACCACGGGTTCGATCGCGGGTAAGCGATTGCGCCCACACTGTTCGCACGCCTGCCGTATCACTTCGCGCCAGTGATCCAGCCGGCGTTCGGCGCGCGCCTCTGCCAGTTGGACCACCGAGCGTCGCGCCGCGATGGGAACGATGTGCGTGACCCCGAGCTCGACGGCTTTCTGGATCGTGTAGTCCATGCGCTCGCCGCGTGCTAGGCCCTGCGCCAGCGTCACGCGCAAGGACGACTCCCGTTCGATGGCGTGGTGGGGACCGATGGTCACGGCCGTCTCCGCGCGCCGGATCCACGCGATCGTCGCCTCCCACTCCCCGCCTTGGCCGTTAAACAGCACGATGGCATCCCCCGCCCGGTGGCGTAATACGCGCGCCAGATGCTCCGCGCAGGCCCGCGGCAATGCGAGAGTGCCGCCGCATCGAAGGGGCGCCTCGACGTAGACGCGGGGGATGCGCATGCTCAATCGGAGGTCGCGAGGTTGACGCCCTCCCAAGCCACCTCGGCTAAATGACGGATCTCGTCTTCGGTGATGACGTAGGGCGGCATAAAATAGACGACGTTTCCCAAGGGACGCAGCAGCACGCCGCGCGCGAGCGCCTGGCGGTAGATCCGAAGACCGCGCCGTTCTTGCCAGGGGTAGGGCGTTTTAGTCGCTTTGTCCTGGACGATTTCGACGGCTAGGATCATGCCCGTCTGACGCACTTCCGCGACGTGAGGATGGTCCGTGAAATGCGCCGTCGCGGCGGCCATGGCTTGCGCGAGCTGACGGTTGGCCGCCACCACCGGTTGCTCCTCGAACAGCGACAGCGTGGCGAGCGCGGCGCGGCAGGCAAGCGGATTGCCGGTATAACTGTGCGAATGGAGAAAGGCGGTAAGCGTGTCATAGTCAGCGTAAAACGCCCGGTAAATCTCATCGGTGGTCAACACCGTGCCAAGGGGGAGATAGCCTCCCGTCAGCCCTTTCGACAGGCACAGGAAGTCGGGCGCGATCGCGGCTTGCTCGCAAGCGAAAAGGGTCCCGGTGCGACCGAAACCGACCGCGATCTCATCGGCGATCAGATGCACGCGATGCTGAGAGCAGGCCGCGCGTAGTAAACTTAAGTATACGGGATCATACATGCGCATCTGGCCCGCGCATTGAACCAGCGGTTCGACGATGACCGCGCATACCTCATCGGCGTGGCGCTCCAGGAGATCCGTCATCGCTTTAAATCCGCGCCGCGAACATTCCGCCCAGGTCTCGCCCGGCGCGCGCCGGTAGCAATCCGGGGAGGGCGCCACGATCGCATCCCTCAGTAAGGGTGCATAGGTGTCACGGTAGAGGGGGATCTGGGACACGGAGAGCGCCCCGAGCGTCTCGCCATGGTACGCATTCTCAAGGCAGATGAAGCGGGTCTTGCGCAGCTCGCCGCGATTGCGCCAATAATGAAAGCTCATTTTGAGCGCCACCTCGACGGCGCACGAGCCGTTGTCGGCAAAAAAACATTTCGTCAAGCCCGCGGGTGTGATCGCGACCAGTCGTTCGGCCAAGCTGACGGCCGCTTCGTGCGTGAACCCGGCCAGCAACACCTGCTCGAGCTCCTCTACCTGCGCTTTCACCGCGGCATTGATCCGCGGATGGCTGTGGCCGAAGAGATTCACCCACCAGGAGCTGATGGCGTCGAGATAGCGCCGGCCGTCGAAGTCCTCCAGCCAGACGCCGCGCCCGCGCCGAATGGGGATCACGGGGAGGCGTTCGTGATCCTTCATCTGGGTGCAGGGGTGCCATAAGACGGCGAGGTCCCTTTGCTCGAGATCCGTGTTGCCCTCACCCATGGCGAGCCAGGGGATTTCGAGTGATCTAGGCGGCCGATCGGGCGGGCCCGATGGACTCGCCCAGCATCGCGGTGATCAAGCGGTCCTCGAGATCGATCCGGCCGGCGAGGATTTCGCCGAGATGCGAGACATCCCGGTGCAGGGCGGTGAGATCGCCGGCAAGTGTCGCCCCCCCGTACTTGTCATTGAACGCAAGTGCAATCTGGGTGGTGCGGTCAATGCCCGGGTAGATCTCCATCGCCAGATCAACCACCGCCCGCCGCCGTTCCTGGCCTTCGGAAAGACGCTGATAAAGACCGAAATGCGCCGCCGCGATGTAATCGACCAGTAGCTCACAAAACTCGGTCATTAAGGCCACCAGAGGTTTATTCGCTGGAAAGGGCGCCAAGCCCGAGACCTTGCAGAGTAGGACCAACACGTCCTTGCGTTCCTCTAGAATCTTAGTAATAAGCGAGCGAGTCTGGGTACGGGGAATGGCATGTTTTTTGGCTCGCGTTAGCATAGGGGTCCTTGAAGCCGTTTTTTTACGACATTAGTGATTAATCCTAAATCAACATCGTAATTAAAGCGAAAAGTGTTTCAAAAAACTGCTCCTCTTAAATTGCGCTAGCGGAGCAGAAGCAACGTTACCGCCCGTAGCATTGTTATAATTAGACCATATGGAGGTCACGGGGTACACGGTCCAACAGAATATAGGCGAGGGCGGCATGGCGACCGCCTATTTGGCGCGCCAGGACTCGTTGGGCCGATTGGTCGTCTTGAAGGTGCTGCATACCGATAGGCGCAAGAACCCGCAGGATTTCGAGCGCTTTATCAACGAAGCGCGCATCGTCGCCTCGCTCAATCACCCGCATATCATTACGATTTACGATATCGGCGCCTGCGATGATGCCGCTTATATGTCGATGGAGTACGTCGAGGGCGGCGACCTGCGCAAACGCATGCGCGCGGTCATGACCCCCTTTGACGCCCTCGACATCTTGATTGCGGTCGGTAGCGGGCTCAGCGTTGCGCATAAAAAAGGGATCGTCCATCGCGATGTCAAGCCGGCGAATATTCTATTCCGAAAGGACGGGACGCCTTTGCTGAGTGACTTTGGCATCGCGAAACAACTTACGACCAACCTCGAGCTGACTCAAACCGGTATCTTCCTCGGAAGCCCGAACTACATGGCTCCGGAACAAGCGGAGCCTGGCTCCATCGATGGCCGCGCCGACATCTATGCCCTGGGCGTAATCCTGTATGAAATGCTGACGGGCGTGAAACCGTACCAATCCGCCTCCGTGCTAGATGTGATCATGCAACATAAGCGCGCGCCGATCCCGCTTTTGCCTTCCGGTCTAGATCAATTCCAGCCCCTCATCAACCTCATGCTGGCGAAGAACCGCAAGGATCGGTTTCGGGACGCGGACAGCCTGTTGCATTATTTGCGGCACATGATGCAGAGCGGGATCATCCAGACATCGACCCAGGCGAAGCTCACCCCCGATGTCGATGTCTCCGGCGAGCATACGCTGTCCCTCGACAAGGCCCGAATCATCGAGCTACCTGTTCGGACCTCCTCCCGGCGTTCGGTCCGCTTGCTGGGGGCGCTGCTGGCCCTGTCTCTTGCAGGGTACGCGGGTCTTTTTTACGCCCAGGCCCGCATGGACCGCGATGCGGGTCCGCGCAGCGATCCCGAGCTACAGAGCCTCGCGGTCGATGTTGATCGGAAGCTTCTGGGAGACGCCCGCGCCGCGAGTCCCGTAGCAACGAGCGTCGGCGTCGATCCCGGCAGCGGGGAAGTGGCCAAGGCGCTCGCATGGCTCGCGAAAAAAAGCCTGGACGATTACCGCCTTACCCACCCTCCCCAAGACAACGCTTATTATTACTACTCGCGCTTGCTCGAGATCGACCCCGGCAACGTGCCGGCGCGCAAGGGATTATTGGCGATCGGAGAACGCTTCGCGTTTCTCGCCGAGCGCGAGCTGGCCAACAACAACTACGACCGGGCCAAAGGATACGTTGCGATTGGATTGAAATTCGCTCCAGAAAACGACACGCTGCTGGCGCTTAAATCGCTGGCGCAACGCCCGCACGGGGGCTGGGCCGATACGCTGGCCGAGTTCTTCCGCTGAATCGGCGAAGTCGTCCATCAATGGCTTCATTCCGGCGTCGCATCCAACTGCGCGGGGTGTCTTAAACGCATGTAGGTATTACCGTCGCGGCGCGAAAGCCAGCCGCGCACGCTGACGAGCTTACCCAACCAATGATGAATATCTAACTGCTTAAAATACCGGAGATCGGTGCGCTGGATTCGAACCGCGAAGGCCGGGCCGAAGATTAACCACTGGGAGGCGCGTGTGGCGCGGACTCCGCTGATACGACCCGTGACGACTCGATAGCCCCGGGACAAACCCGCGACGCGCCCGGCATCCACGGGTTTATAGCGCGCGAGCCTCCACAGGCCGAGATTCGATCTCCGCGCCGCCCTTTCGGCGTCGCGGTAACATTCCACGTGGTCGAGGTTGGGCGGAAAAATCAACGCCGTCGCAAAGCCCCGCTCGAGTAACCATGCCTGGACATTGGTGCCATCGCGCAGCAACAAGTGGCTTAGTTGCCGCCCGAACCTATCGCGCTGCTGCCGATCGTACTGTAGGCCAATGCGGGATTGGTTCGTGAGCAGACGTTTTAGCGCTCCGCGGGCAGGCTCCGCAAGCGCTTGAGAGCGGCGGCCCTCGCGCCCGATCTCCGGTGCATTGATGCCGATGAGACGGACCTTGCGCCGGTCCGCGAGCACCACGGTGTCGCCGTCGATAACGTAAAGGACTACGGCATACTCATCGATCCCAGCCCGCGCGCACTGGAGCGGCGCGGCCTGCAGGGCCGGGCAAGCGATCCCCCAGGATGCGACGAATGCTAGGAGAGGTAGCCAGATTCCCTGGGCGGGTACGCTAGACACCGCAGACTAG
>JBIMKC010000156.1:0-5277 GCA_043673925.1 Chromatiales bacterium | reverse complement strand
TTCCCTAACCAACCTTATCCCACGCGAGGCGTGAACGGCACCACCGCGGCCGTCGCGCTCTCGCCCGCCTGGGTTGCGAATTCAGGCGCCAAGCGGTGTAGCAAGGACTGTAAGCGTTCCTCATCGTAGTGGGCCACGGCTTCGGCCATTTCCGCCAAGGTCGATTTAAGCACCTGGGAATCGACATGCCGGTGTCGCGCCAGCAAAATCTTTTTATGCTTGGTCGCGCGCAAGGCTTCCTGATCGTGGAATAGCTCCTCGAAGAGCTTCTCCCCGGCCCGCAGGCCCGTATAAACGATCTTGATCTCCGCGCCGGGGACCTTCCCCGAGAGCCGGATCATTTGCTCGGCGAGATCGCTGACCTTGACCGGCTCCCCCATATCGAGCACGAAGATTTCACCGCCCTCGCCCATCGCGGCGGCCTGCATGATCAACTGGCAGGCCTCGGCGATGGTCATGAAGTAACGCATGACCTCCGGGTGGGTCACGGTAACCGGGCCGCCCGAGCCGATCTGTTTGCGAAATAACGGCACCACACTGCCCGCCGAGCCTAAGACGTTTCCGAAGCGTACGGTCGTAAAGCGGGTGGCGGAGCGTTGCTGCAAATTCTCACAGATTATCTCGGCGACGCGTTTGCTGGCCCCCATGACATTCACGGGATTCACGGCCTTATCGGTCGAGATGAGCACGAATTGGCTCACTCGGGCGGCAAGCGCGGCGTCGGCCACGGTCTTGGTCCCGAGCACATTGTTGCGCACGGCCTCGCGCAGTTGCGACTCGAGCATGGACACGTGCTTATAGGCCGCCGCATGGAACACGACCTCGGGGGCGTGGCGCTGCATGAGGCGCCGCACCGCGGCTTCGTCGCAGACATTACACAGATGAAAGCTCGTCTCCACTTCCGGGAAGACCGCCTTGAGATCGAGCTCCAACTCGTAAAGATTGAACTCAGACTGATCGACGACGACAAGCTTTCCCGGCGACAACTGAGCGATCTGACGGCAAAGCTCCGCCCCGATCGTGCCCCCGGCGCCCGTGATCAACACGGCCTTTCCTGAGAGGCGGGATCGGATCAGGTTCCAGTTGAGCGCCACCGGCTCGCGCCCCAGGAGGTCCTCGATCAGCACCTCGCGGAGCTCATTCATCCCGGCGCGGCCGGCCAGCACGTCATGGATGCTCGGCAAGGTGCGCACCGGCAGCCCGGTGCGCTCCGCCAGCTCGACCAGACGCTTCATTTGACGCGAGGTCGCCGAGGGAATGGCGATCATCACCATCCGCGCATCCAGGCGGTCCACCGCGGCGGGCAAGTCATCGCTCGTCCCCAGCACCCGCAGGCCATGGATCTCGCGCCCCGATTTCGCGAGATCGTCGTCCAAAAACACGACCGGCCGGTAGCGGCGTTCCGGATCGCGCATCAAGTCCCGTACGAGCAACTCGCCCCCCTGTCCCGCGCCCACGACGATGACCCGCTGGCCGGTGCCCGAGCGCAGGTGATAGTCCTTAAACCAGCGGAAGGCGAAGCGCGGGCCGCCGAGCAAGCCCCCGAGAATGATCGCATAGAGAGGAAAGACCGAACGCGGCACTCCATGCAGCCGGGTGACCATGAACAACACCGTCGCGCACACGAGCGCGCCCGCTAGCACGGCCTGCCCGATGCGCATGAGATCGGACAGCGACGCGAAACGCCAAACACCCCGGTAGAGGCCGCCATACCAATAAAATACGCACTGTATGGGGACGACCACGAACAGGGCGCTGATCCCCGCGGTCAAAAACTCCTGCGGGATCGTCCCGAGATTAAAACGCAACCAATAAGCGCACAACCAGGCGAGCGGGATCATCATGAGATCATGCAGGAACGCGGCGGCGCGCAGATGCCATGTTTTCAAATGCTTGGACATGATCGTTATTCCCCCCTTAGGCTGCGTTACTACGCCTCACGGCTTCTTCAAGCCCTGCAACGACCTGGTCCACCTGCGTCTCGGTGATGCGATTGTGAAACGGTAGGGCCAGGGTGCGTTTCGCCATCGATTCGGTGATCGGCAACATCCCGGGCTTCGTGCCGAAGCGCTCGCGAATGAACGGCTGGAGATGAATCGGACTAAAGTATCCCCGCGCGGGAATGCCCTGCCGCTCCAGCGCATGGATCAGGGCGTTGCGGTCTAGCCCATCGGCCAAGGTCACCACATACACGAACCAGCTCATCGTCACATGCGGTTTGATCACCGGCGGCCGCACCAGATCGAGTAAGCTCAAACGCTGGGTATACATTTTCGCGACGTGATTCCGCCTCGACAGGATGCGGTCAATCCTTCGTAGTTGTGAGACGCCCAGGGCAGCTGACATTTCATTCAGGCGGTAATTGTACCCGAGCCGCTCATGTTGCAACCACGCGTGCTCCGCGTCTCGCCCGTGGTTGCGCAGGCTGCGTACTACGCGGGCCAGGTCGTCATCGTTGGTGACCACGATGCCGCCCTCGCCGGTGGTGATCTGCTTGTTCGGATAGAACGCAAACCCGGCGGCGGTACCGAATCGGCCGATCTTCTCTCCCCGATATTCCGCGCCGAGGGCCTCCGCCGAGTCGTCGATTACAACCATGTCGTGGCGCCCTGCAATAGTCAAAACATCCTCCCATTCGACCGGGTGTCCGAACACGTCGACCGCCATGATTGCTTTGGTCTTGGGCGTGATCTTGTGCTCCAGATCGCCCGGATCCAGCGTGTAGGTCTCGGGCTCGATATCGACGAACACCGGCGTCGCGCCCACATAGAGGATCGCATTGACGCTAGCGACGAAGGTGAACGATGGCACCAACACCTCGTCGCCGGGACCGATGCCCAAGGCGCACAGGATTAAATGCAACGCCGCGGTGCCGGAATTCACCGCGACCGCATGCCGGACCCCAATATAGCCGGCCATAAGGTTTTCGAATTCCTCGGCCTTGGGTCCCAGGGCAAGACGGCCGGAGCGCAGCACCTCCGTGACCGCCGCGATATCGGTCTCGTCGATGTCCGCGGCAGACATGGCAATCGGTTTAAGCATGTTGGCGGACCTTGAGAATACGCGCCGGTACACCGATTGCGGTCACGTCCGGAGGTAAGTCGCCGACGACCGCCGATCCGGCCCCGACCACCGTGCGGGCGCCGATCGATACATGGGGAATCACGCTGCTGCCAAGCCCAATCAATACGCCCTCCCCGACTAGGACGTTACCTGCGAGATGCACACCGGGCGCGAGGTGGACGTACCGTTCCAGGCGGCAATCGTGATCGACGGAGACCAGCGTGTTGACAATACTATGGTCTCCGATCCGGGCGTCCGGCTGGATAACGGCGCCGGCAAAGACCACTGTCCCGCGGCCAAGTCGAGCGCTCGGATGCACGCAAGCACTCGGGTGGATGACACTGAGCCATTCGAGGTTGTCATACTGCTCGGCGATGCGCCGACGCATCCCATTATCACCGATCCCGATGACCGCCGCCGCATCGTTGACTTCGGATCCCTGCTCCAACGCCCCGAGCACGGGAACCCCCAAAACCCGCCGGTCCCATTTTCCGCGATCGTCGTCGAAAAGACCCGTGACCGCGATGCCGGCCGCCTGGAGGGTGCTGACAACCACCTTGGCGTGACCGCCTGCGCCGAGTACGTACACGGGTTTAGGCCGGGTCATCGTTGCCCCTGAACCTGGGCATCGTCGCATGTCCCTCGGCGTGGATCCCCTCGCGGCGTGCGATCGTACGCAAGGTTAAACAATGGATCTTGAGATCAAGCCAAAGACTCTGATGGTCAACGTACCATACATCCATCTCCAACCGTTCCTGCCAACTGAGAGCATTGCGCCCATTGATCTGTGCCCAGCCGGTTAATCCGGGTTTCACCTCATGGCGGCGGGCCTGCCTGGGCGAATACAAAGGCAGGTATTCCATCAGCAGCGGCCGCGGACCGACCAGGCTCATGTCGCCCTTCAGTACATTCCAAATCTCCGGCAGCTCGTCGAGGCTCAGGCTCCTCAAGAAGCGCCCGAGCGGCGTGAGCCGTGCTTCGTCAGACTCTTCGAAGGCCCCCGCCGAGCACCGCATCGTGCGAAACTTGAGGATCTCGAAAGGCAACCCTTGCAATCCCGGACGCGTTTGGCGAAAGAGGATGGGACGCCCCATCGTCACCAGGATCAAGAGGGCGATGAGGAGCATCGGCAAGGCAGTCAAGACGAGCCCGAGCGAGGCACCGGTCACGTCCATAACTTGTTTGCCCCACCTCGAGCGAGAAAGCCTTTCCGACATCGACGAAAGCCCTCCGGGCGAACCTGAGAGTAACCAACCATCAACAAAATAGCCTTGGTTACGCCCAGTTTGACAAACTGTAAAATCACGGAAAATAGGATCGTTTCGCCATACTGCCAATAGCTGCTCTGGAAAGTTCGAAATAACAGTCCAATCTCTCGCGTTCTGACTATAACAAAACATGCCGGCCCCATAAACCGGCCGAACGGCTGCCCGGAAGCGCGCTGCGCCTGAAAAACCAACTCGCGTTCTGAGAATGATCCACCGCATACACTCGTTGACAAAGTAGCTTCCTGGCGCTACCTTGCCCTCATGCGAGCAGTGGGGCTCAAGACACTGAAAAACAAACTAAGCGAGTATGTCCGGCTCGCAGCAAGCGGAGAAACGGTGTTGGTGACAGACCGGGACCGCGTGGTGGCCGAATTGGTTCCGCCCCATGCACAGAGAAGCCCGATGCTGGCCGATGCGTTGCTCGCAGAGGCGGTACGCCGCGGCTGGGTAACTCCCCCTTCGTTTCCCTCAGCCGGCGCTCCACCCCGCGCTCCTGTTGCTTCCATGGAGAAGTTGATGCAGGAATTGGCGCAGGATAGAGAAGAGCGGTGATCTACCTTGATACCTCGGTAGCCCTGGCTCACCTTCTTGCTGAGGATCGTTGCCCGCCGGCAGATCTGTGGAGCAATTTATTGGTTTCGAGTCGCCTTCTGGAGTATGAAATGTGGACCCGCATCCATGCTCGCAAACTAGCGCGTTCCCATGGCGAGCACGTACGTGCCCTCATCGGCAAAGTAGCCTTGTTGGAGCTCGCACCGCCTGTTCTAGCCCGCGCCGTGGAACCATTTTCTCGCGCTGTTCGGACCTTGGATGCGCTTCATTTGGCCTCCATGGAATTTCTCCGCGCGCAAGGTCAATCCTTGCAACTCGCCAGTTACGACCAGCGATTGCTGGCCGCCGCCCGCGACCTGCGGATTGACATCATGAAGCTTTGAGAAAGGTTGCG
>JBIMKC010000155.1:0-5294 GCA_043673925.1 Chromatiales bacterium | reverse complement strand
AGCCGCGCAGCGGCGTAACCCGGGAATCAAAGCTCATTCTCCCCGGATTCCGCTGCGCTCCACCCTATATGGACTCCTCCGACTTTGCAAGCATTGTTCTCTTTGATTGCCGTGGTCGGTGAGCGCAGTTGCTCCCATTCATGCCGGACTCCTCCTCTTCGTTTAAGTGGTCGTTTCATCCTCCTCTTTGGCACATCACGATGCCGTTTAGGAAGGGAGGAGTCCATACCATTAGGCTACGCGCTGCTCCGGCTTCGGAAGTGGTGCGAGCGAATCAGCGAATGGCCGAGGAAAGCTCAAGAGCCTCTCGGCTGCATCGGGGTAAGGCCCAAGGAATCACTATCCGTCGAAGTGAATGAGATGGTCAGGGTTTTCAGCAACCCACACCTCCGTGTCCCAGGAAATTTGCGTGAGGAAGCTCCGGATCGCGAGCCCTCCCCCGGTGTGTTCCAGTCCTTGCCGAGCACTGCTACCCAGCAGTTCATTAATCCTCTCGGGCTACACTTTTAATAATGTATCCTCCCGACTTTTCATCGCGCTCCAGTTCAAGCAAGTGGCGTCCTTGTGCTTCTTCCAGCAAATTACTGAAGGAGCGAAACCCATAGTAAGCTTCGTTGAAGCCCGGCTTGCGCCGTTTTAACGCCTGCTTGACCATGGATCCCCAGATCTTCTCCTCCTCACCACGCTCTGTAGCCAACGCTTCGATTGTTTCTATGATGAGGTCCACGGCTTGTTGTTTTTTATCTTCCTCTTTTGGTGCGGCCTTTGCCGTCAGGCCAGATGCGGACCGGCCAGCCGCTCTTTTGTGGTGGCGCCTCTTGCTTTCTTGTTCACGGACCAGATCATCGTAATAAATGAACTCGTCACAATTTGCGATCAGCAGATCAGAGGTGGAATTCTTGACTCCCACACCGATTACGACTTTATTGTTCTCACGCAGCTTGCTCACCAGCGGTGAGAAGTCCGAGTCGCCGCTGATGATGACAAAGGTATCCACATGTGATTTGGTATAACAAAGGTCAAGCGCGTCGACGACCATACGGATATCGGCGCTGTTCTTACCGGACTGGCGCACGTGAGGAATTTCTATGAGCTCGAAGGAGGCCTGGTGCATGGCGGCTTTGAAATCCTTATAACGCTCCCAGTCGCAATAGGCCTTTTTCACGACGATGCCGCCTTTCAGCAGTAAGCGCTCAAGGACTTTGGTGACATCAAATTGTGCATACTTGGCATCACGCACACCCAGGGCAATGTTTTCAAAGTCGCAGAACAATGCCATGTTCTTGGTCTCTGGTGTTCCGGCCATAATTAGATCTCTGGCATATTGGGCGCTACGGGTTTATGACGATAGGGTTGCTTGGGAAGCTTAGGCCACGGCGATCGGAAACGCCAATACATCCTGAATGTCCCGGGCACCGGCGGCAAGCATCACCAGCCGGTCGAATCCCAACGCACACCCCGCGCACGGCGGGAGCCCATGCGCCAGCGCGTCCAAAAGCCGCTCGTCGATCGGCATCTCGGGCGCCCCTGAACGCCGGCGCCCTTCGAGGTCCGACTCGAAGCGCCTGCGCTGCTCAATGGGATCCGCGAGCTCGTGGTAGCCACTGGCCAACTCCATACCGTGAACGAAGAGCTCGAAGCGTTCCGCGACCGGCGGATCATCGTCTCGAATACGCGCCAATGCCGCTTGCCTGACGGGGTAGTCGTAAATGAAACATGGCTGTCCCTTCCCGAGTCTCGGCGCGACCACATGACTGAGAATCAAGTCGAGATAAATATTCGGATCGTGCATGCCGTCGCCGCCTAGGTGTAAACCCAAGCGCTCCGCATGCAACGCTAATTTACAGGGTTCCTCGCGGTGGGGATCGAAGCCCGCGTGGGTTGCGAACGCTTCGGCATAGCTCATCCTTTGACACGGTCCGAGATCGATCAGATCCGCAACGAGCGATTCGGCCTCATCCATGAGCGCATGGTGATCGTGATCGGGTTGATACCATTCGATGAGCGTAAACTCCGGGTTGTGCAAGCGGCCGGACTCGCCGTCGCGGAATACCCGGGCGATCTGATAGATGGGCCCGCTTCCGGCGGCCAGCAGGCGCTTCATGGCGAATTCGGGCGAGGTTTGCAGGTACAGCACCTGGGACGCCGCGGCGCCCGGCATTTGCAAGCGGGTACTCAAGCTCAGGAGTTGCGGATCGGTGATCCCGGCGCGGCTTAGCACCGGGGTTTCGACCTCCAGGACGGAACGGGCAGTGAAGAATGCGCGGATTTTCGCCAGCAACTCCGCCCGCAGCCTCAAGACCTCCCATGAGGCGCTCGGTTTCCAGACTGTCTCGGGAAAGGGGCGGGCGCTCGAGATCACTCCTTCGCTCGCGCCACGTAGGCTCCCGTGCGCGTATCGATCTTGATTAGCTCGTGTACCTCGACGAACAGCGGCACTTTTACCACCGCGCCGGTCTCCAGGATCGCGGGTTTCGTTCCGCCCGTGGCCGTGTCCCCGCGGATCCCGGGATCGGTCTCGGTGATCTCGAGGATCACGAAGTTCGGCGGCGCCACGGACATGGGCTCGCCGTTCCACAGGGTCACCACACAGGTCTCCTGACCCTTAAGCCATTGGCGCGCATCGGCCATCATGGTTTCGCTGGCGGATAATTGCTCGAAACTGGCGGCGTCCATGAAATGCCAGTATTCGCCGTCGGAGTAGAGATACTGCATTTCTCGATCGACAACGTCCGCGCCTTCGAGGGTGTCTCCCGATTTAAACGTCCGTTCGATCACCCGCCCGGTCTTCACGTTACGGATCTTCACGCGGTTGAAAGCTTGCCCCTTGCCGGGTTTCACGAATTCGTTTTCGACGATCGCACAGGGACTGCCGTCGAGCAACACTTTGAGCCCCGCCTTGAATTGGTTGGTATTATAGGTTGTCATCGTCTAAATCCCGGTGCTGATATCGTTGCTTATGATAACCGAAACGCTTCATTCGCAGCAGCTTGCGGGGTGGCAGATCGAGCTGGCGCGCGCGATCTCGCAGCCGGAGGAACTGCTTCGATGCTTAGAACTACCGCCCGATGTCTTTGGTCAGCCAGGAATTTCACGAACAGGTTTCCCGCTGCGGGTAACGCGCGGCTTCGTCGCCCGCATGCGCAAGGGCGATCCCGAGGACCCGCTGTTACGCCAGGTATTTCCGCTCCCGTCCGAGGCAACCACTGCCAAAGATTTTTCGCTCGATCCCGTCGGGGACCTCGGCGCCCAGGTCCGTCCGGGTGTCCTGCACAAGTACCAAGGCCGTGCGCTTTTCATCGTCACGGGGGGCTGCGCGATCCATTGCCGCTACTGCTTCCGGCGACACTTCCCGTACAGCAGCGCCAACGCCGGCTTGGATCGTTGGCAAGGCGCCCTCGACTATCTCCGGCGCGATTCATCGATCACCGAAATCATACTGAGCGGCGGCGATCCTTTGGCGGTCACGGACCAGCGCTTGGCCGCGCTGGTCGCCGAGCTTGACCGTATCCGGCATCTCGAACGCTTGCGCATCCATACGCGCATGCCCATCGTGCTACCCGAGCGCATCGACGATCGGCTTCTGGCATGGCTGGGCGCAACGCGTCTTCGCACCGTGATCGTGGTCCACGCCAACCACGGTGCGGAGATCGATGAGGAGGTCAGCGAAGCCATGCAGCGGCTGCGCTCGATTGGCGCCATCCTCCTCAACCAGTCCGTGCTGCTACGCGGCGTCAACGACACGCTCCCGGCCCTCGTCGATCTCAGCGGACGACTCGTGGCGGCCGGCATCCTGCCCTATTACCTGCACCTTCTCGACCGCGTGCAAGGGGCCGCGCACTACGACACGCCGCGCGCCCATGCCGTTGCGCTCATGGCGGGGCTGCGCTCCCGCCTCCCCGGCTATATGGTCCCGCGCTTCGTGCGGGAACAGCCGGGCGCCCCGTATAAGGTTCCGATTGAGCTGCTTGACGACTGAAAAGCGCGGCGTGCTTCTCGATTAACGGATGGCCCATGGATAACGGCGCCATTCCGGATATCCCAAACGCTAATCCATATCCACCGTGCACCTCTTGCACCGCGAGGATCGAGTTGGGGAGGCAATAAGCGTCCCTCGGCTCCGGATGGTAAACGTGACATGTAGTGGTCTTCCGTCATTGGTCCTGCCCAGCCAACCGATCATGGTTAACCCGGTCAAAGAACCCTTCCAAGTCGAGATCCACCACCCAGAGGTAACCTTCGCGAATATCCGCCTGTAGCTGTCGCACGGCCTGATGGGCCGAAAGCCAGGGCCAGGGATTGGCCCTGTTTGGCGCGCCGAGGATGCAACGGCTCGGACGAAATCCATAGCTCCACGGGTGGAAATGCGGTTCCATGATTACCCGATGACGAATCGGAGAGGTGTTTGAGGTACAATGAGATTGATGATTAAACTTCTACTTTGGTCAAAAACGCGTGGACTTTCCGGAGGAGGGAAAGTGCTTCTTCCACTCGATAGCGCTCGACTCTACTGAACTGGAGCTTGTTGATGTGGAAGCACTTTAACAAACACATCCAGCGGCAGCAAAAAAACGGCGCTCCTCGTAGATCGTCGCTCTGCTTTTCGCTGCCGCTGATGTGATGCGATAGGCACTCAAGGCGTCATTGCAATCGCATCACAGAACTTATTCCGTCTGAGCCAGCTCATAGGGGGCGTGGTACCGCATGACGGTTTTCTGAGGAGTTACTATATGGGAATGAAGTTATACGTTGGCAACATGGGTTACGGCATCCGCAGCAGTGATCTGGAACGGCTGTTCTCGGCTCATGGTACTGTACGCTCCGCCGAGGTGATCACGGATCGCAGCACCGGGCAGTCCAAAGGGTTCGGCTTTGTTGAGATGGGCAGTGACCAGGAAGCGAAGGCGGCCATCGCCGCCCTCAACGGTAAGGAGATGGACGGCCGGACCGTAACGGTTAATGAGGCCCGCCCCAAGGAAGGCGGTGGTGGCCGTGGCCCGGGTGGCTACGGCGGAGGTGGGGGCGACAAACGCGGTGGCTATGGAGGCGGAGGACGCCGGTACTAGCAAGCGCCGATTCGCCGACAGGTCCTTCGGCGTAAGGGGTCAGCGTTTTAGGTGCCCCACGAATAAAACCGTTGTATCAGGCAGCTCGTGTTGGGCGGAACCGTGAATCGGGTTGCGTCGAAAGAATTCTGTGTAGACGATTATCACAGTCATGTAGCCTAATCGGTTGAGCGCAACGAATCCCGGGGAAAATGGGCTTCATTCCCCGGGTTACGCCGCTGTGCGGCT
>JBIMKC010000154.1:0-5330 GCA_043673925.1 Chromatiales bacterium | reverse complement strand
CGCGGAGGATCCACCGGCGTTCGCCAACGCGTTCCTGCTCTGCTTACGTGATCGCGCGGCTCGCGACGATGCCGCGCGGCGAGGACGCACCGTCGCGGAAGAGTACGATTGGAAGGACTTGGCAGTGCGCTTCACCGAAGTCGTGGAGCGAGTAGCACGTGGACGGCGGAAGGGCGGGTAGATGCGCGTCCTACACTTGCTCGCGTCCACCGGGTGGGGTGGCGCTGAGAGAATCGGCTGCACGCTCCACCGCCTCGCTCGCGAGCATGGACACGAGTCGTTCGTGGACGCGCCGGCGCTGCCCGCCATAGTTGAGGGCGTCGAGCGCGAAAGCGGAGACCGACTGCCGGGCGCAGCCGTCGAGGCCGATCTTCGGCGCTGGGTCTATGGCGCGCTCCGCAGGCGAAGGCAATTCCGGCCCCACGTCGTGCACGCGCACTTGGCGTGGCCCGCGTACGCTTCGACGGTGTCGCTCATCGCCGGAAAGGCGCCGCTCGCGGTCACCTTTCATTTGCTCCCCGCCTCCGACGACAACCCCCAGAGGGATTTTCTGCTCCCGATCGACTGCTACCGGCTGCTTCGGTGGTCCCGGCTCGCGCAACCGCGAAGAACGCTCGTCACCGTGAGTCAGGCCGACGCGCCCCGCGTCGCGCGCCTCTTTCCTGCCGACGACGTGTGCGCCATCCAGAACGTGCCTCCGCTGCCGCCGCGGACGTCCGGAACAGCGCCTTCCGTCACTTGGCCCGAAGACGCGGTGAAGTTGCTTTCGGTCGGGCGTTTGCATGCGCAGAAGGGGTTCGACCGACTGCTCGCGGCACTCGCCGATCCCGGCGTGAGGGCGCTTCGCTGGCACTGGGTCCTCATCGGCGACGGCCAGGAGCGCTCTGCAATCGAACGCGCCGTGGAGCAGAACGGGCTCTCGAGCAAGATCACCGTCGTAGGCGCGCGCCCTGCTCACGCGGCGTTCGCCGGCGCCGACCTCGTGCTCTCGCCGAGCCGCTTCGAGGGCATGCCGCTCGTTCCGCTGGAAGGGATCGAGGCTCGCGTGCCCGTGCTATTGTCCCGCATTCCTTCGCACCTCGAGCTGCTCGGAGACGTTCCGGAGTCGTTCTTGCCCGACGACGAGAGCCAGTGGCCGGCGCATCTCGGGCGGCTCGTCGCGGAGAGCGATCAGCGCGTGCGGCTCCTCGACCGGCAAGCCGCAGTGGTTCCCCGGCTGAGCCGTGATCGCTTCTGGCAATCGTACGCTCGCGTCTACGAGAACCTGGTGAAGGGCCCATGAGCTTGCTGTTTCGGCCGACGCCCTCGCCCTACCGACCGTATCTGCCGTCGTGGCAAGAGCCGCTCTATCTGCATCTGCGCCCGCTGTGGATCGCGCTCGAAGCCGCGCTCGCGACCTGCGAGGGCCGGTTCCTCGACGTGGGCTGCGGCGTTCAGCCGTACCGCGCGCTGCTCGGTCCCGGTGTGACCGAGTACGTGGGAGTCGACCGCGAAGGACCGCTGTCGAATCCCACGGTCGTCGGGACCGCGGAGTCCCTTCTGTTCCCGGACGGAAGCTTCGACGTCGTGCTGTCCACGCAGGTGCTCGAGCACTTGCCGGAGCCGGAGCGAGCGCTGCGCGAGGCCGTGCGCGTGTTGCGGCGAGGCGGGCGGCTGCTGCTGACCGTCCCGGGAGTGTGGCCTACTCACGAGGCGCCGCACGACTACTGGCGCTTCACTCGCCACGGAATCAAGCACCTGATGAGCAAGCAGCACGTGACCTGCGGCGATCCGATCGCCCTGGGCGGCCTCTGGGCGACGGTCGGACAGATGGTCGCGCTCGACCTCGCCGGGCGCCGGCCCGCACGCGAGCTCGTTCCTCTGGTCAATCGAATCTGCGCCGCGCTCGACCGCATCGCCACGTCGCAAGATCTCGCTCTGTGCTGGTTCGTCGACGGCATCCGGGAAAAATGAGCGCGGAGCCGGGGCCGGGCGAGGCCGAATCGGTCACACGTCACATCCTGCGAGAGACGACTGTCTTCGCGGCGCTAGGGATCCTCAGCGGAGTCCTCCGCTGGGTCGGAAGCGTCATCCTCGCTCGCTTGCTGGAGCGGCGCGACTTCGGCGTGTTCGGCATCTGCAGCTTTTACATCGGTCTCGGCGGCCTGCTCGGCAACGGAGGCCTCGGCGCGACGCTGCTGCGCCGAAAGGGCGATGTGACGAACGACGAGTACCGCGTCACGGTCACCGCGCTCGTGGCCGTCGCTGCGGTTCTCGCCGTGGCGCTCACGGCGGCCGCCCCCTGGATTGGCGCGTACAACCACTTGAGCACCGAGGAAACGACCGTGCTCCAGGTGATGGCTCCGGTCTACCTCGTGAGCGCGCTTCGCGTCGTGCCATACGTGCGTCTCGAACGGCAGCTGTTGTTTTCGACGATCGCGCGCATCGAGCTCCTCTCCACGTTGGTTCAGCACGCCTGCGCGCTGACGCTCGCCGTGCTCGCGGGAAGCGTCTGGGCTCTCGTCGTCTCGCACCTGGCCGGCGCGGTGGTGCAGCTCGGCCTCGCATACCGCGCATCTCCAGGCTGGGTGGGTCTCGGATGGTCCTGGCGCGTGTTTCGCCCTCTCATCGCCTACGGCAGCAAAGTGCAGGCCCTCTCGATCTTCGCCTACCTGAAGGACAACAGCTCGCGGGCGCTGCTTGGGCATTGGGCGGGTCCGACCGCCGTGGGGACCTTCGATTTCGGCGTCAGCTACATTCAGACACCGGTCGCCGCGGTGAACGGCCTGTCTCGGGTTCAGCTACCGGTCTACGCGCGCCTCGAGGCACAGGACCCGAGCCTCTACAGCACTCTGCGCGGGGGGATGCGAACCGCGCTGCTGGTGGGCATTCCGCTCTTGTGCGTGCTCGCGTTACTCGCGCCCTGGCTCATCCCGTTCATCTACGGTGAAAAGTGGAAGGCGGCGTATCCGGTGGTGTGGGGCTTGCTGGTGAACATGGTTTGCGGGCTCGTCGCATCTCCGCTCTTCACGCTGCTTCAAGGGCAAGGAAGGGCTGGGCTCGCGGTCATCGTGTTCACGCTGTGGACCGGGGCGACGTGGCTCCTGGCGCTGCTGGCGATCAGCGTTTCCGCCGACGCCCTCGCGCTGATCGCGTGCGCGTACAGCGTTGCGACGGTCGGGGTCACGGCGTATCTCTTGGTCTGGGCGACGCGCCACCTGAAGCGATCCGCTTTTTCGGGCCTCGGAGGACCGGTGCTGTCCGGCGCGCTCGGCCTCGCCGCAGCCGGCGCCCTCGCCTGGCGGGTCGGCGGCGTGTTCGTGCATCCGGTCGCCACCGCGGCGGTCTTTCTGGTGACCTACGTTGCAGTGCTCGCGATGAAGGAAGGCCAGCTGGTTCTGTCGGAAGCGCAGGCGATCATCGGGAGCATTCGTAGGAAAAAGCCGTCGTGACATGACCGCCTCCGCTTCCTGTCCGCTCTGCCAGATCCCCGCGCCGCTCCGGCTTCGAAAATCGGGCTTCGCAATTCACCGCTGCGAGAAGAGCGACTTTGAGTTCGTCCATCCCACGCCGCCGGCCGACGTGATCGCGCGCGTGTACGCTCGCGAGTACTTCACCGGTGAGGGCCACGGCTACGCCGATTACTTCGAGCAAGAGCGCCCCGCGAACCTCCGTAAAGCGGCCCAACGGCTCGACCGGCTCGCACAGCTCGGAATCACCGGGAGCGCTCGCTTGCTCGACGTGGGTTGCGCCGATGGAGTGTTCGTCGAAGCGGCCCTCGCACGCGGGCTCGACGCGCACGGGGTCGAACAATCCCCGGAGGCGTTGGCCGCCGTTCCGAAGGGCCTGCAGAACCGCGTCTACTCCTCGATCGAGAAGGCGTCCGAGTGGGGGCCGTGGAGCGCCATCACGCTCTGGGACGTTCTCGAGCATCTGCCGGATTTCCTCGGCACGCTGCGCGCACTCCGCGTGGAGCTTGCGCCGAGTGGAGTACTCGCGGTCGTCGTGCCGGTCATCGACAACGCCAACGCGCGCTACCTGCCGTCCACGTGGGATCAGTACAAGCCGCCCGAGCACCTCTGGTACTTTTCCCGCAAGAGCTTGCGCGACGTGCTAGAGCGCGAGGTCGGCGCGGTCGTGCTGGAAGAGTCGGCGTGGCGCCGGGAAGCTCGCATCCTGGACGTGGCCCCCGCGGCCGCAGGTGCGGCCGCCAAGAATGCGCTGACCCGTGCAGCACGCGGAATCGAGCGACGCCTGTGGCGCAGCGCCGTCGCTGCTCGCCTCCTCGCACCCGAACGACTCGACGATTCGGTGGCGATGTACGCGCTGGCGTGTCGCTATGCTCGTGATGCATTTCGGCCGTCCTGTCCCCGAAATGCACTCGCATGACGCGACAGGCTATTGGTGCCGCGATTCGTCCTGCGTCCGCAGCGTCGCACCACTGCGCGGTGCGACACAGCTCCCACACTGACTTTACGGCGCGATGCGTTTCAAAGCGAGCGGACCGGTTACTGTCTAATCGACGCTTGATTATTGTCGATGGGTCCGACATGGGTGCAAACGGCATTTTCTCTTGGCGCCTCGGTACCGGTCAACGGTCGTTGCATCCTCGGCGCGCCCAGCAGGCCCGGTCCCTGGGCCTGGCTTTCACTGACCTTGTACGAAGAGGTGCACACCCTGAGGACCAGGAGAAGCCCGCGGTCCATTAGCGCTTTCTGCAACAACTCCAGGCCATGCTGGCGCCCGCTTGTCGTCCCATCCTGGTCTCCGATGCGGGGTTTCGCACGCCTTGGTTCAAGCAAGTCGAAGCGCGGGACTGGGACTGGGTCGGGCGTATCCGCAATCGCCATGAGGTGCAGCTTCTGGGCGAGGAGGGGTGGATCCCTTCTAAGAGCTTGTACAATCAAGCCACGTCCACGCCGAAGGCGTTGGGCAGAGCAAGCGTGACCCAAAGGGCAAACCCAAAGGGCATCACAATCGCTTGGGACAACCCGCGCGCTCGACGCACAACCGCAAACACGCCAAGACCCAACGTGAGCCTTGGCTCTTGGGGCACCTCCCTGCCCGGGGGTTTAAGCTCGCGGGAAAAGTGGTCGAACTCTATGCCCTGCGGATGAGAATCGAAGAAGCCTTTCGGGATCTGAAAAGTACCCGCGGCCTCAACCTCGAATTACATCGTGCCTATCACGTCGAAAGCCAGGGCCAGGGAATGACCCTGCTTGGCGCGCCGAGGATGCAACGCTTGCAGATCTTATTGCTGATCGCGACACTCGCCCTGATAGTGACTTGGCTCCTCGACCGTGTGGTACTTTCAACGATATTCGTCGGCCTAAAAGTCACCGATAACCCTC